>NZ_JBICUN010000007.1:0-331701 GCF_043198195.1 Micromonospora sp. NPDC048868
CAAAGGCACGAAGCCAGTCAGGGCAAGAGTCACGTCCGCTGCCACCAGCCATCAGCCCATCACCTTCGGGCCGACCCGGCCAGCCTCACAGTCAGCGCAGGTCGGCGGAGACGAGGGACCAGACCTCCAGGTCAACCCGGCCGCCCCGGACGTAGCCGGCGTTGCGGAGCAGGCCCTCGTAGCTGAACCCGGCCTTCTCGGCGACCCGGCGGGAGGCCAGGTTGCCGGGAGCGACCCGCAGCTCGACGCGCTGGAAGCCGTGTTCGAGGATCAGCGCGATGGCCAGCGCGTCGACCGCCTCGGCCGCCAGGCCGAAGCCCCGTGCGTGCGCCGCCATCGCGTAGGAGACCTCGGTGCACCGGGCGCCCCAGTCGGTGCGCCGCGTCCACAGGCAGCCCACCACCAGGTCGTCCTCCCGGCGTACCACCGCGTAGTGGTCGCCGTCGCCGCTGTCGCGCCGCTGCCGCGCCAGGTCGGTGCACCAGGCCAGCCCGTCGATCTGACCCGAGGTGTCGGCCAGCGGCAGCCACCGCCGGGTCTGCCGGTCGGCGAAGACCTCGTCGGCCGCCGCCGCGTCGGCCCCGGTCAGCGCGCGTACCTCGGTGCGGGGCGTGGAGACGGTCAGCGCCGGGAAGCGGCGGACCGCCACCTGACCGATCACGCGGGCACCCCGTCGGGCCGGGCGGTCGCGGGGTCGGCCGCCGCCGCCACCGCCGCGTCCACGAGGCGGGCCGCCAGCTGCGGGTACGCCGCCCAGTGCAGGGTGAGCTGCGAGGCGTGCACGCCCCGCCAGACGAAGCCCTCGGGCGCCCCGCCGTCCCAGCTCCACGCCGGCCGTGCCCCGGCGCGCGGGGTGAGCACGCCGCGGTGCTCCTTGTGCCCCGCCACCACCGTGCCCGCCGGCCCCACGAGGCTGTCGGTCAACGCGGTCGCCTGCCGGTAGCCCACCACCAGGCCGTCGCGGCGCGTCCCCACCGCGTCGAGCACGCCGCACATGGGCAGTCCGTCCAGTTCCCGCGCCAGCCAGAGCAGGCCGGCCCCCTCGGCGACGACCGGCCGCCCGGTGCGGGCCAGCTCGGCGACCGCGATGCAGAGCCGGCGGTTGGCGGAGAGCAGCTCGGCGTACGACTCGGGCAGCCCACCGCCGACGACCAGCGCGCCGGTGCCGGCGGGCAGCGCCTCGTCGTGCAACGGGTCGACCGTCACCACCTCGGCGCCGGCCGCCCGGAGCAGCTCGACGGTCTCGGGATCGCTGTAGCTGCCGCCCGGCGTCCCGGCGACCGCGACGACCGGGCGCGTACCGGCGTCCTCCCGCCCGGCCTGCGGCGTCCAGGGCGGCGCGGGCAGGGGCGGCGCGGAGCGGGCCAGGGCCAGCAGCCGGTCCAGCTCGACGGTGGCGGCGACCGCCTCGCCGAGCCGGCGGACCGCGCGGGTCGCCTCGTCGGTGCGGGCGAGCGCGGGCACCGCCCCGTAGCGGCGGGCGGGCAGCACGGACGGCAGGTCCTGGCGGCGCAGCGCGCCGTAGACGGGCACGCCGATGTCGTCCAGCGCCGCGCGCAGCAGCTCCTCGTGCCGGGAGGACGCCACCCGGTTGAGGATCACCCCGCCGAGCCAGAGCTGCTCGTCGTACGACCGGAAGCCGTGCACCAGGGCGGCCACCGACTGTCCCGTCGCCGCGACGTCGACCACCAGCACGACCGGGCTGCGCAGCGCGGTGGCCACGGCGGCCGTCGACTCGCTCTCCGGGCGGCCGGCGAGACTGTCGTACAGGCCCATGCTGCCCTGCACCACGGCGAGCCCGGCGCCGGCCGCGCCGTGGCCGACGAGGGGGGCGATCCGGTCGGCGCCGACCAGCCGGGGATCGAGGATCCGACCGGGGCGGCCGGCGGCCAGCCCGAGGTACGCGGCGTCCACGCGGTCGGGGCCGACCTTGAACCCGGCGACGTCGACGCCCCGGTCGGCGAACGCGGCGAGCAGCCCGATCGCCAGCGCGCTCTTGCCGTGGCCGGAGGACGGCGCGCTGAGCACCAGGCGCGGCACGACGGTCATCATCGACTCCCTTGCGGGGCGGCGGGGGGACCTGCGGCGGGCCGACCGCGCGGTCCGCCCGCGTGACGATAGCCGAAGCGGCCGCCGCGCGGTCGCCGCCGAACGGGCCCGCCGGCGGTGTCGGGCGTCGCCGGGCGGAGTCGCCGGCACCCCGCCCGGGTCCGCGATGGGGGCTGTCGAAGCAAGTGCCTCCGGTCACAGGGGTAGCCTCGTGGGCGTGTACCGGTTCCTGCTGACGCCGCGCTGGCTGGGCATTCTCGCACTGACCCTGGTCGCCTCGGCGGTGATGGTGCTGCTCGGCAACTGGCAGCTGGACCGCTACCACGGCCGTACGGAGGCCAACGAGCGGATCGACGCCGGCCTGCGGATGGCCCCGGTGCCGCTGCGGGACGTGCTGCCGGCCCCGACGGGCGGCAACGGCACGGCCGGCCCCGCCCCCGCCGCGGAGAAGGCCTGGACGAAGGTCACCGTGACCGGCCGCTACGACCCGGCGAACGTGGTCCTGGTCCGGGGCCGCTCGGTGGACCGCACGGTCGGCTTCGAGGTGGTCACCCCGCTCGTGCTGGCCGACGGCACGGCCGTGCTGGTGGACCGTGGCTGGATCCCGCCGGCCCGGGGCGGCGACGCGACCGTCCAGCCGGAGGTGCCGGCCCTCCCGCCCGGCGAGGTCACCGTGACGGGGCGGGTGCACCTGAGCGAGAGCGGTTCGGTCGCCGTGACCCGGCGCGACGGCAAGCTGGAGACCCGGCGGATCGGCGTGCCCCGGCTGGCCCGGGAACTGCCCTACCCCGTGCACGGCGCGTACCTGCTGCTCGACGAGCAGACCCCGGCGGCCGACCCCGCGTTCAAGGACGTGCCGGTCGGATACAACAACAACTGGCAGAACTTCGGCTACGTCGTGCAGTGGTGGATCTTCGCCGCGATGACCCTGTTCGGCTACGGCTGGGTGGCCCGCCGGGAGGCCCGTCGGCTGGCGGGCGTGGGACCGCGGCAGCCCGTCGACCGGGCCGCCGAGCCCGCGCCGCAGGGCGCCGCCTGACCCGCCCCGCCGGACCGCTCAGCCGGTGACGCGGCCGGCGTGGATGGCGCGTACGGCGTCGATGGTGTCGGCCTCCGCCGCCGTCTTGTCGTCGCGGTAGCGCACCACGCGGGCGAAGCGCAGCGCCATCCCGCCCGGGTAGCGGGAGCTGGTCTGCACCCCGTCGAAGGCGATCTCGACCACCTGCTCGGGGCGGACCCGCACCTCCCAGTCGCCGTGCTCGACGGCGAGGGCGAGGAAGCGCTCGGTCTGCCAGCGCAGCAGCTCGTCGGTGAGGCCCTTGAACGTCTTGCCGAGCATGACGAAGTCGCCGGTGCGCGGGTCGCGGGCGCCGAGGTGCAGGTTGGACAGCCAGCCCTCCCGGCGGCCGCTGCCCCACTCGACCGCGATCACCACCAGGTCGAGGGTGTGCCGGGGCTTCACCTTCACCCAGGCGGATCCCCGCCGGCCGGCGTCGTAGGGTGCGTCGGGCGCCTTCACCACCACCCCCTCCTGGCCGGCGTCGATGGCGGCGGCGAACGCCTCGCCGGCCCGCTCCGGGCCGTCGACCTCCACCCGGCCGACCACGAGCGAGGCGTCGACCGCGGCGTCGAGCGCGGCCCAGCGCTCCCGGCCGGGTCTGTCGATCAGGTCGTCGCCGTCGAGGTGCAGCAGGTCGAAGAAGTACGGCGTCAGCACTGTCGCGCCCGTCGTCCCGGCGGCGGCCACGGCCGGGGCGACCGGGGCGGCGCCGGTGCTGCTCGGCGTGGCGCGCCGCGCCGCCCGGCTCGACGTCTGCTGGAAGGGCAGCGGCCGGCCTGTCTCGTCGAGCCCGATCGCCTCCCCGTCGAGCACCAGCTCGCGGGCGGGCAGCGCCCGCACGGCGGCGACCACCTCCGGCACCCGGGCGGTGATGTCGTCCAGGCTGCGGGTGAACACGGCGATGTCGTCGCCGGAGCGGTGCACCTGGATCCGGATGCCGTCGAGCTTGACGTCGACCACGGCGGGGGTGCCCGTGGCCGCGAGCGCCTCGTCCACCGAGGGCGCGCTCTGGGCCAGCATCGGCGCGAGCGGGCGGCCGACCTGGAGGCCGAAGGCGCCCAGTGCCGCCGCGCCCCCGTCGAGCGCGGCGACCGCGACCGCGCGCAGGTCACCGGCGAGCAGCAACGCCCGGCGTACGGCGACGAGCGGCACGTCGGCGGCCCGGGCCACCGCGTCGGCGAGCAGCCCCGCCTGCGCGCCCTGGCGCAGCTCACCGCTGAACAGGCCGGTCAGCAGCCGCTGCTCATCGGCGGTGGCGGCGGAGTAGAGCGCGCCCAGCAGCGCCCGGCGGCGGGCCTGGGAACCCGGCCCGTGCACGGACGCGATCTCGTCGATGGCCGCGTCGACGGCGGCCACGGTCAGGGTCGGCTCGGCGGCCGGCGGCGGCAGGTCACGCAGGCTCGCCCAGCCGACCCCGGTCTGCCGCTGGCGCAGCTCGCCGGCCAGCCAGCCGGCGCCCGCCGGGACCTCGGACGGGTCGAGCGCCCGCAACGCGGCAGCGAGCAGCTCCACCTTGGTCCGCCGGGCCCGGGTGGCGCCGACGGCGGCGGAGGTGGCTGCCAGGTCGAGGAACCGCACGGCTCCATCCTGCCAGCCACCCCCGACACGACCCCGGGCATTGCCGTGCCCGGGCGTCGGAAAACCTGCGCCCGCCGGGGTGGTGGGTCAGGCCGAGACGGGTTCCTCGATGCGCAGGCCGCGGGCGCGGATTTCCTCGGCGACCCGGGAGAGCACCGTGTCGAGAGCGACAAGCGCGGCGGACAGGTCGCCGAGCTGTTCCTTGAGCGTGTCCTCGGACCACGCGGAGACGTCGACGTCCCCCAGGGCGCTGACGGCGGCCTCGAGCCGACCCATCACCTCATTCGTACGCATGTTCGAGAGGCTATAACAACCCGACCGGCGACACACCGCAAACTCCCACATCGGCCCCGAAGTTACGGTTCCGACACCTAACGCCCGTCGACGCCCACCTCGGCGACCTTCTTCAGCAGCAGCGCCTCGGCCAGGCAGACCCGGGCGAACTCCCCGAGGTGCAGGCTCTCGTTCGGGCCGTGCGCCCGGGCCTGCGGGTCCTCCACGCCGGTCACCAGGATCGCCGCGCGCGGGAACATCTCCTGGAAGGTGGCGATGAACGGGATCGAACCGCCGATGCCGAGGTCCACCGGGTCGGTGCCGTCCCAGGCGGTCCGGAACGCCGAGCGGGCCGCGTCGAACATCGGCCCGGACGCGTCGATGACGCACGGCGCGCCGTCGTGCTCGAAGGTGACGCTGACCCGCGCGCCCCACGGGGCGTGCTTCTCCAGGTGGGCGCGCAGGGCCGCGTACGCCCGCTTCGGGTCGTCGCCCGGCGCCAGCCGTACGCTCAGCTTGGCCCTGGCCGCCGGCACCAGGGCGTTCGGCGCCTCGGCGGTGGACGGGGCGTCGATGCCGAGCACCGCGAGGGCCGGCTTGGTCCAGAGCCGCTCGGTGATCCGTCCGGTGCCGATGAGGCTGACGCCCTCGGCCAGCCCCGCCTCGGCGCGGAACCGGTCCTCCGGGTAGTCGACGCTCGCGCCCTCCCGGGCGACCAGCCCGTCGACGGCCACGTCCCCCGCCTCGGTGTGCAGGGTGGCCAGCAACCGCGCCAGGGCGGTCAGCGCGTCCGGCACGGGACCGCCGTAGACGCCGCTGTGCACGGCGTGGTCGAGGGTGCGCACCTCCACGAAGCAGTTGACGATGCCGCGCAGGGACGTGGTCAGCGCCGGTACGCCGACGTCCCAGTTGGTGGAGTCGGCGATCACGATGACGTCCGAGGCGATCTCGTCGCGGTGCTCGGCGAGCAGCCGCTCCAACGAGTCGGAGCCGTACTCCTCCTCGCCCTCGACGAAGAGCACCACGCCGACCGGCAACGCGTCACCGTACGCGCGCAGCGCCGCCACGTGCGCCATGATGCCGGCCTTGTCGTCGGCGGCGCCCCGGCCGTAGAGCCGGCCGTCGCGCTCCACCGGCTCGAACGGGTCCGACTCCCACAGCGTCAGGTCGCCGACCGGCTGCACGTCGTGGTGGGCGTAGAGCAGCACCGTCGGCGCCCCGGGCGGGGCCGCCTTCCGCCCGATCACGGCCGGCTGGCCGCCGGAGCGCACGATCTTGACATCGAGACCGCAGCCGCGCACCAGCTCGGCCACCGCCTCGGCGGAACGCTCCACGTGCGAGTGGTCGAAGCCCTCGAACGCGACGCCGGGAATGCGGACGAGGCGTTCCAGGTCGGCGCGGACGCCGGGCAGCTCCCGCTCGACGGCGGCCCGGATCTCGGACTCGGACATGAGGGGTGTGGTCATGACCGGCATCGTATGCCGGCCTTACCGACCATCCCATCCCGCCCGAGGCCGGAGTGACGATCCGGTCCCGGCCGGCCCGACCGCTCAGCGGCGGCGCACGTAGTAGCGGTCGGCGTCGTGCGGCAGGCCCGGGGCGCCGTCGACCACCAGGTCCGCGCGCGCCTCGGTGCCGTCGGCGGCGAAGTGCGACCGCTCCCCGAGGTGCCAGCGACGCAGCTCCGGCAGGATCTCCGGACCGTCGCGCTCGATCGCCCGGGCCAGCCGCAACGGTGCCGGGGCGGTGACGAAGACGGCCAGGGTCAGGTCCGCGGTGGCGGCGGCCCGCGCCGCGCTCACCCCCTCGACGAGGAGCACCGGCGCGACCGGGACCGGCACCGGGCGCGGCAGGAAGGCCCGCCGGACCCAGCTGAACCGGCGGTACGCCCCCGGCCGACCGGCCCGCAGCGGCCCGAGCACCCACTCCTCCAGCCGGGGCCAGAAGGTCAGCTGGTCGTCCCAGCCGTCGAGCAGGTCGTCGGTGTGCACCACCGGCGCCGGACTGCCGCCGGGCAGGGCGGCGAGGGCGTCCGCGAGCCGCGCCGCGAACGCGCTCTTGCCCGCGCCGCTCGGCCCGTCCACCGCCACCAGCCGGGTCCGCCCCAACCGCGCCGGCCCAACCAGCACCCGCCGGGCCAGCCGGTCGTACGCCTCGACCACCGCCACCGCCACGTGCCCGACGGTAACCAGGCCGGTCCCCCCGCCACGGAGCGGGCCTGCGGTGGCGGGAGGCTCCGGCGTCGGCGGGCCGTGCGGGACGCTCCGATCGGGGGTCGCCCGAACGAGCGTTCGTCGGGTGCGGCGGGGCGTTCCGCGGGCGGACCGCGCGACGGGGCGGGATGATCTGCTGGTGTCCCACAGCGTGATGAGTCCGGGCGTAGACGCCCTCCTGGAACAGGCCCGCGCCGGGGTACGCCGGCTGACCCCGCACCAGACCGTCGAGGCGGTCCGTACCGGGGCGTTGCTGATCGACACCCGCACCGACACGCAGCGGCAGGAGCAGGGCGACCTGCCCGGCGCCATCGTGATCGACCGGACGGTGCTGGAGTGGCGGCTCGACCCGGCCAGCGCGTGGCGGATCCCGGAGGCCACCGCGTACGACCAGCGGATCGTGGTGGTGTGCCGCCAGGGCTACAGCTCCAGCCTCGCGGTCGCGAGCCTGCGGGCGCTCGGGCTGCACCTCGCGACCGACATGATCGGCGGCGTGCAGGCCTGGCGCGAGGCGGGGCTGCCCATGTCCGACCGCCCCGCCGACATCCGCCCCTGACCGAGGGCCTCCCCGGCCCCTCGCAGCCCACAGCCCGCCGCCGAGGCGATGATCAAGAGGTTTGCGCCCTGATTCGAGCCTCCGCAGGACACAAACTTCTTGATCACCCCCGCGAGACGTGACACGCGGGCGCGAGGCGGGCGGGCTGCGAGGGCGGGCGGGGTGCGGATGGGCATTGGCAGGGCAGGGCAGGGGTTGGCAGGCGGGGGTGGTGGTCGGGGGTGGTGGTCGGAGAGCCCTGGGGTTCGGTCAGGGGGTTTCCGGGGCTCCGGGTGGGATGAAGGGGAGGCCGGCGGGCGGGCCGGACTCGACGAGGCGCCAGAGGGCGTCGGTGTCGAGGTGCTCCTCGACCAGGTCGCCGAGCAGGTCCAGGGAGCGCTCGCGGGCGGCGGCGAAGGCGGTGTCGGGGGCCACCGTGAAGCCGGTCCGGCCGGCGAGCCGGGCCACCTCGGTCAGGAACCGGCGGCGGAACCCGTCGGACTCGAAGGCGCCGTGCCAGTGGGTGCCGTGCACGGCGCCGACCACGGCTCCCTCGCCGCTGCCGTCCGCGCAGGTCAGCAGCGGGGTCAGCGCCGGGTCGGCGTGTGAGACGTACCCGTGGTGGATCTCGTAGCCCTGGACCGGGACGTCGCCGCCAACGGTGCCGACCGACTGCCGGACGGTCTTGCGCGGGTCGAAGGTGACCTCGATCGGCAGCAGGCCCAGCCCCGGCACGCTGCCCTGCCGGCTCTCCACCGGGTCGTGGATCGCCCGGGCCAGCATCTGGAAGCCGCCGCAGAGGCCGAGCAGCGGCTTGCCGGCCGCCGCGTGCGCCAGGACGGCGTCAGCCAGGCCGGTCTGCCGCAGCCAGGCCAGGTCGGCCACCGTCGACTTCGAGCCGGGCAGCACGACCAGGTCGGCGGCGGCCAGTTCGGCCGGCTCGACGGTCAGCCGGACCCGCACGCCCGGCTCGGTGGCGAGCGCCTCGACGTCGGTGGCGTTGGAGATCCGGGGCAGCCGGACGACGGCCACGTCCAGCCAGTCGGTGCCGCGCGGGGCGGCCGGCCGGCCGAGCACCCGGCCGTACGCGAGCGAGTCCTCCGCGTCGAGCCAGAGGTCGAGCGCCCAGGGCAGCACCCCGTACGTCGGCCGGCCGGTGACCTGGCGCAGCATGTCCAGCCCCGGCCGGAGGAGCCCGAGGTCGCCCCGGAACTTGTTGATCACGAAGCCGGCGATCAGCGCCTGGTCGGCCGGGTCCAGCAGGGCGAGGGTGCCGAACATCGAGGCGAAGACCCCGCCCCGGTCGATGTCGCCGACCACGATCGTGGGCAGGCCGGCGTGCCGGGCCAGGCCCATGTTCACGTAGTCGCCGGCCCGCAGGTTGATCTCCGCGGGGCTGCCGGCGCCCTCGCAGATCACCACGTCGTACGCGGACCGCAGCTCGGCGAGCGCCGCGTACGCGGTCTCGGCGAGCCGGGGACGCAGCTCGCGGAAGTTGCCCGCCGTGACCGTGTCGACGGCCTCGCCGAGCAGCACCACCTGGCTGGCCAGGTCGCTGCCGGGCTTGAGCAGCACCGGGTTGAACCGCAGGTCGGGGGCGAGTCCGCAGGCCGCGGCCTGCATCGCCTGCGCCCGCCCGATCTCGCCGCCCCGGCCGTCCGGGCCGACGACGACGGCGGAGTTGTTGGACATGTTCTGCGCCTTGAACGGCGCCACCTTCACGCCCCGGCGGTGCAGCCAGCGGCAGATGCCGGCGGTGAGCACGCTCTTGCCGGCGTCGGAGGTGGTGCCGGCGACCAGCAGGCCACCGCTCACCGGCGCCCCTCCCGCCCGGCGGCGGCGCTCCGCTGCGCGGCCCGGCGGCCGACGGCGCCCACCAGCCGGCCGAGGGTCAGCGGGTACGTGGCGGCCAGCCCGAGCGCGGCCAGCCCGACCGCACCCGAGATCCGGGCGGCCCGCTTGAGGTGCCGCGCCTCCGGTCGGGGGCCGTCGCCGAGGAACGGGCGCACCTCGGAGCGCCCGAAGTAGACGTTGCGCCCGCCCAGCCGTACGCCGAGGGCGCCGGCCATCGCCGCCTCGCACTGCCCGGCGTTCGGGCTGGGGTGGTCGTTGCGGTCCCGGCGCCACACGCGCCACGCCCGGTCCCGGTCGCCGTGCGCGGTCGGCGCGACCGCGACGGTGAGCAGGCCCGTCAGCCGCGCGGGCACCAGGTTGAGCAGGTCGTCGAGGCGGGCGGCGGGGGTGCCGAACCGGGCGTACCGCGGCGAGCGGTGGCCCACCATCGCGTCGAGGGTGTTCGCCGCGCGGTACCCGAGCAGGCCGGGCAGCCCCGCGACGGCGCCCCACAGCAGCGGGGCGACGACGGCGTCCGAGGTGTTCTCGGCGAGCGACTCCACGGTGGCGCGGGCCAGCTCGGGCTCGTCGAGCGCGGACGGGTCCCGGCCGCAGAGGTGGCCGAGCCGCTGCCGGGCGGCCGGGAGGTCGCCGGCGCGCAGCGCACGCCCCATGACGGTGGCCTCGTGCCGCAGCGTGCGCCCGCCCAGCACCGTCCAGGTGCCGGCGGCGACCAGGACGGCGCGGGCCACCGGCCGGCGCCGGGTGGCGACGGTGGCGGCCACGCCGAGCAGCACCGGCGCGCCGACCGCCAGCGCGGTGAACGCCGTTCCGGCAAGCCGGTCCGGGCGGTACGTCCGCCGCTCCAGTGCCCCGGCGGCGCGACCGAAGCCGGCCACGGGGTGGTACCGGCGGGGGTCTCCGAGGAGCGCGTCGAGGGCGTACCCCGCGACCAGTCCCGCCGCGGTCGCCACCGGCGTCGCCTGTCGCACCTCTCACCACCTCCGGCCGGCCAGCCTAGCCGAGCGCCCGGCCGGCCTCCGGCAGGTCCGCGGCGCATGCCGCCGACGGGGTGACCGCACGCCGCCCGGCGGCACGCGGGGTGACGCCGGTGCTGCCGACGCCACCCCGCCCCCGTCGTGCCGCCCGCGACCGGTCACGCGGGCTGCGGCACCCGCCCCCGGCCCCGGCGGCCACGGCCGGCCGGCGAGACGCCCGCCTCGGCCTCCTCGGACGACGGGCCCGACTCCCCCACGGCCACGTCGCCCCGACCACCCCGGGCACCGGGGACGTCCTCCGGCGGGTCGGTCACCGGCGTCGGGCCGTCGGCCTCCGGCTCCGGCCCGTCGGGCTCCCCGCCGTGGGGGTCTTCCGCCGGGTCGTCGAAGGGGTCGAGCGAGCCGTCGACGGCGGCGTCGGCCGGCAGCCCGCGGCCGGCGGGGTACGCGCCGAAGTCGGGCTCGAAGTCGTCGTCGAGCGGACGGCGGTCCGGCAGGACCGGGGCCTCCTCGTCGGGCACCGGCTCGGTCGCCTCGCCGTGCACCCGGTGCTCGGTCTCGGCGTCCTCGACGGTGCTGGTCGTCATCGTCGGCCGGTTGCGCTGGAACCGGCTGCGGCCCCGCGACAGGTCGTGGCCGACGGCGACCGCCTCCAGCTCGTAGAGCGAGCGGTGGTTGCCGGCGTCGTCCGTCCAGTCGCGGGTGTAGAGCCGGCCGCAGACCACCACCGGGTCGCCGACCATCACCGAGGCGGCCACCCCCTCGGCGAGCTTGCGCCAGCAGTTGACCCGGACGCGCAGGCTGTTGCCGTCGACCCAGCGCCCGCTGTCGCGGTCGAGCCGGCGGGCGGTCGAGGCGACCTTGAAGTTGGCCACCAGGGTGTTGCTCTGGGTGGTGCGGCGCCACTCCGGCGCGGTCAGCACGTTGCCCACGATCGTGACGTAGGTGTCGAACATCGTCCCTCCAGGGGGAGATCGGGCTTGCCATCGCGAGTCGACTCGGTGCCGAGCCTGGATCCTCGGCGGAGGCGCCGCCAGCACCGCGCCCCCGCCTGTGGACAACCGGACCGCCTGTGGACAAAGACCTGATCAAGGTCCCGGTGTGCTAGGGCCGGGCGACCCTGGGGAGCCCGCCCGACCAGCTCGATGATCGGGAGGCGGGGCCACGCTTCCGGCACCGCCACGGGCGGGGCGACATGTCACGTTCCGGACGGAGCCCGGCGGGGTATGGATTCGATCAACCGCACCGCCGACAGCACGACGAACGAGAGGTCAGCGATCATGAAGATGACCAGCACCGCAGCCGCCATCGTCTCCGGCGAGGTGCGGCGATGAGCGCCGTCGCCAACCCGGCCACCGTGGCGGAGTGCCTGCGGGTCGGCGCGGGGTTCTCCCAGGGCGACCGGAACTGGATCGCGGAGCAGTTCGCCACGCTCGACTCCCGGCTGGCCGGGTTCCACGCCGACGCCACCGAGCTGGAGGTGTCGGTCAAGGACCGGGAGGCCAGGGGCCAGAAGGTCACCCTGGAGTGCTGGATCGCCGGTCGCCAGAAGATCGTCACCACCTCCGCCGAGGAGGACCTGCACGCCGCGCTCAACGACGTCCGGGACGACCTGCGGCGGCGGCTCAACGACTCGAAGACGAAGCAGGAGCCGCGGCACAACAAGCACCTGCGCGACGTACCCCCGCCGGTCGTCGAGGTCGAGCCCGACACCGACCCGGCCCGCGCCGAGGCCGAGACCGTCTGACGCGTACGCCGAGGCCCCGTCCGCCGGGTGCGGGCGGGCGGGGCCGGGCGGCACCCAGGGCTACCGTCCGGTAGCTTCCCGGCGTACCGTCGCGGTCGTGGAACCGGACGTGCTGGGCCCGCCGTACGAGCGGCAGACGATCGACCTGGGCACCGACGACGAGGGGCCGGTGGTCGCCACCCTGGTCCGTCGCCGGGCCGACCGCCCGACGGGGCGGGCCGTGCTCTACGTGCACGGCTTCACCGACTACTTCTTCCAGGGCCACCTCGGTGACTTCTTCGCCGAGCGGGGCTGGGACTTCTACGCCCTCGACCTGCGCAAGTACGGACGCAGCCTGCGGCCCCACCAGACGCCGAACTTCTGCCGCGACCTCAGCGACTACTTCCCCGAGCTGGACGCCGCCGCGCGCATCATCCGCGAGGACGACGGGCACGACACGCTGCTCGCGATGGGCCACTCCACGGGCGGGCTGATCATGCCGCTCTGGGCGCACGCCCGCCGCGACGCCGGGATCATCGACGGCCTCTTCCTGAACAGCCCATTCTTCGACATCAACGCCCCGTGGCTGGTGCGCCGACCGCTCGCCGCCGCCGTCGGCCGGCTGGGCCGCCGGGCGCCGCGCCGGGTGCTGCCGTTCGGGCTGGGCACGGTCTACAGCGAGAGCATCCACGCGGAGCACCACGGCGAGTGGAACTACGACCTGACCTGGAAGCCGCTCGCCGGGTTCCCCGTGCGGGCCGGCTGGCTGAACGCCATCCGCAGCGCCCAGCGGCAGCTCCGCGCCGGCCTGGACATCCAGGTGCCGGTGCTGCTCGCCTGCTCGACCCGCTCGTTCAGGGGAAAGAAGTGGCACGAGTCGGCGGCCCTCGCCGACGCCGTCCTGGACGTCGAGCACATGGTCCGCTGGGCGCCCCGCCTCGGCCGGCACGTCACCGTGGCGCGCTTCGACGGCGGGATGCACGACCTCACGCTCTCCGGCACCGCCGTACGGGAAAAGGTCTTCCAGGAGGTCGGACGCTGGGCCGACGCGTTCTTCGACGCCGGGCCGACGGTCCGCGCCGGGGAGCGCCCACCGGCGAGCCGGCAGCCGGCGGACGAGACCGACCCGGCTGGTGCCCCCACGCAGGGCGGCTGAGCGCAGGTCGCCCACCCGCCGCGCGTCGCCGGCCTCACGCCGCCTCGACGGCCGCCCGGATGCGGTCGAAGGTGGCCAGCGGGTGGCCGCCGTCGCGGGCCGGCAGCACCAGGCCCAGGCACCGCAGCCCCACCTCGCCGTCGCCGCCGGCCTGCACGGCGAACACCGGCGCCCCCACGTAGCCGGCCGGCAGCTCCGCCAGGAGCCGGACGGCGTCGCCCACGCGCGCCACCCGCTCGATCGCCACCTCCAGCGGCCGGGCGCCGCCCGCGCCGACGCCGTGGGCGAGCACCACGGCGGACCCCGGCTCCACACCGATCCGGGCGATCGCGTCCCGATCGGCCGCGATCGGATCCGGCACCTGCTGGGTACGCCACCGCCAGCCCTCCCCGGCGGCGTACTCGTGCAGGCCGCCGGTGGGCAGGACGGCGACGCCGACGTCCTCGTGGTGCCGCCACCCGTCGGCGAGGTCGGGCAGGGCGACGGCGTCGGCGGCCACCCCGGCCGGCTCGGTCACGCTCGCCCGCAGCCCGATCTCCCCCGCCCCGGACCGGGTGAGCGCGTCGGCGGTCAGCAGGTACTCGCGCCCCTGCCCGGCGAAGAGGAACGCGGTCCCCTCGCACCGGTCGCCGTCCCCCGCCCCGGCGTCGGTCCGGCGGAAGGGCAGGATCGCGCGGCCGAGGAGTTGACACAACTCGTACGCGACGTCGTTCTCGGTCTCCGGATCAAGCAGCACGAGCCGAGGGTACGACCCGACGGTCCCGAGCCGTGCGGACGCCGGAACAGGGGTGACCGGCACCGGAGTCGCATGCGACCCTCTTGTGCGACGCGAGACGCGACCACCCGTTCCACCGGTCACCCGGTGGACGGCGGTACCCTTCTCGCGCGACACGCACGCGCGCGCCCGTAGCTCAGCGGATAGAGCAGGGGACTTCTAATCCCAAGGCCGCAGGTTCGAATCCTGCCGGGCGCACAGGTACTTCTCTCGGCCGATCATGCCGTGTGGTGCGGCACGTGGTGCGAACGAGCTAGCTTTGCCGCGTGGCAACCTCGAACGGACGTCGGAAGCGGCAACGCGGCGAGATCGAAACCCTGCCCAGCGGCTCACTGAGAGTGAAGGTCTATGCGGGCGAGGATCCGATCAGTGGCAAGCGGCACTACCTGACCGAGGTCATCCCCGCCGGCCGCACAGCTGCCAAGGAAGCGGAGAAGGCGCGCACGCGGTTGCTGGCCCAGGTGGACGAGCGGCGCAACCCGCGCACCCGCGCCACACTCGACCAACTCCTGGACCGGTGGCTTGAGGTGGCCGATATCGAGACCACCACGCGCATGGGCTACGTGAACAAGCTCAACAAGCACGTACGGCCGGTGCTGGGCAAACTGCCGGTCGGTCGGCTCGACCCCGAGACGCTGGAGTCGTTCTACGCGAGCCTGCGCCGCTGCCGCGACTGGTGCGGCGGCAAGGCGTACGTAAAGCACCGCCTGGAGGGCGAGCACACCTGCACCGCGAAGTGCCGGCCGCACGTCTGCAAGCCGCTCAGCGCCTCGTCAGTGCGGCAAATCCACTGGATCCTCAGTGGTGCCCTCAGCCGCGCCGTCCGGTGGCGCTGGATCGCCGTCAACCCCGCCAGTCAGGCCGAGCCACCCGCGCCGCCGCACCCCGACCCGCAACCGCCGAACCCGGCCGACGCCGCGCGCATCATCAACGAAGCGTGGCGCGACCCGGACTGGGGCGCGCTGGTCTGGCTCGCCATAACCACCGGCGCCCGACGCGGCGAGCTGTGCGCGCTGCGCTGGCACCATCTCGACCTGGCCGCCGGTGTGCTGACCTTGCGGCGTAGCTCCTACCTGGACGCAGACGGCGAGCTGCGAGAGAAGGACACCAAGACGCACCAGCAACGGCGGGTAGCGCTCGACGCCGAGACGATCGAAGTGCTGCGCGAGCTGCACGGCCGGTACCTCGACCGCCTGGCGCAGCTCGACGCCGAGCCCGAGGCCACTGATTACGTCTTCTCCCCCGAACCGAACAACAGCCGCGGCTACCGGCCCGACACCATCACCCAGCGGTACGGCCGGCTCGCTACCCGGCTTGGCCTGAACAGCCACATACACGCCCTGCGCCACTACTCGGCGACGGAGCTAATCAACGCCGGTGTTGACGTGCGAACTGTCGCTGGCCGGCTCGGTCACGGCGGTGGAGGGACAACGACGCTCAGGGTTTATGCAGCTTGGCTGTCGGAGTCAGACCAGCGGGCCGCTGGAATCTTGGCCGCCCGAATGCCGCCCCGCCCCGCTGCGCCGACGCAACGCACAGTGGCGAGCAGTCCCTACCAGAGAATCGCCGCAGAGCTGCGCGGGCAGATCGCGGCCGGTCTGCTGAGGCCCGGCGACCAACTCCCGGCGGTTGCCGAACTGGCCGCAGCACATGGCGTCTCAATCGGTACCGCTCATCGAGCACTAGCCGCACTAACAGCGGATGGAATGGTAAGCGTTACCCGAGGTCGCCGCGCGACTGTCGCTGACACTGGTTGAACACCCATCAGTCGATAGCAGGGCAACTCCTAGCGGCGACTCGAACTAGCCGGCCGCACGCCGGTCGGGAGATGCCTTTCGGCATCTCCCGCCTCTTCCCACTCCTAGACCTGCTGCCCACCATGTTTCCTGGCAGCCTCCCGCGAGACCGACTTGTAAACCTGCGATCGAACTAAACCCTCACGCAGCCCCAGATCGGAGCGCACAAGGAACAAATACTTTCCAAAAAGCAGCTCGTCGTCAAATGACCTGTCATCGAATACCCACTTCTTCATTGCGTCGAACATTTCTCTGGCGGAGTCGATCAACTCTTTTGTGCCGAATATCTCCACCTTAATAAGGCCGGCATAAAGGCTGGATAGCGCATCCACGTCGGGTTCCGGCTCATCAAGAATCTTGCATCGCTCTGTGATGAGTAGATATTTCTGCCACTCGGTCGCGTACTCAACATAGACATCTCGCCGCTGCTCATGGGTCCGAGCTACATCTTCTCGCTCCCATTGCTCTTTTAGCCGAAGATGCTCGCGGCGCCATCGCACGGTCTCACGGCGATTCGAAAGCAACTGTCCGACCACGACACCCAGTAGTGCTACACCGGCACCCGCTAAAGGCACCCACCAAATATTATCGCGCACTCTTGAATCCTCGACTACAGATGGGGTCTTGTCGAGGCAGCGAACGGCACCCCGCTTCGCCACCCCGCCTTCAGGGACGCACACCGTGGAGCGGGATGATGGGCCCATGCGCTTGTTGGTGCTCGGCGGAACCTGGTTCGTAGGCCACGCGATCGTCACGGCAGCCCTCGACGCCGGATGGGAGGTCACAACGTTCAACCGGGGCACCTCCGACCCCTTCCTAGATGCCGTACGACCCATCCGGGGTGATCGAACCCGCCCGGAGGATGTCGCTGCCCTCGCCGCTGCCGGCCCCTGGGATGCCGTGGTCGACACCTCGGGCTACGTGCCGAGGAACACCCTCGACGTGGCCCGTGCGCTCGCTCCCGTCGCCGGTCGCTACGTCTTCATGTCGACGGTCAGTGTCTACCGGGACTGGCCGCTGAAGCCGCTCAGCGAGCGGTCCGAGGTGCTCTACTGCCCGCCGGACGCCGGCCCGGACTACGGCACTGACACCGAGGACGGACCGACGCGGTACGGCTACCAGAAGTCCGGCTGCGAGGCAGCAGCCGCCGCCGCGTTCGGAACGGATCGGACAACGATCCTGCGCCCCGGTGTCGTGCTCGGCCCGCGTGAGTACGTCGGCCGCCTGCCGTGGTGGCTGCGCCGCGTGGCTGCCGGTGGGCAAGTCCTAGCCCCCGGCTCCCCCCACCGCACGATTCAGCCGGTCGACGTGCGCGACCTGGCCGCGTTCGCACTTCACACCATCACCGAAGATTCCTCCGGCGCGTTCAACGTCTGCGCCCCGGTGGGCGGCGCCACCTTCGGCGGACTGCTGGCGGACTGCGCCCACGCGACCCGAACTGACGCCGCCTTCGAGTGGGTGCCCGATGAGGTGCTACTCAGCAACGGCGTCCGGCAGTGGTCTGAGCTTCCTCTCTGGCGCACGTTCGACGGCGTGTGGCGCGTCGACACGGCCAGGGCGCAAGCTGCCGGTCTCCGCTGCCGACCGCTCTCCCTGACCGTCCGCGACACCTGGCGATGGATGGTGGAGAGCGGCGAAATCAGCAACCACGACCGCGCCGCCGAGATCGGCATCAGCCCGGAGAGGGAAGCGCAGGTGTTGGCCGCCTGGCGGCAGTCAGGCAAGCGGGCGCGCTGAGGTTTCCGACAGCCAGACCGAGATGCGCTCGGCGAGCTGGCGCGCGTCCGCATCGCGCTCCCACGGCGACCGGCTCAGCATGCGCTCAATCCGCGACAGCCGGCCGGTCAGCGAGACGTTGCGCTTCTGCGGCGGCAGGTCCAAGACGGTACGCAGTGCTTCGGCCGCCCCGTCCTTGTCTCGCATGTGGAGGTGAGCAGCGGCCACGTCGATCTGCGTCCCGTTGATCTGCGAGTACGGCCGCCTGGGCGACGGCAGCGCCTCGTACACCTGCAACGCCTCTCGGGCGTACCTCGCCGCCTGCTCGCCGTTGCGGAGGTCGAGCCATGCCGCCGCCGCACATGCCGCCGCCCGCGCGTCGCCGAATGCGAATTCCCCGCCGGTAACGGTGGCAAGTTCGTCGGGTCGGTCCGCCGCCGCTTCTCTGTCTCGCTGGGCCGCCTCCAAGACGGCCGCGACTGAATCGGAGTCGGTGAGCAGAGCGTGAGAGCGGGCAGCGACATAGCGGAGCCTCAGTCTCGGCTCGCCCTCCGGTGCCGTCCGCATGGCGCGAGCGAAGTAGCTCAGCGCGGAATCAGGCTCGTTACGCCAGTTTGCGAGAGTCATTTGCAGGCCATAGGTCCATGCCTTCAATGACGCATGTCCGGCCAAGTCGGCGTACTGCGTCGATGGGGTCTGCTGCACCGGCAGGTGACAGGTGTAGTCACGCGGCCTGACTGGCCGGTGGGTGCATGATGGTCTCGAATTCGACGGGGGTCAACCGGGACAGCGACCGCTGGCGTCTGCGGCGGTGGTAGGTCCGTTCGATCCAGGTCACGATCGCGATCCGTAGTTGCTGGCGGGTGGTCCATGATCGCCGGTTGAGGACGTTGTTCTGCAGGAGGCCGAAGAAGGATTCCATGGCGGCGTTGTCGCCGGCGGCGCCGACGCGGCCCATCGATCCGGCCATCCGGTGGCGGTGGAGGGCTCGGACGAATTTCCTGGACCGGAATTGGGATCCGCGGTCGGTGTGCAGGATGCAGCCGGCCAGGTCACCGCGTCTGGCGGCGGCGTTGTCCAGTGCGGTGACGGCGAGGCGGGACTTCATGCGGGAGTCGATGGAGTAGCCGACGATCCGGTGGGACCAGACGTCCTTGATCGCGCACAGGTAGAGCTTGCCCTCGGCGGTGTGGTGCTCGGTGATGTCGGCCAGCCACAGCCGGTTCGGGCCGTCGGCGGTGAAGTCCCGCTGCACGAGGTCGTCATGCACGGGTGGGCCTGGCTTGCCGCCCTTGCCGCGATGCTTGCGCTTGCCGAACGCGCTCCACCAGCCGTTACCCGAACAGATCCGCCACGCGGTGCGGTCGGCCATCGGCTGCCCAGCGTCGCGGGCCTCATCGACGAGGAACCGGTAGCCGAACTCCGGATCGTCACGGTGGGCGTTGAACAACGCGTTGGCCCGGTACGCCGCCACCTCCTCGGCGCTGGTGACGGGTCGGGCCAGCCACCGGTAGTAGGGCTGACGAGCGATGTTCAATACCCGGCACGTCACCGCCACGGGGATTCCGTCGGCGGCCAGCTCGCTCACGAGCGGGTAGAGCCTTTTCCCGGCAGATGCGCCTGCGACAAGTACGCCGCAGCCCGCCGCAGGACCTCGTTCTCCTGCTCCAACAACCTGATCCGCTTACGGGCCTCGCGCAGCTCGACCGACTCGGTGCCGGTCGTCCCGGGCGCGGTGCCGGCGTCGAGGTCGGCCTGGCGCAGCCACTTGAACAACGTCATCGGGTGCACCCCGAAGTCCTTCGCGATCTGCTCGACCGTCACGCCTGGCTCGCGGTCACGAGCAACACGCACGACGTCATCGCGGAACTCTCGGGGGTAGGGCTTGGGCACAGCGACATCCTTCCAGCTCGCCCACAGGGCAAGCCATCTCAGATGTCACCTATCGGTGCAGCAGACCCGCCCCGCTGGACGTAGACCTCCCGCTTGTCAGTGGCATCACCCCGCTGATTGAGGACGTATCCCGTCAGCCAGACCCATCCGTAGTAGGTCGGCGTGGAGTCGATGCTCACCAGCCGTAGACGGAGCGCACGATTGCCGCCGAACTGGACGGAGCAAGCCGCACCGATGAGCAGAACGTCTCCCGGCTTGAAGCCGGTCATGACGGCCAGTGCTCCCGGTTAATCGGGATGCGGTGCCGGGCGCGGCACGGCAGCTCCGCCCCGCACCGGCACATCCGACGCCATCTCGCCCAACTCCAGACCGGACGGTGCCGGCGAGCAAGGGTCAGCGCTGCTGACAGTATGTAGTCGTCAAAGCTGACGCGGCGCACCTGACCTCCCACAGTCGGTTTCCTTCTATACACCGACCGTAGTTGAACTCGTACAGAACGTCTAGGACGTACCCCACGACTCGTGCGTCCTGGTCGTCCATATCGTGAGCCGCATGATCGACCCGATGTCACCGACGCCTCTGTACGTGCAGTTGGCGGATCTTCTCGGGAAGCGCATCGAGGAGGGCGATCTGAAGGCGCGCCAGCCGCTCCCGAGCGAATCCACGCTTCAGCAGGAGTACGGCTTGGCGCGCGGGACCGTCCGCCAAGCCATCGCGCTCCTCCGCGAGCGCGGTCTGGTCGTGACGCTCCCGCAGCGCGGCACGTTCGTCATCGACAAGTAGGCGGGAAGGTACCCCTACCCCGTACGCTCCCGGCTCTCCAGTGAGTCCGGCGAGCGTCCGGAGCCGGGCGGGAGGCGACGAAGGTAGGGATGCGCGCAAGCCAAGTCAGCCGAAGAGGTGCTTCGCGGCCTCGTCCACGGCTGCCCTCTCAATCTCCCGCAGGACATGAGCGTAGGTGTTCATCGTCAGCCCAATCTGGCTGTGCCCGAGCACCTTCATCACGGTTCGGGGCGAGGCACCGGAGACGAGCAGGAACGTCGCGCAGGCGTGCCGCAGGTCGTGCAGCCGCAGCCAGTCGAGGCCGGCCGCCGCCCGGATCTTGTGCCACGTCCGGTCGATGTGGTCCGGGTCCATCGGCGTACCGACCTTGGACGGGAAGACCAGGCCGTGATCCTGCCACCACTCCCCCGCCGCCAACCGGTCCGCGGCTTGCTGGCGGCGATGCGCTCGGAACAGGGCGAGAGTCTGCGCCGGCACCGGCACTGTCCGCCGAGACCGCTCCGTCTTGGGTGCGACGAGTTGCAACCGGCCCTCGGCCCGCTGAACGGTTTGCCGAACGGTCAGGGTGCCGGCCTCGAAGTCGATGTCCGACCAGGCGAGCCCGAGCAGTTCCCCACGACGTCGCCCGACCGTCAGCGCGCAGACGTACAAGGCTTCCAGGCGGTGCCCCCGCAGCACGTCGAGCAGTCGCGGCCTCCTCCACGCCCAGGCCGCAACGCTCAACCTGACGCATAGCCGGCGGACGAACCGACTTCGCGGCGTTGCGGCGCATTAGCTCCTCCCGCTCCGCGTCACCGAGCGAGTTCCGGATCAAGGCGGCCCGCAAGCGGGCCGCGCCGGCCCGGCCCCGGCCTGCTGGCGACCTGCGGCCGGCATCGGCCGGGTCGGCCGGCCACGCTAAGGGACGACACGGTCAGAAGACCTCGGGGCTCCGCCCCGAACTCCGACCCTCCTCAGAGATACCGCCGCAGATCGCCTCGCCGGGCACCACAAGGGCTACCAGCCTCCCGGACGGGGAGATCCGCTCTTGTAGGCGAGCGGCTACGCCATCACCGCATCCCTAGATCAGCCCTGTCCTTCATTGCCAGATCTTAGGCAGAGAAGCGCGCTTCGCCCGTTCGCTTGTCCACCATGACGGGAAGATTGCCAGCCATCGCCTGGTGCCAGTCATCAGCTTCGACGTAGGCCTTCCCGTTGTAGGGAAAGACGTACGCGTCGGCGATGTCCTTTATGGCGTAGTCCACGATGACGACCGGATAGCTGAAACGTCCTCTTACCTCGGCATCCAGAAACTGTTCGGCGACCTGTCTAGCAGCTTCCAGTGAGATCATCGTCTTATCGCCCCTCAGTTGCCGGGCCATCTAACGGCATCACTATTTGCGCTCATTTCTTCGGTTTACCGCTACCGCCGCTAGGGCGCCGACCGCAGCCAGCGGCAGCGACCAAACCAAGCCTTCCCAGTAGGACTTCTACGTGATGACCGAGTAGATCAAGGCGGCTACCGGCAGTCCTAGGGCTGCACCGATGATGACTCGCCAGTGGCTTGTTGACTCACCTCATCATCACAGGAGCGTCCAGCGAACTTAGGGCTGGGACAACGACGTACAGCCAGCCGTACAGCCAAGACCACCGGCTGATGCCGACGCCACCCGACAACGACGGACGGGCTGACCAGGTGCGTAGCCACCCGACCGGCGACGGCGATCGGCGGGTCTGGCACGCGGGCGCCGTCCGGTCACTTGTCGAGCAACGGCGGAGTGGCCTCGGCGCTTGATCCACAGGTCCCATATAGGTGTTCGCCTATCGGAAGGACCACGACAGTGCACAGACGAACGCTCTTGGCCGCAGCCGTCGCCGCGCCCATCGGGGCCGCCATCGCCGGGACTCCGGCCTCGGCCCACCACGGGCACGGCCGGTATCCCTCAGTGATCAACCTGCCGAACGGGTTCTGCCCGGAGGGGATCGCCCGGGGAACCGGCACGAAGATCTACGTCAGCTCGATGGCCGACGGATGCGTCTGGTGTGCCGACCTGCGCACCGGCAAGGGGAAGCTCCTCGTGCCGCCCGTGTCCGGCGCCCAGGCCACGGGCATGGACGTCGAACGAGGCCGGATCTGGGCGGCCTGCGGCAACATGGGCGGCGCGGCCGTCTACCGTGAGTCGACCGGCGAATGCCTGGCGACATACGACTTCGGCGGCGGGTTCATCGACGGCGTGACCGCCACGAAGAAGGCCGTGTTCTTCACCGACTCAAAGAAGGCGAAGATCTATTGCGTCGAGTTCGGCCGCAATGGCTCGCTGCCCGGACAGTCGGGAGTACGCGCGCTGCCGTTGCCGGGTGGGCTCGGTGACCCCACCGCCTGTAACACCGGCATCGTCGCCGCCTGGGCGGGCAAGCTCATTGTCGTGCAGGCCAGGACGGGCCGGCTCTACTGCTTCGATCCCCGCGCGGGCATGGCCGCCCAGATCAGCACCTGCGGCGTGTCGGTGTCCAACGGCGACGGTCTCCTGCTCGAGGGGCGCACGCTGTATGTGGTGCGCAACCGGAACAATGTGATCGCCAAGTTCCGCCTCAACGAGCGGCTGACGCGGGCCACGCCGGTCGACGTGATCCGTGACCGCGACCTCGACGAGCCGTCGGCTGTGGTCTCCTTCGGCTCGAGCCTGTACGCGGTCAACGCGCGGTTGTCCGTCCCGGCGACTCCCGACACTACCTACTGCGTCGTGCGGGTGCGCGACTGATCACTCATCTTGCACCATCCGGCCGGGGATATCCCCGGCCGGATAAAAGGTGAGCATTCAGGGTCGGCGTGGCAGTACCCCTAGCGGGGGATTCTTGTTGGTCCGACGTGACGGATGTCTCTACCCCTCGTTGCCTCCGTTGTCAACGATCACCGCACGGGGGATTTACATGAGCAGAACCTCTATCACGAACGGACCCGCCCGGCTCTGCGCCCGGCTGGCCGCCTTCGCGTTGCTGGCCGGTGCCCTGCTGCTGGGCGGCTCGCCGGCCCTGGCGGCGGAGACAATCAACATCAATCCAGGCAACGTGCCGAGGACGGCAACCCAGGCCACGCAGAACTGCGATCCCAACCTGGGCGGCGGGCCCTTCGCCAACCAGGATGTCTGGGTGTTCAACCTGCCGGGCAACCAGCAGACCACCGGCACGTTCCTGTCGGTCACGGCGACGTTCAGCACGCCCGGTGGCACCGAAGTCCGGACGATCCCGACCGCCCCCACCCCCAACAGCGCCATCGTCAACGACATGGGCACCAGCAAGGCCTGGATCAGGCTCCCGGCTGGTTGGACGCTGACCGGCGCCACGGCGGTCATCTCCGGCACCGCCGACTTCTTCGTGCTCACCCACACCTGCGCCGCGTCGAACCCAGAGGTGAACCCGAAGCTGACCCTGACCAAGACCGGCACGCCGACCAGCGGTCTCCAGGCCGGTGACAAGGTCACCTACACGTACACGGTGACGAACCAGAGCACCGGCACGGCCAACCCGATCACCGGCATCACCGTCAACGACAACACGGTCACCGGCATCACCTGCCAGGCCACCTCGCTCGCGCCAGGGGCCAGCACCACCTGCACCGGCACGTACACCGTCACCAAGGCCGACGTGGCCAACGGCAAGATCGTCAACATCGCCCAGGCGACCGGATTCTTCGGCCAGCAGTTGGTGCCGTCGAACAACGCCACGTTCACCGTCACCACCCAGGAGGCGCAGGCCAGCCTGTCGATCGACAAGAAGGCCCGGGTCGAGTCGGACTGCCGCGACAAGTGTGAGAAGGACGGCTTCGCGGCCAAGGGCGACAAGATCTTCTACACCTACCGGGTGGCCAACACCGGCACCGTCACCATCACCAACGTCGCGGTCAACGACCCGACCGCCGGACCGGTGATCTGCAACAACACCACCCTGGCACCGGGCACGAGCACCGACTGCCACGCCGTCAACCCGCACGTGGTGACCGCGGCTGACGTCAAGAAGGGCAAGGTGGTCAACACCGCCCGGGCGACCGGCAAGTACGGCAGCGCGACCGTGACCTCCGACCCGGTCACCGTCACCGTCTGCATCCGGCACGGCAAGTACGACCCCCGCAAGCACGACAAGGACAAGGGCGGCTGGGACAAGGACAAGGACGGCTGGGACAAGGGCAAGGACGGCAAGCCCCACCTGCCGGTCACCGGCGTCAGCTCCACCCACGCCCTCTCGCTGGGTGGCGGCCTCCTCGCCGCAGGCGCTCTCATGGTCGGCGCCAGCCGGCTGCGCCGCAGGGAGACCCAGGCCTGACCCGTACGGCGGCACTCCAGGAAGCGCATTCGGCCTGGTGAGCCACCGTCGGCGGACGGGGTGACCGGATGCGTCACCTGCCGGCCGGCACGGACACTGAACTCACAGTGCCCGTGCCGGCCGTGCCTGGTTTCTGGGGCCCGCCGGGCGCCCGGCTGCCGTCCCGCACTCCGGGCCGTCGATCATGCCCCGCGCGCCCCGCGGCCCCGTGGCCCCGTGCGCACGACGGGACGGTCAGCGGAGCCGGACGTCGAGGGTCGGAAAGTCGTACCAGGTCAGCTCGAAGGACGAACCGGTCTCCGGCACCACCGGGAAGACGGCCCAGCTCTCCACCCGCTCCCCCGACGCGATGCTGAAGGACTCGTCGGGCCGCGTGGTGGTGCACCAGGTGGACTCGGGACGCACCGTCCGGCCGTCCGACAGGACGATCTCGGAGGAGGTCCGGTCGACCTCGGCGGTCGGGCAGCTCACCGGCCATGGCACCGGCGAGCCGTTGCGGTACGTCAGGTTCAGCCGCAGCTTGCCACCGGTGACCTCAGCGCTGACCAGCGTGACCGTCAGGCCCGCCTGGCTGTAGACCGACCGGTCGAGCTGGTACGTCCGGCCCGCTGGCTGCTCCTTCGTCGGCGACGCACCGGCCCCCGACGACGGACCGGCAGCCGGGGAGCCCGTCGACGGGCCGCCGACGGCGCCGGTGGTGGCCGCGTCCCGCGCGGACAGCGTCGGGTCGGCCCGCCCGGAGTCGCCTCGGCCGGCCAGGAACCAGCCACCGAGGGTGCCGACCACGGCGAGGCACGCCGTCACGGCGACGAGGGCGAGCAGACCGACGTACCTTTTCGTCACGGTGGGCTCCCGACTGCGGTGAGAACGGCGACGGCGCGAAGGTAGCACCACCGTCCAAAGTCGGCGGCTCGTCAGTGGTGCGGCGTAGCGTCGGGGCCATGGACGTCGACTGGAACGGTGAGCTGCTCGAACAGCTCGACTGGCACTGGCGGCTGCAGGCCCGGCCGCGCCTCGACGGGTTGACCGACGCCGAATACCACTGGGAGCCCGTCCCGGATGTCTGGGGCGTCCGGCCGCGCGGCCGCAGCACCGCCACGATGGCGGTCGGGCAGGGCGACCACCTGATCGAGTTCGCGATGCCGCAGCCCGAGCCCGCGCCCGTCACCACGATCGCGTGGCGGCTCGGGCACCTCGTCGTGGGCGTGTTCGGCGCCCGCGTCGCCGCCCACTTCGGCGGTCCCCCGGTGGACTACGGCTCCTTCGCGTACGCCGGCACCGCCGACGCGGCGCTGGCGCAGCTCGACGAGGCGTACGACAGATGGGTCGCCGGGGTGCGCGGCCTGGGCCACGACGGCCTGGCCCGGCCGTGCGGCCCGGCGGAGGGGCCCTACGCGGACCGGTCGCTGGCGACGCTCGTGCTGCACATCAACCGGGAGGCCATCCACCACCTCGCCGAGATCGCGTTGCTGCGCGACCTGCACCTACGGCTCGGCTGACCTCGGCGGTCCTCGGAAAGACCGGCCATGGCACGGGCAGGCCGGCGCCCGCGGGCACCCGGCTCCGCGCCGGGTGCCATATGCTGCGCCGGTTGTCACGGGGCGCGGGGAGGACCACATGCGACGCTGGCTGGGCGTCACGGCTTCGGCTGCGCTGGTCGCGGCGGCGGTGAGCGGGTGCGGCACGCCGGCCGGCACGGACGGGGACCTGACCGACGACTGGCGGCCCGTGGCCGAGGCCCGCCAGTTCGCGCCGCAGGCCGGCGAGTGCCACGTCGTCGCCGAGCCGACCGCCTACCTGACCAGCCACCAGCCGGTCGACTGCGCGAAGGCGCACCTCGTCGAGACGTTCCACATCGGCACGTTCACCGGCGACCTGGCCGCCCGCGCGATCCCGCCCCGCGTCGGATCGGCGGCGATGCGGTCCGCGTTCGCCGAGTGCGACGCCAAGGCCAAGGAGTTCGTCGGCGGCGAGTGGCGCGACGCCCGGCTGTCGGTGCAGGTTGCGCCCACGTCGCCGGCCGGCTGGACGGGCGGCAGCCGGTGGTACCGGTGCGACCTGTTCGAGCTCGACGCGGTGAGCGGCGCCAACGGCGACAACGACTCGGCCGTCAACCGGGCGGGCAGCCTGCGGGGTGCGCTGAAGGCGGCCACCCCGCTGCGGTACGGCTGCGCCGAGGAGGACGAGTGGTCGAACCTGCTGGCGGTGCCGTGCACGAAGGTCCACCGCTTCGAGTACGTGGGCGTCTGGACCGCGCCCGACGTGTCGTACCAGGACGCGACGAAGGACGAGGACGCCGTGCACGCGAAGTGCCGGCCGGTGATCGCCCGCTACGCGAAGGTGCCGGTCGACGGAATGCTCCGTTACCGCACGGGCAGCACGTACCGGTTCCCGTCCGAGGAGGCGTGGGCGCGCGGCGACCGGGGGGTGCGCTGCTGGTACTGGTCCAGCGGGAAGAAGCTGACCCGGTCGATCGCCGGCGGCGGGACGAAGGTCCTGCCGATCAACTGACCGGGCGTCCGCAGGGGCAGGTGGGCAGGTCAGCGTCCTGCCGACGGCGCCGGGAAGAGCTGACCGAACGGCGACACGGCACGCACCGAGGGTGATCGCGGGCCGGTGCTCGTGCTATTCTCCGGCGTCGATCCCCCGTTTTGGCCCGGATCGGGTCGTTGTCGCAGAAGGACCCTCTTTCCCGATGCCGGCCGTTGCCGCCCCGACCACCTCGCCGACCGCGCTGGACAACCCGGCCGGTGGCGCGTTCACCCTCATCTTCACCCGTCTGCCGGCGTTGCTGCGGCTGGCCTGCGGCCTGGCCGGCGCGGTGGTCGCCCTGTCGGTGCGCACTGCGCCCGTCGAGCCGGCGCTGCTGTTTCCGGCCGTCGCGGCGCTTACCGCCTGGTCGGTCTGGTACGCGTTCCGCGCGCTGCGCCACGGCATCGGCCGCCCGATGGTGCTCGGCGACGTGGCGCTGACCGCCGCCGCCTGCCTGGCGATGCCGGTGCTGGTCGCCCCGGAGGTGCTCCCCGGCGAGGTGAGCTGGATCGCGGTGCTGGCCAGCACCACGGTCCTCAACGCGCAGGCCAACGCTCCCATCGGCTGGTCGGTTCCGGCGGGGCTGCTGGTGACGGCGGCGTACGCGGCGGGCGCGCACGCCGCCGGCCAGCCCGACGAGGCCGTCGCGCACGCGGTGACGCTGCTGGTGCAGACGGCCTGCGGCGCGGTGATCACCGCCATCATGCGGCGGCGGATCGGTCGGGCCGACGACGCCTTCGTGGCGCACCAGCGGCTCACCCGGGAGTCGCTGGTCGCCCGGACCGCGCGGGACGCGGAGCGGCGGCAGAACCGGGACCTGCACGACACGGTGCTGGCCACGCTGACCATGGTCGGGCTGGGCGCGGTCGCCGGCCCGTCCGCCGCGCTGCGCGAGCGGTGCGCCGCCGACCTGCGTACCCTCACCGCGCTGGCCGACGCGCGGTCCGCGCCCGAGGAGGGGGCGGTGCCGCTGGACGGGCGGCTGCGGGCGGTGCGCGCCCGGCTGCCCGAGCTGCCGGTCACCACCGAGCTGGCGCCGTGCGTCGTGCCCGCCCCGGTCGCGGAGGCGCTCGCGGAGAGCACGTACGCGGCGCTGTCCAACGTGGTCCGGCACGCGCCGGGCGCGTCCGCCGCGCTGCGGCTGAGCCGGGTCGCCGACACCGTCGTGGTCGAGCTCGCCGACGACGGTCCGGGTTTCGACCCGGCGGCCGTTCCCGCGCACCGGTACGGCCTACGCGAGTCGGTGAGTGGCCGGATGTCCTCCGTCGGCGGGCGCGCCCAGATCGACTCGCGCCCCGGCGCCGGTACCCGGATCCGGTTGGAGTGGTCCGGTGTCGACTGAGACGACGACCGCCCCGGCGCCGGCGGCGCGTACGCCCGACGAGGGCCGGTCCCCGGTGGACCCGGCGGCGGCGGTGGCCGCCGCCTCCGACGGCGGCGCCCGGATCGTGACGGTGGTCATCGCGCTGGCCTGGCACACGGCGATCGCGCTGCCCGCGGTGCTGGGCGCGTGGGCGGAGCTGGCCGCGCCGGCGGTGGTCCTCGCCGGCTGGCTGCTCGTGGCGGCGGTCGGGGTGCTGGCCGGCCTCCGGCTGCTGCGCGGCGCCGCCCTGCCGGCCTGGCCGCTGGCCGTGCTCCTGCTGGTGGTCGACGCGGTGGTTGTCACGGCGGCCGGTGAGCGGCACCTCTTCACCGCCGCGAACTGGGTGTGGGGCACGCTCGGCTGGTTCTTCGTCATGGTGCTGTGGGGGCGGCGGGCCCACGGGCTGATCGCGGCGCTGGGCGTGCACGCGCTGATCGCGCTGGCCGGGGTGCTCGGCCACGGCGCGACCGCCCCCGCCGACCTGGCCCGGTACGCCATGTCCGTCTACGCCACGTCGACCCTTCAGGTGGCGGTCTTCGTGGGCGGCACGGCGATCGCGAGGCTGGCCCGGCAGCGGGCCGGCGCGGCGGCGGACGCCCACGCGGCGGCGGCCGAGCGGGACGCCGCCGAACGGGCCCGGCAGGAGCGGCGCGCCCGCCTGACGCTTGTCAGCGGCGCCGCCGAGGAGGTGCTCGCGGAGCTAGCCGACGGGCGGGCGGACCCGGCCGACCCGGACGTGCAGCGGCGGGCGGTGCTGGCCGCCGCCCGGCTGCGCCGGCTCATCGCCGAGTCCGACGACGTGCCCGACCCGCTGCTGCACGAGCTGCGGGCCGCCGCCGACCTGGCGGACCGCAACGGGCTGCCGATCGACCTGGTGACGATCGGCGACCCGCCGCCGCTGCCGGTGCAGGTGCGCCGCCGGCTGGCCGATCCGCTCACCGCGCTCCTGGCCGACGCCCGGGGCTGGGCCCGGCTGACCGTGGTCGCCGGGCCCGACGAGGTGGTGGTCAGCCTGGTCACGCCCGACCGGGCCGGTCCCGACACCGCCGGACCGCCGGGCGACGACGGGCGGGTGGAGTACCTCTACGAGCGGGACGGGGAGATCAGATGGGCGCAGACGCGGTGGCGGGGGTGACCGCCGGCAGGACGGTCGGCGTGGCGATCGTCGACGACCACCCGGTCGTGATCGAGGGGGTCCGCGTCTGGCTGGCCGCCGAGCCCCGGCTGACGGTCCTGGCGACCGGCGACGACCCGGATGCCGTGCTGCGGGCCGCCCCCGACGCCGACGTGGTCCTGCTCGACCTGCGGCTGCACGGGCGGATGGCCCTGGACAAGCTCGCCGAGCTGAGCACGGCCGGCCGGCGGGTGGTGGTCTACTCGGAGCACACCGATCCGCAGACGATCCTCGCCGCCCTGGACGCCGGGGCGGTCGCGTTCCTGGCCAAGCACGAGGGGCGGGAACACTGCGTGGCCACCGTGCTGGCCGCCGCCAGCGACCGCCCGTACGTGCCGCCGGCGCTCGCCGGGGCGATCGTGGGTGACCCCCGCCCGGACCGGCCCGCCCTGTCCGACAAGGAACGCGAGGCGCTGCTGCTGTGGTTCCAGTCGATGTCGAAGGCGTCGGTGGCCCGTCGGATGCGGATCAGCGAGCACACCGTCAAGCAGTACGTCGACCGGGCGCGGATCAAGTACACCCGAGCGGGGCGGCCGGCCGCCACCAAGGCGGCGCTGCTCGCCCGGGCGATCGAGGACGGCCTAGTCCGGCCGGAGGAGATCGGCATCTATCGGTCACAGGCTTCCTACGACCGGCCGACCCCCTAACGGGCGTCATGACAGCCGGCCCGGGGGTCGGCGACGCTCATGGTGAGATGCCGTCGGCACCGGAGGTCATGACGATGCACGATGACGCGTCCCCCTTCTTCATCGCCCCGCACCGCTTCGACGCGGACGACGACCTGGCCCCGGCGCTGGACCGGCGGCACGAGTTGGTCGTCGAGGCCGGTGAGCGGGTGCTCGCCCGGCACCGGCTGCACGCGTCGGGACATCTGCTCGGCCCGACCGAGGCACGGCGGCGGTGGACGCTGCCCGAGCCGGTGGCGGTGACCGTCACCGACCGGCGGATCGCGTACGCCGGCGGCGGGCCGCAGCTCGCCCTGGTCGACGGCGTCGGTGACGGCGCGCGGCACCGCCGGGGCGTCCGGCTGCCGGGGCTGGTCAGCGGTCAGATCCGCTGGCAGTGGCCGTCCCGGCTGGAGCTGCTGGCGGCGGGGCCCGCAGAGCAGGCCCGCCTGCTGGTGGTCTGCGACGCGCTGCGCACCATCCAGCAGCCGGCCCTCGGCCTCACCGGCCCCGCCGGGGAGATCACCGGGCTGACCCGCCAGGTGCGCCGGGCGGTGGCCGGGTTCCGGCTGGCCCACCCCGAGCTGGTGGACCTGTCGCCGCCCGAGCGGGACGTGCTGGCGGTGCGGGCCGGGGGTGGGCCGGGCGCCGGCGAGACCCGGATCACCCTGCCCGGGTCACTGCCGGTCGAGTTCCAGTCCCGGGACGACTACTACCGGCCGGGACGCTTCGATCGCGGGTGGCACGGGCCCGCAGCCGGCGCAGCATCCGGGCATCGGTGAAGCCGACGGTACGGGCGGCCCCCTCCACGGTGGCGCCGTGCCCGATGAGGTGCTCGGCGCGTTCCACCCGCAGCAGCTGCTGGTAGCCGAGCGGGGTCAGCCCGGTGGCCCGCCGGAACAGTCGGGTCAGGGTCCGCTCGGCCACCCCGCCGACGGCGGCGAGGTCGGCCAGCGGCAGCGGTTCGGCGAACCGGCGGTCGATCAGGTCCTGCACCCGGTGCACGGCGTCGGAGAGGTGGGACCGGTGCCGCAACATGGCGCCGGCCTGCGGCTCGTGGCCGTTGCGCCGGGAGTGCAGGACCAGGGCGCGGGCGATCCGGGCCGCCACCGCCGGCCCGTGCCGGGTGGCCACCAGGTGCAGTGCCACGTCGATGCCGCTGGCGATGCCGGCGGAGGTCACCACCCGCTCGTCGACCACGTAGAGCACGTCGCGGACCACCCGCGCCGACGGGAACCGGCGGGCCAGCTCGTCCTGCACGTCGTGGTGGGTGGTGCAGCGGCGTCCGTCGAGCAGGCCGGCCCGGCCGAGGGCGTACGCGCCGGCGCAGACGCTGGCGACGGTGCCGCCGGCGGCGTGGTGGTCGGCCAGCCGCCGCAGGTCGTCCGGCCCCACCGGCCCCTGCGGTCCGTGCGCGTGCAGCCGCCATCCGGGTACGACCACCAGGTCGTCGCAGGTCAGCTCGGGCCACCGGAGCCCGGCCACCAGCGGTACGCCCTGCACGGTCGGCACGACCTCCCGGTCGGCGACGTAGTGCAGCCGGTAGTCGTACCCGAGGTCGGCGGCGGTGGAGAAGACCTGGGCCGGGCCGGCGAGGTCCAGCAGGTGCAGCTGCGGGACGAGCAGGAAGACGACCCGGGCCATCGGCTCAGGCCCGCGCGCCGGCCGGGGCCGCGCCGGTCAGCTCGGCCACGCTGCGGATGGTGGCGAAACGGCCGGCGAGGGCGTACTCGGTGCGGGCGGTCATCTCCTCGCTCGACAGGGTGCGCGGGTCGGCGAGGATCTCCTCCGGCGTGGCCGTGGCCGGCAGGTCCCGGTGCGGGGTCGGGAAGGTGACCGTCGCGTCCGTCACGAAGATCACCTCGTAGCCGAGGTCGCAGCCGACCCGGGCGGTGGTCTCGACGCACTGCTCCGTACGGATGCCGCAGACGGTGATCCCGCGGACGCCCGCGGTCGTCAGCACCTGCTGGAGGTTGGTGGTGGTGAAGGCGTTGTGCGACGTCTTCACCAGCGTGGGTTCCCCCGGGGCGGGCGAGAGCCCCTCGATCAGGCGGACGTGCCCGTTGGCCGGGTCGAAGACCCCGCCGGTGCCCGGCTCGGCGTGCAGGACCCAGACGACCAGGTCGCCGCGTCGCCGGGCGGCGGCGACGAGCCGGTCGACCCGGCCGACGATGTCGGGGTTGGAGGCGTACGCCCAGCTGGGGCGGCGGCGGAAGGACTCCTGCACGTCGATGACGACGAGTGCTGCTCTGCTCATGGGTTGAATCCTCGCCGGGGACGCGCCGGCGCGGCAGGCACCATCCCGCCCCGCTGCGGAACGATCCGGCCGCCCCCGATGCCCGGGGGCCTCCCTCGGGCATCGGGTCGATCGGGGCCCCCGCTCAGGCGTCGGGGTCGACCGCGGCGGCCCGGCGGCGGACCTCCAGGTCGGCGGCCTCCTCCAGGGTGGGCGCGGTGCCGCCCAGGTGCACCGGGAGCCACCAGGTGTCGTCGGGGCCGGCGGGGGCGTCGGGGTACTCCCGCTGGGCCCGGTCGACAAGCGCCGTCAGCCGTTCCTTCAGGTCGACGGTCATCGCGTTGGCGTCCGGGTAGGCCGCCGGGTACATCGGCTCGCCGACCAGGATGGTGATCGGGGTGTGCCGGCGGGTGAGGGTGCGCGGCCGGCCCTTGGTCCAGAGCCGTTGGGTGCCCCAGAGCGCCACCGGCAGCACCGGCACACCGGCCTCGGTTGCCATCCGGGTCGTCCCGCTCTTGAGCGCCTTGACCGTGAACGACCGGCTGATCGTCGCCTCCGGGAAGACACCGACCACCTCACCGCGCTTCAACGCGCTGACCGCCGTCGCGTACGACCCGGCGCCCGCCCGCCGGTCCACCGGGATGTGCCGCATGCCCCGCATCAGCGGGCCGGACACCTTGTGCGTGAAGACGGACTTCTTGGCCATGAACCGCACCAGCCGCTTCGCGGGGTTCGCGCCCAGCCCGCAGAAGATGAAGTCGAGGTAGCTGACGTGGTTGCTGGCCAGCACCGCCCCGCCCGTACGCGGCACGTGGTGGGCACCCTCGATGGTGATCTTCAGGTCGAGGACCCGGAACATCGTCTTGGCGGCGGCGATCACGGGCGGGTACACGAGTTCCGGCATGGCGCGAACTTACCCTGCCAGCCTGAGCCCCATGCCGGCCCGCCGGGTTCACCACGCCGGCCGGTGCTCGCCCGCCCACGTCGGCCCGCCACGGTCGCGGCGACCGGCCGGCGGCACCCGGTCCACGGGGTCGCCGCCGGCCTCCACGGGAGCCGGACCTCCGCTAGTCGGCGAGCCGGTGCAGGTCGAGGCGGCCCCGGGCGAACGCGTCGACGCGGCCCCACCGGCCCGGGATGTCCAGCACCTCGATCCGGCCCATCCCGATGGGTAGCCGGGGCTCCACCGCGAGGTGCCCCTCGTGCGGCTCCAGGCCGAGCATCGTCCGCAACAGCAGCAGCGGCGTGCCGGTCGACCAGGCCTGCGGGCTGCACGCGGTCGGGTACTCCACCGGGAACTTGGTCAGCTCGCGGGGGTAGCCCCCGAACGCCTCCGGCAGCCGGCCCTCGAAGTAGGTGGCCGCGTCGAGGATGCCGTTGGCGATGACCGCCGCCTCCTCGGCGAAGCCGTACCGGCGCAGGCCCCAGGCGATGAAGGAGTTGTCGAACGGCCAGATCGTGCCGTTGTGGTAGCCGATCGGGTTGTAGCGGACCTCGCCCTCGGCCAGCGTCCGCACCCCCCAGCCGGTGAAGAGCCGGGGCCCGACCAGGTGCTCGGCGATCTTCCCGGCCCGGTCGTCGTCGACGATGCCGCTCCAGAGCAGGTGACCGATGTTGGAGCTGAGCACGTCGCACTGGCGGCCGTCCGGGTCCAGGGCGAGGGCGTAGTACTCGCCGTCCGCCACCCAGAAGTCCCGGTTGAACCGCTCCTTCAGCGCCGCCGCCTCCCGCTCCAACCGGTCGGCGAAGTCCGGGTCACCCCAGAACTCGCGCGCCAGGCGGGCGGCCCGCAGCTTCGCGTCGTACGCGTACCCCTGCACCTCGCAGGTGGCCCGGGGGAACGGCGGCAGCGTGCCGTCCCGGTAGGAGATGGAGTCCCAGGAGTCCTTCCAGCACTGGTTCTCCAGGCCGGTGTCGGTGTTGCGCCGCTCGTACCAGATGTAGCCGCTGCCGACCAGGTCGGCGTAGTCGTCGATCCACTCCAGCGCGGCCCGGCACTCCCGCTCCAGCTCCCTGACCAGCTCGACGTCCCCGCTCCACTTCTCGTACTCGTCGAGCAGCACCAGGAACAGCGGGGTCGCGTCCACCGACCCGTAGTACGGCGAGTGCGGCTGTTCCTCGAAGGCGGCGGTCTCGCCGTACCGCATCTCGTGCAGGATCCGGCCCGGGTCCTCGTCCCGGAAGTCGTCGAACCGGGTGCCCTGGAGCGAGGCCAGGATCCGCAGCGTGGTCTTCGACAGCTCCGGCGTGAACGGCAGCGTCTGCAGGCAGGTCAGGATGCTGTCCCGCCCGAACATGGTCATGAACCAGGGCAGGCCGGCGGCCGGCAGCGTCGCCCCGCCGAGGGAGAGCGGCGAGAAGCGCAACGCGGCCAGGTCGATCAGGCTGCGCCGGTACGTCGAGGCGACCCGGCCGTGCTGACTGTTGACCTTGGGGGCCCTGGCGATCCACTCCTCGAGGTCATGCTGGAGGGCGAGCCGCTCGGTGGTGTGCGCCCGCAGCCCCATCCGCAGGTCCCGCCCGCCCGGGGAGACCGCCATGGTCTTGACGTCGATCTCGGATTGCCACTGCTCGTTGGGCTGGAGGTGGATCGAGTAGGCGAAGCCCTTGCGGTCGTAGCGCGGAGCCGGGGACGCGGAGATCAGCGTTTCCCGGATGAAGTTGCCCCGCCGGTAGCCCAGGCGCAGCCGGTCGGACTCGACCTCCGTGTAGATCTCGCCCTTCTTGTTGAGGATCTCGTCCTTGACCTGGAACAGGTCGGCGAAGTCGGACGCCGCCTCCATCCTGATCTCCAGGTCGATCGGCTTCTCGTCGTGGTTGAGGATGGTGATCGTCTCCCGGAAGCTGCCCCCCACCGCCCGCTCCCGGACGATCGACAGCTTCGCGTCGACGTAGTGCGTCGCCATCCCCGGCACCAGGAAGAAGCGGGCCTCGTAGTACTGCAGGTCGTCGTACGACAGGGGGGTGAGCCGGTCCCCGTTGACCGTCAGCACCCACGTCGACAGGAAGCGGGTGTCCAGGGCGAAGAACCCGGTCGGCTCGCTCGGCGTCGCCTCGATGTCCCCGGTGTCCTCCGACACCACGAAGGTGCTGCCGTCCAGGATCCGGATCGTGTTCTGCCCCATCACCGCACCTCCTGACAGGCCTCGAAGTGCCGGCGTGGTCCACGGGTGTCCGGATGGCTGGGGAAGAGCCGCTCCATCTGCACCACCAGCCGCAGGTCCCCGCTCACCGTCATGTCCCCCCGCAGCAGCGCGGCCACCCCGTGCTCGCGACCGGCGGCGAGCTCCTCGAAGAGCTCGGGGCTGGTCCCGACCACCGTGTCGGCCTCCTGGTCCTCCTGGCTCACCTGGAGCCGCCCGCGGTCGATCCGCAGCAGCCAGTGCGTCGTGTGCGCCCCCTCGTGCAGGTCCAGGCGCAGGGTCCCGGAGGACTTCGCCAGCAGGGGGTCGTACCCCCGCCGGTCGAGGTCCTCGAAGAACCTCGTCGTCGCGTCCACCATCGGGTCTTCTCCTCCCCCGTCGGGCAATGTCCCTGCACGGGGTCCCCGTCCGGTGCGGGGCCAACCTCGCCCGGACCGGGTGAGTCGCCCGGCCGGCGGGGTGGCCCTGCCGCGGGACGGGTTAGGGCCTGTTTCATAAGAACTGGCCGGCCTGCGGCGGGCCCGGACGACGACCGGCGGCGTTGCGGTTTCGTCCGGATACAACACCGGTATCCGGACGAAACCGCGCCTTGCCGGATCGCCGCCCGGACTCCGCCTCGGCTCGACCGCCCTTATGAAACAGGCCCTAGATCAGGAGGGTGTCGTGGCGGTCGTGCCGGCGGCGGACGTGGCCGCGCCACCCGGCGAGCAGCGCGATGAAGGTCCAGCCGGCACCGCCGAAGAGCAGCGCCCCGACCATGCCGCCGGAGTCGACCCGGTCGGCGGCCTCGAGTTCGACCACCCCGTCGGGATCGGTGAGCACGGCAAGCCGGTCGCCGACCCGGTAGCCGGGGTTGCTGCCCTGGTGGACCAGCGGCTCGTCGAGGCGCCCGTCGGCGCCCTCAAGCGTGAAGGCGTGTCGCTTGCCGACGACCGACACGTCGACGATCGTCACCTCCTGGCGGACGCCGCGCGCCTCCAGCACCGCCTCGGGGGCGAGCTGCACCGAGCCCACGAGGACGAACAGGGCCGGCCCCATGGCGAGGAACGCCAGCCACGCGGCCCGGTGCAGCAGACGCACGGCGAGCACGAACACCAGGCAGAGGAGCAGCCCGGTGACGATCGGGACGACAGTCGCGCCGACCGCCACGTACGCGATCGCGGTGTTCACCCCGACCACGGCCAGGCCGAACAGGACCAACAGCACCGTCATCGCCGTCGACCTGCCGGCCGACCACGCTCCCGCCACCGGCACGGGCCCGGTCGGCGGCAGGGTGGGTCGGACGTCGGGGCGCCAGCCGGTCGGCGCGATCCGGCCTGGCGCGGGGGGCTCTGCGGGCACGCCGGGATCATAGTTCCGGCGGTCCAGCCGAGGGCCAGCGCGCCGGCTCCCACCTCGGGGAGCCGGCGCGCCGACGCGTACGGTCAGTTGTTCGGTTCGTCGGCGCTGATGTCGGCGAGCACCGACTGCGGTTCCCGCTCCACGGCGAGGTCACCCATCGAGACCAGGCCGACCAGCCGCCCGTCGTCGATGACCGGCAACCGGCGTACGGCGTAGGTCCGCATCAGGTCGGCGGCGGCGACCGCGTCGTCGTACTGGCTGACCGTGATCACGTCCTTGCTGGTGATCCGGTTGAGCGGGGTCGAGTTCGGGTCCATGTTCTCGGCCACGCCCCGGACCGTGATGTCCCGGTCCGTCACGATGCCGATGACGTCGTCGCCGTCGGTCACCACCACGTCGCCGATGGCGCTGTCGCGCATCTCCTGCGCCGCGGCGATCAGCGTGTCGTTGCCGTCCATCGTCACCAACCGGGTCGTCATGAACTCTCCGACCGTTGTCATGGTGCTCCCCTCTCGGTGTCGGCACCGCCGTCTACCCGCCGACCGGACGGGGTAACGCGTGCGCGCCCGGCCCGGGTCAGGCGCGCGGCGGGAGGCCGTAGAGGCGCTCGACGTGCAGCCGGAGCACGAGGCGCCCCTCGGCGACCATCGCCCGCCGGTAGTCGGCCCAGTCCGGATGTTCCCCCTGGATCGCCCGGTAGAGGTCGACCAGCTCCGTCACGGTCGCGTCCTGCGGGTCGGCGGCCACCGGCGTCAGCTCGGCGCGCCCCTCCACGACCGCGTACGCCCAGCCGTCGTCGCTGGCGACGTGGAACGAGGCGCGCGGGTCCCGGCGCAGGTTGGCGGTCTTGGCCCGGCCGTCGGTCACCGAGACGCGGATCAGGGCCGAGCCGCTGTCGAAGGCGTAGATCACGGTGGAGAGCTGCGGGCGACCGTCCCGCTTGAGCGTGGCCAGCACCCCCAGCCGGTGACCGGCGATCAGCTCCGTCAACGCCCGCTGGGTCTCGTCGTCCGCCACGGCAACCTCCGCTCGACCGGTCACGGCGTTCCCATCGAACCACGGCGGACGCCCCGCGTGACTGCCGTACGCCGACGCGGCGGGCCGCACCGGGGGACGCGACGGGCCCCCGCCACAGCCGGCGGGGGCCCGGGAAGGCGCGTCGGTCAGCGGCGCTCGGCGGCGACCAGCTCGGCGAGCTGCACCGCGTTGAGCGCGGCGCCCTTGCGCAGGTTGTCGTTGGAGCAGAACAGGGCGAGGCCGTGCTCGACGGTCTCGTCGGCGCGGATCCGACCGACGAAGGTGGGGTCCTGGCCGGCCGCCTGCAACGGGGTCGGCACGTCCGCGAGCGCCACGCCGGGGGCGCCGTCGAGCAGCTCGCGGGCCCGCTGCGGGCTGATCGGGCGGGCGAACCGGGCGTTGATCTGGAGCGAGTGGCCGGTGAACACGGGCACCCGCACGCAGGTGCCGGAGACGCGCAGCCCGGGGATCTCCAGGATGCGGCGGCTCTCGTTGCGCAGCTTCTGCTCCTCGTCGGTCTCGAAGCTGCCGTCGTCGACGATCGAGCCGGCGAGCGGGAGCACGTTGAACGCGATCGGCCGGGCGAACGAGCGGGGGGCCGGGAACTCCACGGCCGCGCCGTCGAAGGCGAGGCCGGTGGCGTGCTCGGCGACCTTGCGGACCTGCTCGTCAAGCTCGGCGACGCCGGCCAGGCCGGCGCCGGAGACCGCCTGGTACGTCGAGACGACCAGGCTGACCAGCTCCGCCTCGGCGTGCAGCGGGCGCAGCACGGGCATCGCGGCCATCGTCGTGCAGTTCGGGTTGGCGATGATCCCCTTGGGGCGTACGGCGGCGGCGTGCGGGTTGACCTCGGCGACGACCAGCGGCACCTCCGGGTCCATGCGGAACGCCGAGGAGTTGTCGATGACGACGGCGCCGGCGGCGGCGACCCGGGGCGCGAGTTCCTTCGCGCTGCCCTTGCCGGCGGAGAAGAGCACGATGTCGAGCCCGGAGTAGTCGGCGGTGGCCGCGTCCTCCACGGTCACCTCGCCGTCCCGCCAGGGCAGGGTGCGCCCGGCCGACCGCGCCGAGGCGAACAACCGCACCTGCTCCGCCGGGAACTCCCGCTCCGCCAGCACCTGCCGCATCACGCCACCGACCTGGCCGGTGGCCCCCACAATGCCGATCCTCATGCCCGCGAGGCTACCCAGCCCGGCGACCCGACCGGGAACGCTTTCCCACCCACCGGGGCCGGCGGCGCTCCCGCCCGGCGGTGGCCGTGGTCACCCCGGGCCGCGCCGGGACGCAACGACATCGCCGGAGGGGCCGGTGGGACGGGAGGATCGTCAGCCGGCGGGGCGGCCCGCCGGAGCATCCACGCCGGCCGCCCCGGACGGGCCACCCGCGCCGACCGGGGGCGGCGCGATCCATGTCACACCCCCCGCGCCGGTCAGGAGGCGTGCTCGACCAGCTCGCCCAGGCCGGCGGCGACGAGTTCGTCGCGGATCACCGCAGCGTCGCCCTCCACCACGATGGTGAGATCCTCCGGACGCAGGTGCGTGGCCGCCGCCGCGGAGACCTCCGCCAGGTCGGCGGAGAGCAGCGACTCGCGCAACCGGGCGTGGTAGTCGTCGGGCAGGTCGTGCACGACCAGGGTGGTCAGCGCGGAGGCGATCGACCGGGGGCTCTGCAACTCGACCGAGAGCTGCCCGGCCCGCCAGGAGCGCGCGACCGCCAGCTCCTCCTCGGTCACCCCGGTCTCCCGGGTACGGGTGATCTCGCCGACCGCCTCGACGACGGCCGGCGCGGTGACCGCCGTCTGCACGCTGGAGCTGACCCCGAACCGGCCGAACCGGCGGGACGAGGCGAAGTCGCCCCGGATGCCGTACGTGTAGCCGCGTACCTCGCGGATCAGGTGGTTGAGCCGGGAGGTGAACGCCCCGCCGAGCACCGTGCCGGCGAGCGTCATCGGCACGTGGTCGGGGTGGGAGCGGTGCGGCGACGGGTGGCCCAGTCGCAGCGTGGACTGCACCGAGCCGGGCCGGTCCACCAGGATGATCCGCCGGCCGGGGCGGGTCGGCACCTCGATCGGGCCGCCCCGGTCGACCGGCCCGCCACCGGTGCCCGCGAACGCCGCCGCGCCGAGCGCGTCCAGGTCCAGCCGGTCCAGGTCCCCGGCGACGACCAGCGTGCCGGGACGGATGAACCACTCGGAGTGGAAGACCGTGACGTCCTCGACGTCCAGCGCCGCCACCGACTCCGGGTCGCCGTAGAGGGGACGGCCCCAGCGGTTGCCGGCGCCGAACAGGTCCGCGCGCAGCGCCGCGTCGGCCCGCGGGCCGGGGTTGGCCCAGTCCATCCGCAGCGCGGTCGCCTCGTCGTCGCGGACCCGCCGGACGTCGTCCGGGTCCAGCTTCGGGGTGCGCACCGCCTCGGCGAGCAGCTCCACGGCGGCGTTCAGGCGCTCCACCGGCACCTGCACGCTGACCTGGAAGGAGTCCCAGTCCAGCCCGATCACCAGCTCGGTGCCGAGCCCTTCGATCGCCAGCGCGTACGCCGTCGCGTCGCGCTGCGCGGTCCCCTCCTCCAGGGCCTTGGCGAGCACCGCGCCGAGCCCTTCCTTGCCGGTGGGCTCGCGGACGGCGCCCGCGTCGAGCAGCAGCAGCGCCACGGCCAGGTTCTGCCCGGGCAGGTGCGCGGCGACCACCTGACCACCCGCCACCGTGCGGCGGACCACCTGCGGGAACCGGTACGGGCGGGCGGCGCCGGGCCCGGGACGGTCGGCGATCAGCGTCATCAGGGCTTCTCCTCGGGCAGGTAGGTCAGGGTGACCCGGTCGTCGGAAGCGAGCACCTCGGCGGCGGCCTCGGCGATCTGCTCGGCGGTCACCGCGAGCCAGGCCGGCAGCCGCTCCGCGGCCTTCGCCGGGTCGCCGAACTGGGTGGCGTAGCGCCCGAGCGTGTCCGCCCGGCCGTCCACCGTGGACATCTGCCGCCACCACGAGGTGCTCAGCAGGGACTTGGCCCGGTCCAGTTCGGTGGTGGTGACCGGGACGGTGGCCAGTTCGTCGACCACCTCGGCCAGCCCGGCGCCCAGCCGTTCGGCGCTCACCCCGGGGCGGGCCGTGGCGGTGGCGATCAGCGGCGCGGGGGCGTGCGCCAGGTCCACGCCGTACGCCCCGACCATGTCGGGCTGGGCGATCCGCTCGCCGTCGGCGAGGCGCTGGTAGAGGCGGCTGCCCCGGCCGCTGCCCAGCACGGTGGCGAGCACCGTCAGCACGTCGTAGCCGGGGCTGCCGAAGGGGTGGGTGCGGTGCGCGACGTAGACGCGCGGCGCCGGCACCTCGGCGGTGACCGTCTCCACGGCGGGTCGGCCGGTGGCCGGGACGGTCCGGCCGTCCGGGGCGGACGGGATCTCCGCGCGCGGCGGGATGGCGCCGAAGTACTTGTCGGCCAGCGCGAACACCTCGGCGGCCGAGGCGTCGCCCACGACGGTGAGCACGGCGTTGTTCGGCGCGTAGTACGTCCGGTGGAACGCCTGGAAGGTGGCCAGGTCGGCGGCGTTCAGGTCGGCCATCGACCCGATCGTGGCGTGGTGGTAGGGGTGCCCGGGCGGGTAGAGCAGCGGCAGCAGGCGCAGCCAGGCGTCGCCGTAGGGCACGTTGTCGTAGCGCTGGCGCCGCTCGTTCTTGACCACGTCCCGCTGGTTGTCCAGCGTCTCCTGGGTCAGCGCGGGGACCAGGCCGCCCATCCGGTCCGCCTCGAGCCACAGCGCCAGTTCCAGGTGCTCGGCGGGGACGGTCTCGAAGTAGTTGGTGCGGTCCGGGTTGGTGGTGGCGTTGAGCGAGCCGCCCGCGCCCTGCACCAGCTTCATGTGCTCGGTCTTCGCCACGTTGACCGAGCCCTCGAACATCAGGTGCTCGAAGAGGTGCGCGAAGCCGGTCTGGCCCTCGGGCTCGTGGCGGGAACCGACGTCGTACCAGAGGTTCACCGCGACCGCCGGGGCGGTGCGGTCCTCACTCACCACCACGCGCAGGCCGTTGTCCAGGCGGGTGGTCTCGATGGGCCAGGGGTAACCGCTGTCGGGCATGGCACGACGCTATCCGATCAGGTGGGCGGGAAGGGGACGCGCCGCACGCGGCGAGGCATCGACCGGCGGCCGCCGGGTACCGGGGAGGCATGCCGCCTGCCGCCACCGTGACCGACCGGGCCGCCGTCGCGGTCGACCGCGCGACCGCCGCCCTGACCCGGCTGCGCCGGGCCCGCCTGCTGCATCCCGCGGGCCGCTCGTTCGCGGGCGAGGTCGTCGTCTGGGGTACGCCGGGACCGCCGACCGGGGTGCCGCTGCTGGACGGCCCAGGCCGCTTCCGGGCGACCGTCCGGCTCTCCAAGGGCGTGCCCACGCCGGGCTCCTGGCCGGACGTGCTGGGGCTGGCCGTGCGGCTGCACCGCGACGGTGGCCGGCCGTTCGACCTGCTGGTCAGCTCCAGCGGGGCCGCGCCGCTGCTGCGGAACCTGCCGCTGCCCCGGCGGCGCTTCGCGGGGACGTACAGCACGATCATGCCGTTTCGCGCGGGTCGGCGGCGGCTCTTCCTGGCCGCGCTGGCCGACCCGGAGTCGCCCGACCTGGGCCGCAGCCTGGCCGAGGTGGCCGCCGCGGCCCGGGCGGACGCGCCGCGCCTGGTGCTCGCGGTCGCGTCCGCCGTCGGACCGTGGCGTCCGTTCGGGCAGGTCAGCCTCGGTGCCCAGCTCAGCGCCCGGGAGGACGCGGCGCTGGCCTTCGACCCGATCGGCAACCTGCCGCCGGGGCTGCGGGCGGTCGGCCCGATCGCCTGGCTGCGGGAGCACAGCTACCGGGGCTCGCGACGGACCCGGGGGGCCGTGGCTCAGTCGGGGGGCTCGATGGGGGTCACCGTCTGATCGGAGGTACGCCGCTCCAGCACGGTGTCGGGGGCGGCGTTGCGGTCCTCCTCCCGGAGGTCGGACTCGGCGAGGATGGCCTCCGCCTGCGCGTGGGGGTCGTCGCTGCCGGCCGCCGCCTCCTCCGGCAGCAGGTGTGCGCGGGACTCCACTCGTTCCTGGTCGCTCTGCTCGTGACTCATGACCGCCCACATACCCCGCCGCCGCCTCCGGCACGCCGCATGATCGCGCCCGGCTGATCGCGACCGGCCCCACCGGTGCTCGGGATCTCGGAGTTCGAGACGTGGATCCAGCCGGTGCCGGCGACGGAGCAGGCGCCGCCGTCGGGCGCGTCGTGCCAGGTGTCCGACGACCGGTGTCGTGAAACTACCGCCGCACGCATCGATGAAGGTGAACACGAAGCGAGTCTTTCCCGACGACCGGGTGGACCTTCCCGCGCAAACGGGTACGCTGGGCCGCGTGACGCGTTCGTATCGATGGTTTAGGCAGCCGGCTCGCACGCCGGTGACTTCACCATGATCTGACGTCACCACATTCGAGCCGGCCGGGCAGGAGCTCTCGTTCCTGCCCTTTTGCGTACGAGCAGCCGGCTCGACCCGGGCACCGGCCCCGGGGCACGGTCGGCGGAAGGATTCCCACCGTGACGACCCCGGAGACCGTTCGGGTCAGCGATCAGCGGATCGACCGTGTCGTGCCGCTGACCACCCCGGCCCTGCTGCACCACGACCTGCCCCTCGACGACACGCTCGCCTCGGCCGTGCTGGCCGGGCGACGCGCGGTCGGCCGGGTGCTGGACGGCGCCGACGACCGCCTGCTGGTGGTGGTGGGCCCGTGCTCGGTGCACGATCCGGCCGCCGCCCTGGAGTACGCCCACCTGCTCCGCGACGCCGCCGCCCGGGTGGCCGACGACCTGCTGGTGGTGATGCGGGTCTACTTCGAGAAGCCGCGCTCGACGGTGGGCTGGAAGGGCCTGATCAACGACCCCGGGCTGGACGGTTCCGGCGACGTCAACACCGGCCTGCGTACCGCCCGGGCGCTCCTGCTCGACGTGCTGCGCCTGGGGCTTCCCGTCGGCTGCGAGTTCCTCGACCCGATCACCCCGCAGTACATCGCCGACACGGTGGCGTGGGGCGCGATCGGCGCGCGGACGGTGGAGAGCCAGGTGCACCGGCAGCTCGCCTCCGGCCTGTCGATGCCGATCGGCATGAAGAACCGCCCGGACGGCAGCATCGGCACCGCCGTGGACGCCATCCGCGCCGCCGGCGTACCGCACGTCTTCCCCGGCATCGACGTCTCCGGCACGCCGGCGATCCTGCACACCCGGGGCAACGCGGACGGGCACCTGGTGCTGCGCGGCGGCGGCGGGCGGCCGAACTACGACGCGGAGTCGGTGGCCGGCGCCCTGGAGCTGCTGCGGGCGGCGGGCCTGCCCGAGCGCGTGGTGATCGACGCGAGCCACGCCAACAGCGGCAAGGACCACCGCAACCAGCCGAGGGTGGCCGCCGACGTGGCGGCCCAGCTCGACGCCGGCCAGCGCGGCATCGTCGGGATCATGCTGGAGAGCTTCCTGCTCGCCGGCCGCCAGGATCTCGACCCGACCCGCGAGCTGACGTACGGCCAGTCGGTCACCGACGCCTGCATCGGCTGGGACACCACCGAGGAGGTCCTCAGCCACCTGGCCGCCGCCGTCCGCACCCGCCGTCGCACCCCGGCCGCCACCCCCGCCTGACCTCCACCCCGCCCGCCACGGGGGTGGTGGAGACGGACAGTGCCGCCCCCGGGCCCGGGAGGGCTCGGGGGCGGCACCGGTGTCGGTGTGCAGGTCGCCTCTCGGCGAGTGGCACGACGCGGCTCCAGCCGGACGGTATTCCGCGAAGGCAATTTGGGTGAGGCCCGGGGACACTGGACACACCGACACCTGACTCAACCGGGGGCCCGCCGCCGGTGTTCCGGCCCTCGCCATGACCGCCGTCACAGCCCCGGCGACCACTCCGCGCACGGCCCGGCGACGTTTCACCGGTTCCGGCGCGGGTAGCTGACCGTCGTGACCGACGACGCACCCGTGACGGACGCGCCCGTGATCGAGGAGCCGGACATCCGGCGCCTCGACGACCTCCTCGAGGATCTCTACCACGGCCAGGAGCGGATCAGTCAGGCGGACATCTACCGCCGGGCCGTCGCCGCCGAGCTTCCCGCGCAGCTCCTCACCCGCATGGCCGCCCTGCCCGAGGGCGAGTACGCCGTGGACGAGGTGGCCGACCTGCTCGGCGGTTCGGTCACCTGACACCGGGCGGCCGGGACCGGCACGGCCCCGGCGGGCCGTGACGACCCGTCGTGGGGCGAGACCGCCGCCCACCCGTCCCCCGGGGGCGGACGGCCTTCCGCACCGGAGGCCGACGAGCAGTGAGGAGAGCGAGATGTCCCACCACGAGGAAGAGCACGAGAAACTGCCGGCGCTCGGTCAGCCCCCCGGGGGCCGGGACACCCTGCCGGAGCCCGACTTCGCCAACGAGCACGACCGCACCGCGGTCGACCGGGACGTCATCACCGGAGCGGACGCCGACGAGCGCGAGCCGGAGGCCTCCCGTGGTTGGGCGGGCCAGGACCACGGCACGACCCCGACCTGACGCACAGCCACGACGAAGGGGGCCGGCAGTTGAGCCGGCCCCCTTCGTCGTACGTCGTCAGTCCTCGTCGTGGTCGCCGCCCTCGGCGGCCTGCTGGGCCACCGCGTACGCCATCTGGAGGAAGTCCGAGGCGGCCACGGCGGTCAGCGCGGTCGCCACCAGGCGGGTGAGCCGGGGGGCGAGCACCAGGCCGCCGGTGAACCCGGTGGCGACCCAGACGGCGAGGCAGAACGGGCAGCTCAGCAGCTCCCCGATCGCGTGCCGGGTGGAGCTGCCCTGGTCACGGACCTGCTCCATCACCTCGCCGCTGCCGATCGGCTTGTCGTACCGGGTGAACGGCGCCCGCAGGGGGCTCGTCACCGCGTCCTTCGTCAGCAGCCGGCTCAGCTTGTGGGTGGCGATGCTCAGCAGCACCACGTCGGCCGGGGCGGGACGCTCGGGCACCGGTCGGCCGGTCGCCCTGACCAGACCGGCGATGCCGGCGGTCACCCCGGCGTAGGTTCCCATCGCCGCCAGGTACCCGCCCAGCGGTCGGTGTTCGTGCGGCGCGTACGCCTGGCGCAGCCGCGCCACCTTCTCCTTCAGGGCGGTCACCCGGTCTCCTCGATCCTCTCGGGGGCGGTCCGGCTCAGCCGGCCTGCAGGTTGTCGGCCACCTCGCGGGCGAGACTGTCCAGCGCCTCGTCGGCCAGCCGCTCGGCGTCCGGCCCGCCGGTGAGGTCGAGCCGCATCCGGGCGCCACCGGCCTGGGCGGGCTCCACCAGGATCTCCGCCGACCAGTCCTCGGCGGCGCTCCAGCGGGCCCGCAGTTCCTCGGCGCTGACCTCGTCCGCCGGGCTGCCGTCGGCCCGCAGCGGCTCGGGCAGCCACGCCGACGCCCGGGCGGGGTCGGTGGCGGTGTTGAACACGACCTCCGGCGGCGCGGACATCCCGCGCTCGGCGGATGCCATCAGGCGTCCCGCAGCCGGCTCGGGTCGACCTCGCGGCCGGGGTGCCGGGCGAGGTACTCGGTCTCCAGCTCGGCGGTGCGCCGCAGGTGGTTGGCGAGCGCGGAGTCCGCCGCGTGGCGCAGGGTGTCCAGGCGGGTCCGGTGCAGGCTGTGCATCTCCCGGATCAGGTCCTCGTCGGCCAGCTCGGCGGGGTCGACGCCGAGCAGCTCGCCGTCGGGCGGATCGGCCTCGCCGGAGGCCCTGTCGTGGACATGGTCGCCGTCCCACTCGGGCATCCGCTGCTCCGGGCTGCCGAAGTCGTCCTGCCGTACCGATCCCGTCATGATCGACCCCCTGCTCTGGTTTGGGCTCGCGTCTAGACGGATGCCCACACCGGCAGACACCAAACCATCCCCGCACCTACGACGCCGCGTCGGAGACCCCGGCGGCCCCCGGTACTCTCGATGCCATGAAACGGCTCTGGACCCCGGCGTGGATCGCGCGCCACGTGGCCATGGTCGTGCTCGTCACGGGTTTCCTGGCGCTGGGCTGGTGGCAGGTCAGCCGGGCCGCCGCCGGCAACGCGATCAGCTGGGGCTACGCGGTCGAGTGGCCGATCTTCGCGGGCTTCGTGGTCTTCGTCTGGTGGCGTGAGGTCCGGCACGCCCTGCGCGGGCCGGCGGCGCCGGCCGACGCGCAGGGGGAAGCGTCGACCGCCGCCGGGACGCGACAGGCCGACGCCCCGCAGGCCGCCGCGACGCGCCCGGTCGTACGCCGACCCGTGCGGGTCGCCCGCGTGCCCGCGGCTGCCGGCGGCGGCGAGGACGGCGACCTCGTCGCCTACAACCACTACCTGCAATGGCTGAACGACAACCCGGGTGCCAAGCCCGGTGACTACCCCGGCTGAGGCCGGGCGCGAAAGGACGGACGACGGTGGGCGCAGCCCTGACCCGGTACCGAGTCATCGCCTGGATCGTCGGCGTGGCGCTGATCCTGCTGGTCGTGATCGGCATGCCGATGAAGTACGGCTTCGACGACCCGATCCTGGTGGAGACCGTGGGCCAGGCGCACGGCTTCCTCTACATGCTCTACCTGGTGGCCGCCTTCGACCTGTCCCGCCGGGCCGGCTGGCCGCTGAAGCGGATGGTCCTGGTGATGTTGGCCGGCACGGTGCCGTTCGTCTCCTTCTACGCGGAGCGCCGGGTCAGCAACTGGGTGACGGCGGAACAGTCCGAGCGCACCCCGGAGCCGGTCGCCGGCTGATCCCGGTCACCGGGTGGGCCGCCACGGGTCGGCCGAGGCGAGCGGGTCCTCCCAGCCGCCGTACCGGTTCATCTCCCGGGCCCGGCGCAGGGCCCGGGTGACCTGGCCGAACTGCCGTTCGTCGTCACTGCTGAACAGCAGCACCCGGTCGCCCCGGCGCCGGCCCCACAGCTCGTACGCGGGCGGCCGCCACCGGTCCCCCACCAGCGCGACCAGCACCGGCAGCAGGAACACCAGGCCCAGGACGAGGTACGCCCCCGCGGTGAGCCGTTGCAGCCCGCCGGTGAAGCCGAGCAGCAGGCCGACGCCGCCGATCATGGCGCCGGTGACCAGGACGGCCCGTACCGCGACGCGGTCGTGCGGGCCGCGGCCGGTCTGGAGGTGGGTCAGCTCGGTGACCTGCCAGCTGTTGCGGCCGACGGTGAAGCGGTCGACCGTCACGATGATCCCGGGTCGGGCGTAGAGGAGGGTGTTCTTCTGCGCGGTCGTCCGCGATGACCGCGTCTGTCGGGTGGCGCCTTGAGGGTTCACGGTTCTACCTCCCGCGGCTGGTGCCGGGTCGGCTCCCGTCGACGGTCTCGCATCGCCGGTCGACGGGATTCCCGGCTGCGCGCTTCATTGTGTGGCGCACGTGCCAGCCCGGACGGCGATTTCGGCTCGCGTCCGGGGGCCGCGGTCGCGTGGCCCGCCGGTTCCGGCCGCCATGTCGGTCTTGTCGGTCATAACGGCTCACGGTCCGCCGGCATACGCCGACAACGACGAACGGCACGGATCGCCCGATCGCCGACAATAGCCGCCGCCCGCAGCGGCTAGCCGGAGAAGTCGATCACGCGCCGCACCCGTCGTGATCCGCAATTTCCGTCACTCGGCCAACATTCGACCCTGCTTCAACTGCGCATCACTCCTGCCCCGGGATAGGTTGTCCCGGTCGGCCCGGTCGATCGCCGTCCACCCGGACGGCACCGGCCCGGTGCCGCCGGGGGCGTCAGCAGCCCACGGCGGCCGATGGGAGAGGAGCCTTCCGCTCTTGTCGTCCCTCAGGAACACGCTGCGCGCCCTGGCGGTCGCCGTGGTGTCGGCCACGCTGCTCGCCCCGGCGATACCCGCCCGGGCCGAACCGTCCCCCGCCGAGCTGACCCGGCGGATCGAGAATTCCTCCTCCCAGCTGGAGCACGTCGTCGAGGCGTACAACAAGCTCCGGGAGGAGATCAAGACCAACCAGGCCGCCGTGGCGCGGGTGCAGAGCCGCATCGGTCCGCTGGAGCAGGAGACCGAACGGAGCCGGGCGGACGTCGGCGAGATGGCGGTGACCGCGTACAAGACCGGCAACAACCTGAGCACCGCGGAGGCGCTGCTGCGTCCCGGCGGTGCCGACACCCTGCTCGACCGGCTGAGCATGCTCGACCAGCTCACGCGGCAGCGGCAGGCGAAGATCTCGAACTTCACCGGCAACCAGCGCCGGCTGCTCGACGAGAAGACCCGGCTGGAGGTCACGCTGGGCCGGCAGGCGGTGCAGGCCCGCGAGATGACCGCCACGAAGAAGCGGATCGAGCGCGACCTGGCCGAGCTCTACGAGCTGCGCCGGCAGGCGTACGGCCGGGCCACCGAGAAGCCGGCCGCCCGGTCCGACAGCGCGAAGGAGGCGCCGACGGTCTCCGGCAAGGCCGGCGTCGCGGTGCGGTACGCGTACGGCGCACTCGGCAAGCCGTACGTCTGGGGCGCCGACGGACCGAACGGCTACGACTGCTCGGGCCTGACCTCGGCGGCCTGGCGGGCGGCCGGCAAGTCACTGCCGCACAACACCCGGATGCAGTGGGGCGCGGTGGCCCACATCAGCCGCAGCGAGCTGCGCCCCGGCGACCTCGTCTTCTACAGCGGGCTCGGGCACGTGGGCCTCTACGTCGGCGGCGGTCAGGTGATCGACGCGCCGAGCGCCGGGCGCAACGTGCTCAAACGGGGCATGAACCTGATGCCCATCCAGGGCTACGGTCGGGTCCGCTGACCCACCGGCAACGCGAACGGCCGGCGTCCCCCTATCGGACGCCGGCCGTTCGCGTTGTTCCTACCCAGCTCAGGCCGCCTGCAGGCCCTCGGCCCGGGCCAGCTCGCGGAGCCGACCGAGCGCCTGGATCTCCAGCTGCCGGATCCGCTCCCGGGAGAGCGAGAACCGCGAGGCCACCTCGGTGAGGGAGTGCTCCCGGCCGTCCTCGAGCCCGTAGCGGGCCCGCATGATGCCGGCCGAACGGTCGTCGAGGTGGTTGAGCAGACCCTCGATCCGCTGCCGCTCCAGCCCCGTCAGGACGATCTCCTCCGGCGACGGCGCGTCGCTGTCGGCGACCAGGTCACCGAGGTTGGTGTCGCCGTCGTCGCCCACCGGGGTGTCCAGCGAGACGGTGTCCTGCGACCAGCGGACCAGCTCGTTGACCCGCTCGACGGTGACCCCGAGGGCCGCCGCGATCTGCTCCGGCTCCGGGTCGCTGCCCAGCTCACGGGTGAGCTGCCGGGCCACGTTGCGCATCCGGTTGACGTCCTCGACCAGGTGCACCGGCAGTCGCACGGTGCGCTCCTGCTGGGCGATCGCCCGGCTGATCGCCTGGCGGATCCACCAGGTCGCGTAGGTGGAGAACTTGTAGCCGCGCACGTAGTCGAACTTCTCGACCGCCCGCACCAGGCCGGTGTTGCCCTCCTGGATCAGATCCAGCATGGGCATGCCCGAACGCACGTAGCGGCGGGCGATCGACACGACCAGTCGCAGGTTGGCCCGGATGAACAGGTCCTTGGCCCGCTCGCCCTCGGCGACCAGCCGCTCCAGGTCGTCCCGGTCGGCACCGGCGGGGACGCGGTCCTCGCCGAGCAGGTGCTCGGCGTAGAGGCCGGCCTCGATGGCCTTGGAGAGGTCGACCTCCTTGGCGGCGTCCAGCAGTGGCGTCCGGGAGATCTCGTGAAGGTAGACGCCGACCAGGTCGCGCTCCTCGGCAACCTCGTCGGTTCGCATGCCGATGTTCTTGTCCACGTTGCCCACGGTCCCCTCGCTCGCGCCGGTTGCCCGGTTCCTTGCCATCCCCACGTCCATCAGCCCTCCCCCGTAACTTCCGCTGTGCCCACCGGTGCTGACACCTACACAACAGTTGAGACGCGCCGGGGATTCCATGTCGTGAGTCGAAAGTGTCACGAATGCCTGATAATCCGCTGAGAGCGCGGTCCATGTTTGCTGTCAGCACCCCGGGTGGCGGCTCTCCGCTGGGCACCACGCCAGGGGCGGCGGATCGACGTGTCGCCGTGTCCCGGTCCATGGCAGCACCGCCCCGCCCGCACACGCAGCGACCCGGGTCACCGTCGGGCTGCGATCCTGGTCACTGCGGAGTCACGCACGGGTGGACCGGTCGGTTCATCCACGCCCGTGGTAATACCCCACCCCCCGGTGAACAATCCGCACCGCGAACCCGTGCCCGTAAGTGACGGGGATCGCAGGGCGGGTGTGGCGGGGGCGGGGGCGGGTCGGCTCAGGAGGCGAGCAGGGCCAGGGCGCCGCGGACCTGGTCGGCGGAGCGGGAAAGGGCGGCCCGCGCGGCGGACACCTCCACCCCGGAGACGAGCGAGACCAGCGCCACCTTCATGTCGCCGTCGGCCTCGTTGAGGGCCCGCCGGCAGATCTCCTCCGAGCAGCCGGTCGCCTCGATCAGGATCGAGATCATCCGGCCCCGGAGCTTGGCGTTGGTGGCGACCATATCGATCATGAGGTTCGAGTAGACCCGGCCCAGCCGGACCATCACGGCCGTGGAGAACGTGTTCAGCACCAGCTTCTGCGCGGTGCCCGCCTTCATCCGGGTCGACCCGGTGACGACCTCCGGTCCGGTGTCCACCCCGATGAAGACGTCCACCGACCGGGCGGCCTGCGCCTCCGGGTTGGCACAGAGCAGCACGGTCGAGGCCCCCTTGGCACCCGACGCGGCGAGCGCCCCCAGGACGTACGGTGTGCGTCCGCTGGCGGCGAGCCCGACCACCAGGTCCCCGGCCCGTACGCAGTCGGCGGCCTCCGCCGCGCCGCCCCGGTCGTCGTCCTCGGCGTCCTCGACCGCCCGCCACATGGCCTCCGGCCCGCCCGCGATGTGGGCGCAGAACCAGTGCCGGGGCGAGTTGAAGGTGGGCGCCAGCTCGGCGGCGTCGATCACGCCGAGCCGGCCGGAGGTGCCGGCGCCGAAGTAGTGCACCCGGTGCCCGCCGCGCAGGGCGGTCACCGCCAGGTCCACCGTCGCGGCGATCTCGTCGAGGACGGCCGCGACGGCGCCGGGCACCCGCCGGTCCGCCTCGTTGATGACCGTGAGCACGTCCCGGGTCGACATGAGGTCGAGGTCCGCGCTCAGCGGGTTGCGCCGCTCGGTCGGCGCGCCGACCCGGATCACCGGCCGGGCCGTCACCGGGGCCGTCACCTCGTGGGGTTCCACCGCGCCCGCCGTCATGCCCGCCTCCGTCCCGGGCCGACCCGGTGCGACCGGACCGCCTCGGCTGTCGCTTCGAGGGCCTTCCTGGCCCGGGACCGGTTGCGCGCGGCCACCCCGACGAAGAGGCAGTCGACGACGGTGAGCTGGGCCAGCCGGCTCGCCATCGCGCCCGAGCGGTAGGTGGTCTCGCGGGCGGCCGTGGTGAGCACGAAGTCGGCCACCTCGGTGATCGGCGACCGGGGGAAGTTGGTGAGCGCCACCGTGGCCGCCCCCCGGGCCCGCGCCTGTTCCAGCACCTCGATCACGTCGGAGGTGGTGCCGGTGTGCGAGATGCCGACCGCGACGTCGCCCCGCCCGAGCAGCGCGGCCGACGTCAGCGCCGTGTGCACGTCCGGGAAGTAGAAGGCGGTGCGGCCGATGCGGTGCAGCTTCTGCTGGAAGTCCGAGGCGACGAAGCCGCTGGCGCCCGCCCCGTAGACGTCGATCCTTCCGGCGCCGGCGATGGCGTCGACGACCTGCTCGCAGATCGCCGGGTCGAGCTGCTCGGCCGTCTCCTCGACGGCCCGCGCGTCGTTGAAGGCGATGGTCGCGATGATCTGGGCGAGGTCGGCCCCGGGTGGGATGTCGCCGCCGACGACCCGCGCGTCGGGCGGCTCGACCCGGCGGGCGGCCTCGGCGGCGAGCCGGATCCGCAGCTGCGGGTAGCCGTCCATGCCGACCGATCGGCAGAAGCGGATGACGGTCGCCTCGGATGTCTCGGCGGCGGTGGCGAGGTCGGTGATGGTCCGACGCGAGGCGGCGGCCGGGTCGGCGACCACCAGCCGGGCGACCCGCTGCTCGGCCGGCGACAACGACGGGAGCAGGCCGCTGATGTGGACGATAAGCCCACCCGGCTCGTGACTCGCAGAAATCTTCGGACTCTTCGCCACGGATGAAACTTACTTTCACGAGGCGTGAGCGTCAACCATGACTGCGCGTATTGAGGAAAGTACCGCCCGCCCGGACATGCCGTTTCGCCCAGCGTGCCATCCGTACCGCCCAGCGTGCCATTCCACGGAGGACGTCGCCTCCCCCGCCGGACCTGCGTGGAGAGGCCACCCGGTCGCCGCCGGCCCACACTCGGCCCCGTACAGACGATGCCATCCCGCCGCCTTCCGCGGCGCCCCGCCGCCCGGCCGGATCCCCAGGCAGCCGGCCCGGGGGCCGTCGGCTCAGGCGCTCAGCCGGCCGATCGCGACCGGCTCCGCGACCGGCGGCCCGGGCACGACGGCGGACCGCACGTCTCCCCCGTCGGGCGCCCGGCCGTCGCGACCGTCGGTCAACGGGCCGTCGCGACCGTCGGCGGACGACTCCAGCCAGCCCGCCAGGTGCGCCTGGATCTGCCGGGAGACCTCCTCCGGCGGGCGCCCGGCGTCCACCACGACGAAGGTCGGATACTCCGGCAGGGTCCGGTACGCGGTGTCGGCGGCGGTCAGGTAGCGCATGCTCTCGTGGTCGGTGCCACGCTGCTCGATCCGCCGGTACGCCTCGGCGGGATCGACGGTCAGCAGGAAGGTCAGCTGCGGTCGCGGGAACATCCGGTAGCCGGCGCGGGCCAGCCGCTCCCAGCGCTGGCCCCCGTGCGCCCGGATGCTCGCGTACTGGCAGGCGGAGTAGCGGTCCATCACCGCGACCCGGCCGGTGGCCAGGCAGCTGAGCAGGGCGAGGGCGATCGCCAGCCAGCGGAGCACGGACTCCACCGCCAGCATGCCGCTGCGCCCGACGAGCCGCTGTGCGTCCGGGCGGCCGAGGCGGTGCGCGAGGCGGCCCAGCCAGCGCCGCCCACCGGCGTTGCGGTGGTAGGTGGCGGGGCGGCCCGCCGCGGTGAGCGCGTCGGCGAGCCGGTGCGCCTGGGTGGTCTTGCCCGAGCCGTCGATGCCGATCAGGGCGACGGCGCGCAATCGGGCCCTGCCGCGCCGCGCCCCCGGTGATCTGGACACTCTGCACAGGCTATCCGACCCGCGCTCGCGTACCCGGAGATTTGTGCCGTGTCCTCCCGGTTGACCCCGACCGTGCCACCTGCCAGGTGTGGCCCGCCGGGATGCCGGGTACCGGAGTTGGATCAGCCGCCCACCACCACCGACGGGAGACGCCAATGGCAGAGCGCGGGGACGAGAGCCTGGTGCACACGTTGAAGAAGGTCGCCGCCGTGCTCAAGCAGGAAGAGATTCCCTTCGCGCTCGGGGGCAGCTTCGCGGTGTACGCCCACGGCGGTCACTCCAGCGACCACGACGTCGACTTCCTGATCCGGGAGGTCGACGTGGAACGGTCCCTCGAGGCGCTGGTCGCGGCGGGCTTCACCGCCGAGCGGCCGCCCGAGGACTGGCTGGTCAAGGTGTTCGACGACGGTCGCATGGTGGACCTGATCCACCGGCCGATCGAGACGCCGGTGACGGAGGAGACGTTCGCCGACACGGTCGTGCGGCCGGTCGACGCGATCCACATGCCGGTGCTCTCGGCCAGCCAGCTCATGGTGCACAAGCTGCTGAGCTTCTCGCAGCACTACTGCGACTTCGCCCGGGGCCTGCCGCTGGCCCGTTCCCTGCGGGAGCAGATCGACTGGGAACGGGTACGCAAGGAGACGCAGCACTCCCCGTACGCGGAGGCGTTCCTGGTGCTGCTGGACCGGCTGGAAGTGGTGCCGCACTCCGGCACCGGCGAGGGAGAGGGGACACCGTGACCGAGCACCGCGACGTCGCCACCGGACCGCCCGACGAGTACGTCGAGGCGGAGATCCACCGGCTGCTCGCCGAGGACCCGGACGTGGCCGAGCAGGGGATCACCGTGGTCCGCCGGGAGCGCGGCCTCGTGCTCTACGGCGAGGTCGAGAGCCCGCACCGGCGCGAGGAGATCCTGCGCCGGGTGGCCGAACGCTTCCCCGACGTGCCGGTCACCAGCGACATCGGGGTGATCCGCGCGCAGGCGCCCACGGAGATCGAGCAACTGCCCTGAGGAGGTTCCATGGTGATCCGGATCGCCGCCGTGGGCGACGTGCATCTGGACGAGGACGTGGTCGGCCGGTTCCGGCCGGCACTGGACGAGCTGCCCGAGCACGCCGACGTGCTGTTGCTCGCCGGCGACCTGACGCGGCACGGGACGGAGTCGGAGGCCCGGTGCGTGGCCACCGAGTTCGGCGGGCTGGGCGTGCCGGTGGTGACCGTGCTGGGCAATCACGACCACCAGTGCGACCAGGTGCCGCAGGTGGTCAAGGTGCTCGAGGACGCCGGGATCACCGTGCTGGAGGGCAACGGCGTCGTGTTGGACTGCGCCGGTGGCCGACTGGGTGTGGCCGGGGTGAAGGGGTTCGGCGGGGGGTTCGCCGGCCGCTGCGCCAGCGACTTCGGCGAGCCGGAGATGAAGGCGTTCGTCCGGACCACCACCCAGAGCGCGGACGCCCTGTCCGCCGCGCTGCGGGGACTGGAGTGCGACGTGCTGGTGGCGCTGACCCACTACGCGCCGGTGCCCGACACGCTCGCCGGTGAGCCGCTGGAGATCTACCCGTTCCTGGGCTCGTACCAGCTCGGGCAGGCGATCGACTCGGCGCCGACCGCGCTGGCCCTGCACGGGCACGCGCACGCCGGCTCCGAGCGGGGCACCACGCCCGGCGGGGTACGCGTCCGCAACGTCGCCCACCCCGTGATCAAGCAGGCGTACAGCGTCTTCCACCTGGGCGACCACCTCGATCACGCGCAGGTTTCCGGCGTCGGTGGGTCGGGTATTCAGCAATCATGGAGCTGATTCTCTGGATTCTCGCAGTCGTACTCGTGGTCGCCGGCATCCTCGCGCTGTTCCGGCGGCAGATCCTGTGGGGCATCGTCCTCATCGTGGTCGGCCTGCTCGTCGGGCCGGGTGGTGTGAGCATCTTCAATTGACGAGGCGGCTACAGGCCGCCGTTCAGGACCCACCGGGGTCGTCGTGACCGGAACTCCGTCCTCCCGACAGGAGCATCCGGACACGACGACCCCGGTGTCATGTCTGCCGGAGGGTGACCGCGGGTTTACCGTGCACCCCCAGCGGACATATCCCCACCATGGAGATGTCGAGGAGCGCTGAACGGATCGGCGGCGCCCGGCAGTGGTGGGCGCTGCTCGGCTTCGGGGCGGCGGTGTTCGTCGCCGCGGCGATCGGCGGGCTGGGTGTGCAGGGCACCTCGGCCGAGTACGCGAGCCTCGAACAGCCCGCCTGGGCTCCCCCGTCCTGGCTCTTCGGACCGGTCTGGAGCCTTCTCTACGCGATGATCGCGGTGGCCGGCTGGCTGGTCTGGCGGCGGGTCGGCTTCGGCCCGGCCCTCTGGGCGTGGATCGCCCAGCTGGTGCTCAACGCCGTCTGGACGCCGCTCTTCTTCGGCGCCGGCCGCTACGGGCTGGCGTTCGCCGAGATCCTGCTGATGTGGGTGGCGATCGGCGTGACGGTCGCGCTCTTCCGCAGGGCGTCCCGCCCGGCGACTTTGCTGATGCTGCCCTACTGGGCGTGGGTCACCTTCGCCGCCGCCCTCAACTTCGCCATCTGGCGCCTGAACGGCTGAGCGCCATCTGGCGCCTGAACGGCTGAGCCGGGCGGCGGTGGGCACGACGACGGAACGGGGCCCCGGCGTGCAGCCGGGGCCCCGTCACCCGTTCAGCAGCGCGGTAGGCCGGGGATGTAGCCGTCGTAGCCCGTGTAGACGTACGCGTCGGCGATGAAGCGGCCGGAGCCGATCCGGTCCCAGATGGTGCTGGTGCCGTAGGTGCCGGTGACGCTGGTGCCGCTCGTCTGGCACTGGATGGTCACCCGGGTGCCGTCGGCGACGGTGCCCACCGCGGCGTAACCGGTGCCCGGGCCGGAGCGGACGGTCAGCGCAGTGCCGCTGGTGTTGACCGTGCCGGAGCCGGAGCTGCTGCTGCAGCCGTTGTCGCTGGAGTAGCTCTTGGTGCCCCAGTACAGGGCGAGCGCACCGTTGAACCGCACCTGGATGTCGGCGCCGTTGAGCCGCTGCTCGTAGTGCAGGTGCGGGCCGGTCGAGCCGCCGGTGCTGCCGACCCAGCCGATCACCTTGCCGTAGCCGACCGCCTGGCCCACGGAGACGTTGAAGCCGTTGAGGTGGGCGTAGTAGGTGTGGTAGCCGCCCGCGTGGCTGATCCGCACGTACTTTCCGTAACTGGTGCCGCCGAGGTCGGTGACCCGGTCGACGGTGCCCGGCGCGCTCGCCACCACCGGGTCGCCCAGGTCGTCGGTCCGGTTGAAGTCGATCGAGTACGCCGGGCTGTGGTTCGTCCGGGTCTGCCCGGACCAGGACTGCCCGCACGGGAACGGGACCTTGAACGTGGGGGCCGCCATCGCCGGGGCCGCCGGGACGACCAGCGCGCCCACAGCCAGCAGACCGGCCGCCAACAGGCCCAACCATCGCTTGCCCATCCAACACCTCCTATGTCGAAATCCTTCGATCACCGACCTCCAGAGTGTCAGAAAATGACATCGATGAAAAGGGGGCGGATTCCCGTGTGGGAGCGCGCCCAACAGGGGGTTTACGGGTTTCCGGATTGTTACTCGCTCGTGTCCGGATAGGGGTGGACCAGGCCAGATGCAAGCGCTTACATGTGGTGACGCCCATCGGACCGGCGCGGGTTCGATCCCTGACGCGCCGGCAAGGAAGGAGAACGGCATGGCGTTTGCCAGATCACGCCGGGCCATCGCGATCGCCGGCGCGCTGGGGCTGGCGCTGAGCGCCACCGCCTGCGGCACCGGCAGCGACAAGAAGAGTGACACCGCGGGCTCCGCGGAGTGTGCCGCATACGAGAAGTACGGCGACCTCGACGGCAAGAAGGTCAAGATCTACTCCTCCATCCGGGAGATCGAGGCCGACCGCCTCGCGGAGTCCTGGAAGCAGTTCGAGGACTGCACCGGCATCAAGATCGACCACGAGGGCAGCGGCGAGTTCGAGGCGCAGCTCAACGTCCTGGTCGACGGCGGCAACGCCCCCGACCTCGCGTTCATCCCGCAACCGGGTCTGCTCAAGCGGTTCGTCGACTCGGGCAAGCTCAAGCCGGTCGGCGCCGAGACGAAGAAGATGGCCGAGGAGAACTACCCGGCCGACTGGCTGAAGTACAGCACCGTCAACGGCCAGTTCTACGGCGCCCCGCTCGGCTCCAACGTGAAGTCCTTCGTGTGGTACTCGCCGAAGACCTTCAAGGAGAAGGGCTGGACGGTCCCGACCAGCTGGGACGAGCTGATCAAGCTCAGCGACCAGATCGCCGCCACCGGCACCAAGCCGTGGTGCGCCGGCATCGAGTCGGGTGAGGCCACCGGCTGGCCGGCCACCGACTGGATCGAGGACCTGATGCTGCGGACGCAGACCCCCGAGGTCTACGACCAGTGGGTCAGCCACGGCATCCCGTTCAACGACCCGAAGGTCGCCGAGGCCCTCGACAAGGCCGGCACCATCCTCAAGAACGAGAAGTACGTCAACGGCGGCTTCGGCGGCGTGAAGAGCATCGCCACCACCTCCTTCCAGGAGGCCGGCGTGCCGATCACCACGGGCAAGTGCGCGCTGCACCGCCAGGCGTCCTTCTACGCCAACAACTGGCCGGAGGGCACCAAGGTGGCCGAGGACGGCGACGTCTTCGCCTTCTACTTCCCGGCGATCGACGCCAGCAAGGGCAAGCCCGTGCTGGGCGGCGGCGAGTTCGTCGCGGCCTTCAACGACCGCCCCGAGGTCCAGGCCGTGCAGACCTACCTCGCCTCGGGTGAGTACACCAACAGCCGCGCCAAGATCGGCGACTGGGTGTCGGCCAACAACAAGCTCGACCTGGCCAACGTCCCCAACCCCGTCGACAAGCTCTCCGTGCAGATCCTCCAGGACAAGTCCAGCGTCTTCCGCTTCGACGGCTCGGACCTGATGCCGGCGGCCGTCGGCTCCGGGACGTTCTGGAAGGCCATGGTGCAGTGGATCAACGGCAAGGACACCGCGACCGTGCTCCGGGACGTGGAGAACGGCTGGAAGTGATCTGACCGGTGGGCCGGTCCGCGGGGACGCGGGCCGGCCCACCGGCCGGTCAAGGACCTGGGAGGGTCGATGGAGTTCGACTTCGCTGCGGAACAGCCGAAGTTCCTCATGCTGATGTACGGGCTGGTCGCCTTCGTCGCGGTGGTGGGCGGTCTGCTCCTGCTCCTCGACGTGGTGCCGGCCTGGTTCGCCCGCCGCCGGGAGGCGCAGCTCGTCGCTGCCGTCGCGAGCGGCGCCCCGATCCCCCGCCGGCGCAAGCCGCGCGAGGGTGTCTTCGCGATCTTCTTCCTGCTGCCCACGCTGCTGCTGCTCGCCATCGGGCTGGTGGTCCCGGCCGTCCGCACCGTGCTGCTGTCGTTCATGGACCAGGGCAGCGACAACTGGGTAGGGCTGCGCAACTACGGCTGGATGTTCTCCGAGGACTCCATCGTCCGGGTGTTGCTCAACACCCTGATCTGGGTGCTCCTCGTCCCGCTGGTGGCCACCACGTTCGGCCTGGTCTACGCCGTGCTGGTGGACAAGGCCCGGTTCGAGGCGGTCGCCAAGTCGCTGATCTTCCTGCCGATGGCGATCTCCTTCGTCGGCGCCAGCATCATCTGGAAGTTCGTCTACGCCTACCGGGGCGACGGGCAGGAGCAGATCGGTCTGCTCAACCAGATCGTGGTCAGCCTCGGTGGCGAGCCGAAGCAGTGGCTGCTCGACTCACCGCTGAACACGCTGCTGCTGATCGTGATCATGGTCTGGATCCAGGCCGGTTTCGCGATGGTGGTGCTCTCCGCCGCGATCAAGGCGATCCCCGCCGACATCGTGGAGGCCGCCCGGCTTGACGGGGTCACCCCGTGGCAGATGTTCTGGCAGATCACCATGCCGAGCATCCGGCCGGCGCTGATCGTGGTCGTGGTGACGCTGTCGATCGCCACCCTCAAGGTCTTCGACATCGTCCGGACGTCCACCAACGGCAACTACGACACCAGCGTGATCGCCAACGAGATGTACAACCAGGCGTTCCGCTACGGCGAGAACGGGCAGGGCTCGGCCCTGGCGGTCTTCCTGTTCGTCCTGGTGATCCCGATCGTGATCTACCAGATCCGCAACATCCGTCAGCAGCGGGAGGGCTGAGATGACCACCGCGACGCCCACCGTCGCCGCCGGCACCCAGAAGACCGGCGGCCGGGGCACCAGCACCGCCGGGCGGGTCCGCAGGCGGCTGAACAGCCGTACCGCGACCGTCGTCTCGATCGTCATCGCGGTGTTCTGGACCATCCCCACCTTCGGCCTGTTCGTCTCCTCGATCCGGCCGGAGGACGAGATCAAGAGCAGCGGATGGTGGAACTTCTTCACCAGCCCGTCGTTCACCCTCGAGAACTACCAGGAGGTGCTGTTCGGGCGCTCCTCGTCGTCCGGGCAGCTCGCCAGCTACTTCATCAACTCGCTGGCGATCACCATCCCGTCGGTGCTCTTCCCGATCGCCTTCGCGGCCCTGGCCGCGTACGCGCTCGCCTGGATCAACTTCCGGGGCCGGGACTGGCTCTACATCGCGATCTTCGCGCTGCAGATCGTGCCGCTGCAGATGGCCCTGGTGCCGCTGCTGAAGTTCTTCTCCACCGGGGTCACCGTCGGCGGGGTCACCGTCATGCCGGCCTGGGACCTGGTCGACGAACAGAAGTTCGCGCAGGTGTGGTTCGCGCACACCTGCTTCGCGCTGCCGTTCGCCGTCTTCCTGCTGCACAACTTCATGTCGCAGCTGCCCGGAGAGCTGATGGAGTCGGCCCGGGTCGACGGGGCCACCCACCCGAAGATCTTCCGTAGCATCGTGCTGCCGCTGATCACCCCGGCGCTGGCCGCGATCGGCATCTTCCAGTTCCTCTGGGTCTGGAACGACCTGCTGGTCGCGCTGATCTTCGCCGGTGGCGGCGACGAGACCGCCCCGCTCACCGTCCGGCTGGCCGAGATGGCCGGCACCCGGGGCAACGAGTGGCAGCGGCTCACCGCCGGCGCGTTCGTCTCGATCGTCGTACCGCTGATCGTCTTCCTGTCCCTCCAGCGCTACTTCGTGCGCGGCCTGCTCGCCGGCAGCGTCAAGGGCTGAGACGTCTCCGCCGCCGCCGGTGACCCGGCGGCGGCGGAGCTGCGCGGAGCGGGGGTAGCGTGACGAGGATCGATGATGTCGCACGCCTGGCCGGGGTCTCCACCGCCACCGTGTCCCGGGCGCTGCGAGGGCTGCCGACGGTCTCGGCCGCAACCCGGCGCCGGGTGCTCGCGGCGGCCGAGCAACTGGAGTACGCCGTCTCGCCGAGCGCCTCGCGGCTGGCCGGCGGGCGCACCGGCACGGTCGCCGTCGTGGTCCCCCGCATCACCCGGTGGTTCTTCGGCACCGTCGTCGAGGCGGTCGAGGACATCCTCCAGCAGGCGGGCTACGACCTGCTGCTCTACAACCTCGGCGGGCGGGAGCAGATCCGTCAGCGGGTGCTGCGCACCGCCAACCTGCACAAGCGCGTCGACGCGATCATGCTGGTCGCCACGCCGCTGCGACCCGCCGACCTGACCGCCCTGACGAAGCTGAAGCTGCCCGGGGTGACCATCAGCTCCGGCACGGTGGTGCCCGGCTGGCCCTGCGTACGCATCGACGACGTGGGCGTCGCGCGGACCGCCACCCGGCACCTGCTCGACCTGGGGCACCGGCGGATCGCCCACATCTCCGGCGACCCGGACGACGAACTGGCGTACACCACGCACCTCGACCGGCGGCGCGGCTACCGGGAGGCGCTGCGCGACGCCGGGATGGTCCCCGATCCCGGCCTCGACGTGGAGTCGCAGTTCACCATCAGCGGCGGCACGCGGGCCACCGAGGAACTGCTCCGACGCGGCGACCCGCCGACGGCCATCTTCGCCGCCTGCGACGAGATGGCGATGGGGGCGATGACCGCGCTGCGCGACGCCGGCCTGCGGGTGCCGCAGGACGTCAGCGTGATCGGCGTCGACGACCACGACCTGGCCAGCGTCCTCGGGCTGAGCACGATCGCCCAGCCGGCGGCGGAGCAGGGCCGGCTCGCCACGCGGATTCTGCTCGACCCGCTGCACGGCCGGGCCCTGCCGCCGGGGAGCACCCCCTATCTCGACACGCCGGGATCACCGGTGATCCTGCCCACTCGGCTGATCGTGCGTGAATCGACCGCACCACCCCGGGCACACTAACGGGAACCGGCGACGCCCGGCAGCATCCGACCGTCCGGCTCGACACACGGGAGAAGGCCCTGAACAGCAACCCGACGCACCAGGACACGCCCGCCGGCCCGGCCACCGGTTGGTGGACCAGGGCCACCATCTACCAGGTCTACCCGCGCTCCTTCGCAGACTCCGACGGCGACGGGATCGGCGACCTGCCCGGCATCACCGCCCGCCTGGACCACCTCGTGGAACTGGGCGTGGACGCGCTCTGGCTGTCGCCGTTCTACCCGTCGCCGCAGGCCGACGCCGGGTACGACGTGGCCGACTACCGGGACGTGGACCCGCTCTTCGGCACCCTCGCCGACGCCGACCGGCTGATCGCCGGGGCGCACTCGCGCGGGCTGCGCGTCATCGTCGACCTGGTGCCCAACCACACGTCGTCGGCGCACGAGTGGTTCGCCGCGGCGCTCGCCGCCGCCCCCGGCAGCCCGGAGCGCGACCGCTACGTCTTCCGCGACGGCCGGGGACCGGACGGCGCACAGCCCCCGAACGACTGGCAGAGCGTCTTCGGCGGGCCGGCCTGGACCCGCGTCACCGGGGCCGACGGCCGCCCCGGCCAGTGGTACCTGCACCTGTTCGACTCCGGTCAGCCCGACCTCAACTGGGACAACCCGGAGGTCCGGGAGGAGTTCCTGGAGGTGCTCCGGTTCTGGCTGGACCGCGGCGTCGACGGCTTCCGCGTCGACGTGGCGCACGGCCTGATCAAGCAGGCCGACCTGGCGGACTGGCAGGAGCCGCAGGAGATCCTCTCCGGTCAGGAGATCGACAAGCCGCGCCCGCCGATGTGGGACCAGGAGGGCGTGCACGAGATCTACCGGGAGTGGCGGCGCGTGCTGGACGGCTACCCGGACGAGCGGATCCTGGTCGCCGAGGCGTGGGTCGAGCCGGCCGAGCGACTGGCCCGCTACGTCCGCCCGGACGAGATGCACCAGGCGTTCAACTTCGAGTACCTGCTGGCCGCGTGGACCGCCCCGGCCCAGTACGCGGTGATCACCCGCTCGCTGGAGGCCACCGACGCCGTCGGCGCCCCGACCACCTGGGTGCTCTCCAACCACGACGTGGTCCGGCACGCCTCCCGGCTGGGGCTGCCGATCGGCGGCAAACGGCCCAACGGCATCGGCATCGGCGACCCGCAGCCGGACGCCGCGCTCGGCCTGCGCCGGGCCCGGGCGGCCACCCTGCTGATGCTCGCCCTGCCCGGCTCGGCCTACCTCTACCAGGGCGAGGAACTGGGCCTGCCGGAGCACACCACGATGCCCGACGAGGCCCGGCAGGACCCGACCTGGGCGCGCAGCGGGCACACCGAGCGGGGGCGCGACGGCTGCCGGGTGCCGATCCCGTGGGAGGCCGACGCCCCCTCGTACGGCTTCGGGCCGACCGACGCGAGCTGGCTGCCGCAGCCGTCGCTCTGGGCCGAGTACGCCCTGGACCGGCAGCGGGACACGCCCGGCTCGACGTACGAGCTGTACCGGACGGCCCTGCGGCTGCGCCGCGAGCACCGGCTCGGCGAGGGCCCGCTGGAGTGGCTCGCCTCCGGCGACGAGGTGCTCTCGTTCCGCAACGGGGGGCTGACCGTGCTGACCAACTTCGGCGACGCCGCCGTGCCGCTGCCCGCCGGGTCCGAGCTGGTGCACGCCAGCGCCCCCCTGGACGCCGACGGCGCCGTGCCCACCGACGTGACGGTCTGGGTCCGCCCGGCCTGACGTGTAAGGAAGGGCACCTTCCCAACGAATAGCGTTGGGAAGGTGCCCTTCCTTACAGCCGTTCGGCGCGGTCGTGCAGCAGGTCCCGGACGTCGTCGATGTCGCCCGGCGAGGTCCGCGAGGCCAGCCAGTACATGATGCCCGTCGGGATGAAGAAGAGCTGGAAGGCCGCCAGCCCGACGGCGTAGTTCAGCGGCGGCGGGAAGGCCGCACGCAGGCCGTGGAAGGCCACCCCCACCAGCCCGTTTCCGGCCGCCCGGCCGACGCCGTTGACCAGGTTGCCGAGGCTGTAGACGGTGCCCCGGTGCTCCGGCGGGTTGACGTCGGCGATCAGGGCGAACCAGTTCGGCGAGTTCGCCGAGGTGAGCGCCAGCGCCACGACGGCGGTGAGCAGGCTCAGCCCGACCGTCGGCTCCGTGAACACGCTGGTCAGCACCGCCCGCACCACCGCGCCCGCGCCGGCGCCGTCCGGCACGTCGATGCGTACCGGCACGAAGAAGAGGACCAGGTAGAACGGCAGCGCCGCGAGGATGCCGACCGCCGCGACCAGGGCCCGGCCCCGGGGCGTACGCCGTTGCAGCGCGTCGCCGACCAGCCCGCCCACGATGGAGAGCACCCCGCCGAGCTGGAACAGGGTGGCGAAGACGCTGCCCACGATCACGGCGGTGGCGGCGGAGTAGCCCTGGTCCTCGGCCCGCTGGGCGAAGAGCACCGGCAGCCACACCAGCGACCCGAAGGCCGCCTGCGCGGTGAGGCCCTGGAGGATCAGCCAGCGGTTCGTCCGCCGGCCGAGGATCCTCGGCAGGTCCGCCCGGCTGATCCGGTAGTCGTACTCGGCGCCGGTGGCGAGCGCGTCGGCCAACTCCGGCTCGCTCTGCCCGCGCCGGATGTCGTAGGTGAACAGGTAGGCGACGGTCGCCGCGACGCCGACCACTGTCAGCAGCAGGAAGGGGCGTCGCCAGTCGGCGGCCCCGAGCAGCCCGCCGACCAGCGTGCCGGCGAGCGTGCCGACGCCCTGCGACAGCCCCCAGAAGCTCATCACCAGCCCCCGGCGGCGGGGCGAGATCAGGTCGGTGACGACCGAGAAGCCGACCGATCCGACCGCGCCCAGCCCGACCGCCGCCAGGATCTGCGCCGCCAGGAAGGCGGGATAGTTCGCCGCGACCGCGCTGCCGCCCGTGCCCAGCGCCCAGATGAGGGTGCCGACCATCAGCAGCGGCTTGCGGTTCGCGCGGTCGCCCACGTACGCCCAGCCCACCGCGGCGACCGCGCTGGCCAGGAAGCTCACGGCGGTGACCAGGCCGAGCAGCCGCTGCGGCACGTCGAAGGCGGCGGAGATGGGCCCGTACAGCGGGGGCACCAGACCGATCGCCACGTTGTCCAGCGAGGCGAGCAGCACGAAGACCACGACGCTGTAGAACCGGTGCGCGGGCGTCCCGCCCCGGGCCCGCGCTGGCCCGCCCCTGGTCAAGGTCATGTGCGGCAGCCAACCAGGATCAGGTCACGAGCGGGTGACGACGCGCGGGCGCGCCGGGGCGCTCAGAGATAGCCGCCGATCGCGGGCGGGGCGGCGGGCGCGGCCGGCGTGCCAGCCCGCAGCGCGTACAGCTCGGCGAGGGTCGCGCCCTGGGGCGGCACCCCCGCCGCCGTGCCCAGCCACCCGGTCGCCTCCTCGTACGACAGCGGACCCACCTCGATGCGGGCCAGGCAGCGCCCCGGGCGGACCACCGCCGGGTGCAGCCGGGACAGGTCCTCGTTCGTGGTGATCGCGACGAGCACGTCGCGCCCTTGGCCGAGCAGCCCGTCGGTCAGGTTGAGCAGCCGGGACAGGGCCTGCCCGGCGGCCTGCTTCGCCTCGCCCCGGATCAGCTCGTCGCAGTCCTCCAGGATGAGCAGCCGCCACCGGCGGCCCGTCCCCTGCTCGCCGTCCTCGTCCCCGACCGCCACCTCGGACAGGTACGCCGTGTCCGCGAAGAGCACGTCCGGGTCGAGCACGGCGTCGACCTGGCACCAGTCGCGCCACTGGCGGGCGAGGGCGCGCAGCGCGGTGGTCTTTCCCGTCCCGGGCGCCCCGTGCAGCAGCACGAGCCGACCGGAGAGGCGCTCCGGGGTGGTCGCCATCAGCTCGTCGAGCGCGTCGCGTGCCGCGGCGGCGTAGTTCGGCCGGATCGCCGCCCACTCCGGCGCGGCGATGGAGCGTACGTCGCGCTGGCTGCCCCGGCGGGGGTTCTGGTGCCAGAAGCCGATCCGGCCGGCGCCCGGATCCTCCGGTTCGGCGGCACCGTCGACGATCCGGTCCAGGGCCGGCCGGCCCACCTCCTCGGAGACCGCCGTGACCGTCACCTCCGCGCCGCGCCCCTTCCAGGTGACCACCCGGGCCGTCCAGCCGTCGCCGGCCAGCAGGCGGGACAGCTGGCGGTTCTCCACGGCCGTGCGGAGCAGTCGCCCGTCCGGGGCGGTCAGCGGCGCGTCGGGACGCACCCGGGAGAGCCGGACGGTGTGCGACCACGGGTGGCGGCCGGTGACGAAGTCCGCCAGGACCAGCGCGTCGATGACGTCGCAGGGGGTGTCCGCGTCGTCGTACTGGAGCATCGAGGGAATGCCGGTGCCGGGCGCCTCGTCCGCTTCGGGGGTGGTTCGCATCCGTCGATGATCGCGAGCCGGGGCGCGCCCGTACAGTCGTTTACCGTTACCTTTCAGTGCGCTTTAGTGAGCACACGATCGATAGTCCTGCCTTGCGGTAGGACGGTCCCGGTCTGACCGACTGGCGTCGTGCCGGGTTCACGCTTCACGGCCATCTGCCCGCATGTGCGGGTCTTCTGATCGGCTCCACGTGCTGCCACCGGGCCACTCCCGGCGGTGTCGTACTCAGCCGCCAGGGCGGCCAGGTTCAGAGCGGCGTTGCGGTCCCGGTCGATAACCAGGCCGCATGCCTCGCAAGTGTATTTGCGCTCGTGCAGGGCGAGCTTGGTTCTCACCGCGCCGCAGCCCGAGCAGGTCTTGCTGGACGGATACCAGCGGTCGGCCAGCAGCAGCCGGCCGCCGTTCCATCCGGTCTTATACGCCAACTGGCGGCGGATCTCCGCGAATCCGGCGTCGGCGATGTGCCGGGCGAGCCGCCGATTGCGCAGCATCCCGGTCACGTTGAGATCTTCGACCATGATCGTGCCGTACGTCGTGGCGAGTTGGGTGGTGAGTTTGTGCAGGCCGTCACGGCGCAGGTTCGCCACCCGGGTATGCGCCCGGCCGAGTCGGGCCGCCGCTCGTTCCCACCGCTTCGACGGCCGCCGTCCGGTGCGCCGGTCCGGGCCAGTCTTGCGCGACAGGGATCGGCCCAGCGAGCGCATCCGCTGCTGCGCGTTTACCAGGTGGCGCGGATTCGGTACGAGTTCGCCGGTGGACAGCACCGCAAGGTGCGTGATCCCGACGTCCACGCCGACCACCGTGTTCGGCCGGGCCGGGATGCGTTTGGCACGTTCGATCTCGACGGTGAACGACACGTGCCACCGGCCGGCATCACGGCGCACTGTGGCGGACATGATCCGCGCGGTGCCGTTGTCCAAGCGGCGGGCCAGCTTACGGGCGGATTCGTGCAGCTTCAACCGCCCCAGCCGGGGCAGCACCACGTGCGTCCGGTCAGGCTCGACCCGAATCGCACCGGTGGTGAACCGCACCGACGGGGTGGTGCGGCGCCGAGACTTGAACCGGGGAAACCCGACCGGGCGTCCGGCCCGCGTGCCCTTGCGGGAGTCAGACCAGTTCTTCAGGCCGCGGGCAAGGGCATCGAGGCCGGTGTTGAACGCCTCCTTGGACACCTCGCCCCACCAGGGCGCGACGTCGGGCTTGGCCACGTTCCACGCCTTGCGCAGCCCAGCGAGGGACCACGACGGCGACGGGGTCAACTGCTCGTCCGACACGCCGTAGGAACGCTCGGCCACGCGCTGGTCCATGACCGCCTTCACCCGGGCCAGTGCCCAGTTGTGCGCGACCCGAGCGGCCCCGGCGTGCGCGAAGACGTCGCGCTCCTGACCGGGGGTGAGGTCGAGCGCGAACCGGTACGCCTGGACGGCCTTCACGCCGGGTCCTCAGTCACGGCCTCGACCGCGTGGCGGGCACGATTAGCCGCCGCGCGGCGACCGTAGAGGCGCGCGCACAACATGGTCAGGATCTCAGTCACATCGCGGACCAAGTCGTCATCGACCTCGGCCGGGTCGACCACGATCGTCGTCACCTGAGAGTGACGGAGCAGAGCGAGGAACTCCTTACGGTGCCCGTTCAACACGGAGCCGACCTCGGTCACCACGCAGTCCACGCTGAGCCTCTGACCGGTTGCCCAGGTGGCGACCCGGGCGACCTGGCGATCCAGGTCCGCTTCCTGGTCGGCTGACGACACCCGGGCGTACACCACCGTCTGCCCGACCTCGACCATCGCGCCGGTTAGCGGTTCCCCGACCATGATCAGGCGGCCCAGCCGGTACGAAGGAACAGGCAGCGTGCCGGACTCGTAGCGCCGACGCGCGGTCGCGTACGAGATACCCGGTGGCAGCCGCCCGCTCCTTCAGGTTCACACCGCCAACCATATTCAATTAGTGAGCATTAAAGACGACTGACGCGCCAGCAGTTGCTACCTCGCGTCGACCCGGTCGAGGAAGTGCTCGCGGGCGGCGGCGTACCGCTGCCGGATGGCGGGGACGGGGGCGGCGGCGTACTCCTCGGTGCCCTGGACGGACCACGTGGGGGGCGCCGCGCCGCCCAGGGCGACCCAGGCGGCCTGGCGGGCGGCGCCGTCGGCCACGTACTCGCCGGGCGGCGGGACGACCACCGGCACGCCGAGGACCTGCGGCGCGATGCGGCGCACCGCCGCCGAGCGGGCGCCCCCGCCGACCAGGATCACCCGGCGCACGGCGGCGCCCTGGGCGGTGAGCGCGTCGAGGCCGTCGGCGAGGGCGCAGAGCAGCCCCTCGACGGCGGCGCGCGCCAGGTGGGCGGCCGTCGAGGTGCGCAGGGTCAGCCCGTGCACGGCCCCGGACGCCAGCGGCCGGTCGGGCGTCCGCTCGCCCTCCAGGTAGGGCACCATGACCAGCCCGTCCGCGCCGGCGGGGGCGGAGAGCGCCAGCCGGGCCAGCTCGTCCAGGTCGACCCGGAGCATCGCCGCCGCGGCGTCGAGCACCCGCGCGGCGTTGAGCGTGCAGACCAGGGGCAGGAAGCGGCCGGTGGCGTCGGCGAAGCCGGCGACCGTGCCGCCCGGGTCGGCCGCCGGGGCGTCGGCGACGCTGAACACGGTGCCCGAGGTGCCGATCGAGACGACCACGTCGCCCGGGCCCGCGCCGACGCCGAGCGCGGCGGCGGCGTTATCCCCCGTGCCGGGGCCGAGCACCGCCCCGCCAGCGGGCAGGCCCGGCAGAGCGTCGGGGCGTACGGCGCCGGCCGGTTCCGCCGGGCCGAGCACGGTCGGCACGTGCGGCCGCCGGCCGAGCGCCCGTTCCAGCAGGTCGAGGCGGTAGTCGCCGGTGGCCGGGGACCAGTAGCCGGTGCCGCTGGCGTCGCCCCGGTCGGTGTGCAGCGCGGCCAGCCCCGGCGCGCCCGCCAGCCGCCAGGTCAGCCAGTCGTGCGGCAGGCAGACCGCCGCCACCCGGGCCGCGCGCTCCGGCTCGTGCCGGGCCAGCCAGCGCAGCTTGGTGACGGTGAAGCTGGCGACCGGCACGCTGCCCACCGCCTCGGCCCAGAAGCGGCGGCCGGCCTCCCCGCCGCCGGCCTCCCCGACCAGCTCGGCGGCGGCCCCGGCGGAACGGGTGTCGTTCCACAGCAGCGCCGGCCGGACCACGTCACCCGCCTCGTCGAGGCACACCATGCCGTGCTGCTGGCCGGCGACGGAGACCGCCGCCACGTCGGCCAGCCCGCCGGCGGCGTCGACCGCCGCGCCCAGCGCGGACCACCACGCCGCCGGGTCGACCTCGGTGCCGTCCGGGTGCGGCGCCCGGCCCTGCCGGAGCAGGGCGCCGGTCTCCGCGTCCCGGACGACGACCTTGCAGGACTGGGTCGAGGAGTCGACCCCCGCGACGATCGGCATCGCCGGCGGCCTCAGCGGGCGCCGAGCAGGTGCTCGACGGCGAGCTGGTTGAGCCGGACGAAGCCGAAGCCCTTCGCGGCGGCCCCGTCGACGTCGAACTCCTCGAACGCGGAACGGTCGGCGAGCAGGTCGGCGTAGCCCTCGCCCGGCGCCAGCGTCGGCGTGCCAAGGTCGGCGACCCGGCTCGCGGCCAGCGCCTCGGCGACCTCCGGGTCCGCCCGGAACGCCGCCGCCCGCTCCTTGAGCAGCAGGTAGGTGCGCATGTTCGCCTCCGCCGACGCCCAGACGCCTGTCATGTCCTCGGTGCGCGAGGGCTTGTAGTCGAAGTGCCGGGGGCCGTCGTAGGCGGGCCCGCCGCCGGGGCCGCCGTGCTCCAGCAGGTCGACAAGGGCGAACGCGTTCAGCAGGTCGCCGTGGCCGAAGACGAGGTCCTGGTCGTACTTGACGCCGCGCTGGCCGTTGAGGTCGATGTGGAACAGCTTGCCCTGCCAGAGCGCCTGGGCGATGCCGTGGGCGAAGTTCAGGCCGGCCATCTGCTCGTGCCCCACCTCCGGGTTGAGCCCGACCAGCTCGGGGCGGGCCAGGGTGGAGATGAAGGCCAGGGCGTGCCCGACGGTGGGCAGGAGGATGTCGCCGCGCGGCTCGTTCGGCTTGGGCTCGATGGCGAAGCGCAGGTCGTAGCCGGAGTCGACCACGTACTGGCAGAGCAGGTCGACGGCCTCCCGGTAGCGGTCCAGGGCGGCCCGGACGTCCTTGGCGAGGTCGTACTCGGCGCCCTCCCGGCCGCCCCACATCACGAAGGTGCGGGCGCCCAGCTCCGCGGCGAGGTCGACGTTGCGCAGCACCTTGCGCAACGCGTAGCGCCGGACGTCGCGGTCGTTGCTGGTGAAGCCGCCGTCCTTGAAGACCGGGTGGGTGAAGAGGTTGGTGGTCACCATCGGGACCACCAGGCCGGTCTCGTCGAGCGCCTTGCGGAAGCGGGCCACGTGCTGGTCGCGGGTGGCGGCGTCCGCGCCGAAGGGCACCAGGTCGTCGTCGTGGAACGTGATCCCGTACGCCCCGAGTTCGGCGAGCCGGTGCACCGCCTCGACCGGGTCCAGCTCGGGGCGGGTGGCGTCGCCGAACGGATCGCGGGCCTGCCAGCCCACCGTCCAGAGGCCGAAGGAGAACTTGTCGGCGGGGGTGGGACGGGGTGCCATGGCAGACCTCCGAGGTGTCGTCCGCTATTTGTTCAGTGGTTGAATTATTTGGCGGGCCTGTGGCACTGTCAAGGGGTGAGCCGACCCGACGCCCCGCCCGGGGCCGTACGCCAGGGCAGCCTGCGCGAGTGGAACCTCGCCGTGGTGCTCGGCCGGATCGCCGGTGCCGACCGCCCGCCGTCCCGGGCCGAGCTGGCTGCCGGCACCGGCCTCACCCGGGCCACCGTCTCGGCCGTGGTGGAGGACCTGCTCGCCGGCCGGTTGGTCGCCGAGTCGGAGCCGACGCCCCGGACCGGCGCGGGACGGCCCTCGCGGGGCCTGGTGCTCGCCACGGACGGCCCGGCCGGGCTCGGCCTGGAGGTCAACGTCGACTACCTGGCCGCCTGCGTGGTCGACCTCGCCGGCCGGGTCCGCCACCACACCGTGCACCGCGCCGACCTGCGGCCCCTCTCCCCCGCCGAGGCGCTCGCCCGGCTGGCCGACCTGGCCGCCCGGGCCCGCGCCGACGCCGCCCGAGAGGGGCTCACCCTGGCCGGCGCGGCCCTCGCGGTGCCCGGCCTGGTCGACGACGCCGGCCTGGTCCGCCTCGCCCCGAACCTCGGCTGGCGCGACGTGCCCGTCCCCGCGCTGCTCGCCGAGGGGCCGCCGCTGACCGCGCACGTCGACGGCGTACCGCCGCTGGTGGTCGACAACGAGGCCAACCTCGCCGCGCTGGGCGAGCTGCACGCCGGGCCGGCGGGCCGGGCCAGCTTCCTGCACATCTCCGGCGAGGTCGGCATCGGCGCCGGGATCGTGCTCGACGGATCCCTGTTCCGGGGCGCGCGCGGCTGGAGCGGGGAGATCGGTCACCTCCCGATCCGGCCCGACGGCCCGCCCTGCCGGTGCGGCGGGCGGGGCTGCCTGGAGACGTACACCGGTCAGGAGGCGATCCTCGCCGCGGCCGGCCTCGCCGGCGCGGACCTGCGGGCGGACACCGCGACGACCCGGCTGGCCGAGCTGGCCGGGGCCGGCGACCCGGGCGCGCTGCGGGCCCTGGCCGAGGCCGGGACCGCCCTGGGGGTCGCCGTCGCCGGCGTGGTGAACCTGCTGGACCTGGACACCGTGGTGCTCGGCGGCGGGTACGCCCCGCTGGCGCCGTGGCTGCGCCCGCCGGTGCTCGCCGAGATCTCCCGGCGGGTGCTCACCGCGGCCTGGTCGCCGGTCACCGTCCGCCCGGCGTCCCTCGGCGCCGCCGCCGCGGCCGTCGGCGGGGCCGGTTCGGTGGTACGCCGGATCCTGGCGCGCCCGGCCGGCTGGCTGGCCCGGGCGGCCTGAGCCGGATTCCCCCGACGGCGGCGTCGCCGCGCCTCGGTACGCTTGTCCCAAGGCAACGACCCCCATCCGAGGAGAGCACGACCAGCATGCGCACAGGTCGACAGACCGGGGCGCCCGGCGAGCGGCGGTGACCACCGTTCCCGGGGGCGGTGGCACGCGCCCGGCCGACGGCGGGCAGCCCGCCCGCCTACGCTCCGGCCTCTCCCCCGGCCCCGCGCGCCCGGTCGACTCCCGGCTGACCCGGGAGGTGCTCGACGGGCTCACCGAGGCGGTCGTGACGACCGACCGGGCGGGGCTGGTGACGCTGGTCAACGCGACGGCGACCGCCCTGCTTCCCGAGCTCGTACCCGGCACGGACCTGCGCACCTGTCCCATACCGGCGATGGCCCGGTCGGCGGGGGCCGGGGCGGACAGCTTCGACGCCGAACACGGCGGTCGCCGGCTGCGGGGCGTACGGCGCGACCTGGCCGACGGGCGGCACGCCTGGTACGTGCGGGACGTCACCGAGGAACACGCGCGCATCGAGGCGCTGAGCGTCGAGCGGTCCCGGACCACGTTCCTCGCCCAGGTCGGCAGCCGCCTCGGGCTGTCCCTCCAGCGCGAGCAGACGCTGCGGACCGCCACGACCCTGCCCGTCCCCTACCTGGCCGACCTGGCCATGGTGGTCCACCTGCCGCCCCCGCCCGCGGAGGGCCAGCCGCACTGGATCCGGTACGACGGGGTCGATCCCGCCCCGGCGACCGGGCTGGCGACCTGGTCGCTGACCGACTCGCTGCCCGGCCTGGCCGAGGCGCTGGCCGGGCACGCGGCCAACCCGTCCCCGTGGCCGGACCAGGAGACGGCCGTCCTGTCCACCGTGCTTCCGCCCGGCTTCGGCCGGCCCGGCACCGTGCTGGCCAGCCCCATGCGGGGCGCCGGCCGCACCACCGGCGCCCTGGTGCTGGTCCGTCGTGCCGGGCGGGCCGGCTTCGCCCGGCGCGACATCGAGCTGGCCCGGGAGTTCGCCGCCCGCGCGGGCGCGGCCCTCGGCGCCGCCGAACTCTACGGCGAACAGGTCCACCTGGCCCGGGTGTTGCAGAACAGCCTGCTCCCGCCCGACCTGCCGGCCGTGCCGGGCGCCACCCTCGCCGGCGGGTACCGGGCGGCCGGGGACCGGCTGCGCATCGGCGGCGACTTCTACGACGTCTTCCCCATCCCCCGGGGCGCGATCTTCGCCCTCGGGGACGTGGCCGGCAAGGGCGTCGGCGCGGCCGTCCTCACCGGGCGGGTCCGCCAGTCCCTGCGGACCCTGCGCCTGGTCGAGCAGCGGCCGCTGGAGTTGATGCGGCTGCTCAACCAGGCGCTCTTCGACTCCCCGGACTCGGCCCGCCGCAGCCAGTTCACCACCCTGCTGCTCGGCACCCTCCACGCCGCGCCCGGCGGCGGGTGCACCGTCCGGATCGCCGGCGGCGGCCACCCGTCCCCGCTGCTGGTCCGAGCCGACGGTGGGGTCGCCCCGGTCGCGGTCGGCGGGATGCCGGTAGGCGCGCTGGCCGCCGCCCGGTTCGCCGAGGCGGAGCTGTGCCTCGGCCCCGGCGAGCTGCTGCTCGCGTACACCGACGGGGTCGTGGAGGCGCGCGGCGGTCCCGGCGGCCAGGAGATGTTCGGCGAGGAACGGCTGCGCGCGGCGCTGGCCTCGGCCGCCGGGCTGGCCCCGGCCGCGCTGGTCGACCGGCTCCTCGATGCCGTCGACGAGTGGCTCGACGGGCAGAGCCAGGACGACATCGCGATGCTGGCCGTCGCGGCGGCAGCGCCCTGACCGAGCCGTCGCGGGGCCGCGCCCGATCCTTCGGCAGACCCCGTCGACGGAAACCCGGGCCCACTCCGGCCGGGTCAGGCCGTCCTGGCCACCCGCGGCTCGTTCCCCGGCCGCTCCTGCGCCGGTAGGCCGACCGGACGCTCCCGCGGCACCGCCGACCATGGGCCGGCCGCCTCGACGGACTGCACGGAGGCGTTCCGGTGCCGCGCCGCCTCGTCGAACTCCCGCATGCCCCGCAGCAGAGCCTGCCGTCCCTCGGCGGTCATGTCGGCGAGGATCGCCGCGAGCTGCTGGCGCCGGTCGTCCCGCAGCTCGGCGAGGAGCCGGCGGGACTCCGGGGTGAGATGCAGCGAGATCTCCCGCCGGTCGAACCGGCCGGGCTCCCGTTCCAGCATGCCCGCCGCCACCAGGCGGTCGCAGAGCCGGCTGGCGGAGGAGAGCAGCATGTCGAGCCCGGTGGCCAGGCGGCGGAGGTTGATCCCCTCGTGCTGCTCGACCAGCATGATCGCGCGTAACTGCGCGCCGGAGACCCGGCTGGTCGTCCGCTCCCGCGCGGCCTCCCAGACCGTCAGCAGGGCATCGGCCACCGCGTCGAGCTCGACCGCCATACTCGTCTCGGGTCCGCAAGGACCGTGCAGTTCCGCCATGGTGGGGCCGAGACTACTCCGAATCCCCAAGTCTGGGCTCGTGACGAAGGAGCGATGATGAGCGAACCGGTCAACCGGGCACGGCACGTCCTCAACGAGGCGCCCGCCGATCTCCTGCTGGACCGGATCGCCGACGTCCTGACCGCGGGCTACGGGACGACCCGGGTGGAGCTGCTCCAGGTCGACTACCGGCTGGCGGCCCTGCTGCCGCTGGTCGGCGACGAGCCCGTCACCGCACCGGGGCACCCCGCCTGGCGCTGCTTCGACCACCAGGCCCCGATCGTCGCCGACGACACCGGCTACCTCCCCGTGTCCATGCGCGGGGAACGCCGTGGCGTGCTGGTGGTGGCCCCCGTGCCGACGGGGCCGGGCGCGCTCGACGAGCTGACGGAGATCGCGACCGCGCTCGCCCACGAGATCGCCGCCGTCACCGAGGGCACGGACGTCTACCGGATGGCGAGCCGCAGCAGGCGGCTCACCCTCGCCGCCGAGATGCAGTGGGAGCTGCTCCCCGGCCGCAGCCGGACCCGCCCGTCGTTCAGCCTCGCCGGGCAGTTGGAACCGGCGTACGCGGTGCGCGGCGACAGCTTCGACTGGTCCGACGACGGCACCAGCGTCTGGTTGTCGACCATCAACGGCACGGGCGAGGGGGTGTCCGCCGCGATTCTCACCTCGCTCGCGACTCACGCGCTGCGCAACGCCCGCCGGTCCGGGCTCACCCTCGCCGACCAGGCGGCCCTCGCCGACCAGGCGGTCTACGACCTGCACCGGGGGGAGCAGCACCTCGCGGTGCTGCTGATGGAGCTGGACCTGCGTTCGGGGCGGCTCACCGTCGTCGATGCCGGGTCGCCCCGCCTGATGCTGCTGCGCGACGGGGACGTGAGTGAGCTGCCGCTTGAGGCGCAGTTCCCGCTCGGCATGTTCGAGGCCACCGACTACCACGAGCAGCACTTCGAGCTGTGCCGCGACGATCGGCTCTTCGTGGTCAGCGACGGCGTCATCGAGGCCACCGGGCAGAGCGTCCGGTACGGCGAGACCGCGCTCGACCGGTTCCTGCGCCGGACCGGACCGATGGAGCCGCTGGACGCCGTCCGCTCGCTGATCGGCGACCTGCGCGCGTTCGTCGCCGGCGACCTGATCGACGACGCGGTGGTGGTCTGCCTCGACTGGACGGGCCCGCAGGACTGAGCGTCCGGCCGCTCAGTACGCCCCGCGGCTGTTGACCACCGCGCCGAAGGTCTTCCAGAGGATCGTCAGATCGGCCGCGAGCGACCAGTTCTCCACGTAGTAGAGGTCGAGCCGGATGCCGTCCTCCCAGCTCAGGTCGGAGCGGCCGCTCACCTGCCAGAGGCCGGTCATGCCCGGCTTGACCAGCAGCCGGCGGGCCACGTCGCCGTCGTAGCGGGCCACCTCCGACGGCAGCGGCGGGCGGGGGCCGACCAGGCTCATGTGCCCGAGCAGGACGTTGACCAGCTGCGGCAGCTCGTCCAGCGACCACTTGCGCAGCAGCCGCCCGATGCGGGTCACCCGCGGGTCGTCGCGCATCTTGAACATCAGGCCGTCGGTCTCGTTGCGGGCGGCCAGCGCGGCCAGCAGGGCGTCGGCGTTGACCACCATGGTGCGGAACTTGTAGACGCCGAACTCCCGCCCGCCCTGCCCGACCCGGGTCTGCCGGAACAGCACCGGCCCCCGGCTGTCGACCTTGATCGCCAACGCGATGACGGCCAGCAGCGGCAGCAGCAGCGTCAGCGCCACCGACGAGACGGCCCGGTCGACGAAGCCCTTGACCAGCTTGCGGGCCCCGCGGAACTCGGGCGCCTCGACGTGGATCAGCGGCAGGCCGGCGACCGGCCGGGTGTGGATGCGCGGGCCGGCGACGTCGGTGAGCGCCGGGGCCACCACCAGGTCGATGCCGGTGCCCTCCAGCTGCCAGCCCAGCCGGCGCAGGCGGGTGGCGGTCAGCTCGCCGGAGGCGGTCACCGCGACGGTGTCCGCACCGATGGCGGTGGCCGCCTCGGGGATGCCCCGGAACGAGCCGACCACCGGCACGTCGCCCAGCCGCTGTGCGACCGGGGCGAGCAGCGCGTCCGGGATGCAGGCCCCGACCACCTGGTAGCCCGCGTACGGCTCGCGCCGCAGGGTGTGCACCAGCTCCAGCACGTGCGCGGTGTCACCGACCACCAGCACCTTGCGCGACCAGCCGGCGCCCTCGGAGCGCGCCCGGTGCAGGCGCTTGCGGGCGGCGAACCGGGCCAGCTCCAGGCCGAGCATGCCGACGGCGAACGAGATGCCGAGGAATCCCCGGGAGACGCCCACGTCGGCGATGTAGCCGGCGATCGCGATGCCACCGGCGAGGCGCAGGCTGGCGGTGCCGACCCGCCGGTACTCGTCGGCGCCGTAGCCGAGGACACGGTCGTCGTAGCAGCGCAGCACCCGCAGCGAGACCAGCCAGGCGAGGACCAGCCCGGGGGCGACCAGGACGTACGGGATCTTCGATCCGCCGGGGGCGTCGTCGCCGAACCGGGCGACGTAACCGACGAGCACGGCGACGGTCAGGACGGTGGTGTCCAGCACCACCAGGGAGCGGACGTAGGCACGCTCGCGGGTGCGGGCCGGCCCTGGCCGTGGTGCGTCCGGTCTCGACGACGTGCTGGCGGGGGTCAACAGCGTCGCTGAGGTCACCGGCCCTCCCCACTTCGGTCGCCGACGGCCCGTACGCCGGGCCCGGGTCGCGGGCCGGCCGTTGGGGCACCAGGACATCGTGCCCCGACAACCCCGCTCGCCGATTGCTTCGGACGCATTACCGTCACTACTTTCCCCGAGGAACCCCTTGCGGGGAAAGGGCCCACGGCACCGGATCCCGTGCGGCGGGTGCGCCCCGCGCTGCGTTGCGGCTCAGGCCGGGGCCTTGCGCAGCGCGATCGCCTTGAGGAAGATGTCGCCGATCTTGGTCGGGTCCTCGGTGACGAAGGCGCCTCCGCCGGTGACGTCGGTGATCGACTTCAGCTCGGCCTTGCTCACGTCGCTGCCGATACCGATGATCACGACCTGCACCGGCCGCTCCGGATCCTTGAGCTTGTTGAGCTCGGCCAGGAGCTTCTGCTGCGTGATGCCGTCGGAGTCCTCGTTCTTGCCGTCGGTGAACAGCACGATCGAGTTGACCCGGCCGGGCTCCCAGTTGTCCTGCACCTCCTGGTACGCCGCCAGCACGGTGTCGTAGAGGCCGGTGTCGCCGTTCGACGAGCGGATCGAGCCCAGGGACTGCTCCAGCTTGCCGCGCTGGCGGGACAGCGGCCCGATGGTGAGCAGCTCCCGATGGTCGCGGGCGCCCACCAGCTCCGTGGAGAACGTCCAGAGACCGATCGACCAGGAGTCGTCGAAGAGGTTCAGCCCGCGCCGGGCCGCCTCGACGGTGACCTGCTGCCGGGTCGCGTTGCCGGCGTTGGCCACCTTCTCCTTCATCGACCCGGAGACGTCGATGACGGCGAGCATCCGGCCGGACTGGGTGGCGATCGACCAACTGGAGACGGCCCGCTCCATGGCCTGCGGGTCGAGCCCGCCCGGAGCCGATCCGCCGCCGTTGGCCGGCGGGGCGGGTGCGCCGCCGGCCGGGCTGGGCGCGCCCTGCGGCGCGTCGAAGCCCGCGCCCCAGTTGCCGTCCGGCGCGCGCAGCGACCGGCTCGCCAACTGGTCACGGAAGTCGTCGGTGACGAGCACCTCGTAGAGCACCCTCGCCGCGGCCGCCTTGGCCGGCTCGATGCCGGGCAGCACCGCGTACGGGTAGTCCAGCGGCGCGGGCGCCGGCTCCAGGTAGAGCGCGGCCAGCGGCACCGGCGGCTTCTTGCTGTTGTACTGGATCACGTCCTCTTCCGAGAGCGCCGCCGCACCCAGGCTGCTCGCGATCGTCGTGGGATCCGAGGCGGTGGGGAACCGGGCGAGCAGGTCCGGCCGCAGCGCCGAGCGGTCGGTGGCGAGCGCCCGCAGCGCGGCCACCTTCTCCTTCTCCGCGTCGGGGCCGCCGGAGGCGCTGGCGGCGGCCGTCAGCGAGAGCAGGCCGGACAGGCCGGCGGCGTCGCGGGTCGGCTCGACGATCCCGGTGCGCAACGGCTTGTCGCTCTGCACCTGCTGCAGGAGCTGGGTCCAGCTGAACTTCTTCTGCGGCCAGCCGAGCCGGGTGGCGATCGGCACCGGCATCGCCACGACCACCGGGCTGCGGGCGATGGACGCCCCGTTGCCCGGCTCGAAGGCGGTGGCGCCACCGGTCTTGAGCCGCAGGAGCCACGTGGAGGAGTCGGGCACCCAGACGTCCGGGCTGACCGAGGTGCCGCTGGCCTGCCCCACGCCGGCCAGGGTGACGCCGTGCTTGGCGGCGACCGTCGCGGCCACGTCGACCGGATCGGCCGCCGTGACGTTCACCGCGATGCAGGTGCCACCCACCGCGGCACCGTCCTTCACCCAGCGCGCGGCGGCGGCGTCGACCGCCGGGGCGAGCTCGGCCGCGACCGCGACGGACAGCTCGGTCCGGCCCGAGCAGTTCGGTTGCGCCAGCTGCTGGTAGCCGAACCAGCCGCCGGCCGTGACGGCTAGGACGCCCACGGCAGCGGCGGCGGTGGCTGCGTGGAAATTCGTACGCATGCGATGGCGGCCTGCTGACACGGTGACCATCTTGCGGACCTGTCGGGACGACTGCCACGGGCCGTTCGGACGAAAGTTACGCAGAAGAAATAGTTGATCACCGAATTGCTACGGTGGGTGATCATGCCGCCTCATCGCGTCGATGTCGCGGACATGTTGGCTGGTCAGGGCAGTACGCAGGTGGGGGACGTCACAGCCACCGGCTCCCCGATTGGAGCCGGGACGCCGGTGCCCGCGTCCACCCGGAAGACCCGGATCATGTCGGCCCGCTCGTCGGCGACGTAGAGGTGCTCCCCGGCCAGGGCGAAGTGCCGCGGCCACTCCCCGCCCGTGTCCACCTCGGCGACCAGCTCCGGCAGCTCGCCGGCGACGGCGAAGACCGCGACGGTGCCCACTCCCCGGTTGGCGACGTAGAGGAAGCGTCCGTCCGGGCCGACCGCGATCTCCGACGGCTGGACGGGCCCGGTGCGGTCGCTGGCCTCGACGCGGCCCCGCTGGTGCAGCGCGCCGTCGCCGGTCAGCTCGTAGGCGGTGACCGAACCGTCCAGCTCCCCCGCCACCCAGCAGCGCCGCCCGTCCGGATGCCGGGCCAGGTGCCGGGGACCGACGCCGGCGGCCGTGCGCACCCGGGGTGCCCGGGGTACCAGTCGGCCGGAGGCCGCGTCCAGGTCGTAGCGGTAGATCGAGTCGGTGCCCAGGTCGACCGCGAGCAGCGGGCCCCGGCCCGGGTCGGGGTTCACCATGTGGGCGTGCGCGCGTTCCTGGCGCTCCCGGTCCGGCCCGTGCCCCTCGTGCCGCACCAGGTCGCTGCGCTCGCCGGGCACCCCGTCGGGGTCGAGCGGGAACACCGTCACGCTGCCGCCGCCGTAGTTGGCCACCACGAGGTGGCCGCCGTCCGGGACGACCGCCAGGTGGCAGGGCTCCGCGCCCCCGGTGGGCCGGGTGCCGAGCGGGGTCAGCTCGCCGCCGGTGCCGACGCGGAAGGCGCTGACCTGCCCGTCGGGCAGCTCGTTCACCGCGTAGAGCACGGGCAGCCGCGGGTGCCGGGCCAGGAACGAGGGCGAGGGGGTGACCGCGACGGTGCCGAGCGGGGTCAGCTCACCGGAGACGGGGTCCCGCCGCGCCGCGACGATGCCGGCGGCCCGGCCCCCGCTGTGCGCCGTGTAGCCGCCGATGTGGACGATCTCGCCCTGACCTGTCACCGCATCCGCCTTCCGCCGATTCCTCCGTCGATCCCACAAGCGTTCCCACTGAGCCGCCCGCTTAGCCCCGAAACCCCCACCGAATCGTGGCGGCCGCCGGACGAGGCCCGCCGGCTCAGGCCGCCGGCACGGGCTCGCCGCGCTGCCGGGCCACGTGCTCGACCAGCGCGATCAGCACCTCCTTGCCGGACTGCCGGTCCCGCGCGTCGCAGAGCACCAGCGGCACGTCGGGGTCGAGGTCCAGCGCCTGGCGTACGGACTCCAGGCTGAACCGGCGGGCGCCGTCGAAGCAGTTCACCCCCACCACGAACGGGACGCCCCGCTGCTCGAAGTAGTCGATCGACGGGAAGCAGTCGGCCAGCCGGCGGGTGTCGGCGAGCACCACGGCCCCGAGCGCGCCGAACGCCAGCTCGTCCCAGAGGAACCAGAACCGGTCCTGGCCCGGGGTGCCGAAGAGGTAGACCTGGAGGTCGTCGTTGATCGTGATCCGGCCGAAGTCCATCGCCACCGTGGTGGTCGACTTCGTCTCGACGCCGGAGAGGTCGTCGGTGCCGATGCCGGCACCGGTCAGCACCTCCTCGGTCTGCAACGGCCGGACCTCGCTGAGCGCGCTCACCAGCGTCGTCTTGCCGGCGCCGAACCCTCCGGCGATCAGGATCTTCAACGCGAGCGGGATCCGGGAGTCGGATCCGGTTCGGTCATAGCGCACGGAGTCCACTGACCACCGCCTTGAGGATGTCGTCGTCGGGCAGGTATGCGGCGGCCGTCGGCTGGTGCACCGCGACCAGCCCGCGCGACAGCAGGTCGCCGAGGAGCACGCGGACCACGCCCACCGCGAGGTCGAGGTCGACCGCGAGCTCCGCGACGGGGACCGGTCGGGCGGCCAGCTCCACCAGGCGCCGGTGCTCGGGGTGCAGCTCCGGGTGGACGGTCGGGTCGGCGGCCGCCTCGGCCAGCACGTACGCGACCAGGTCGAAGCCGACCGCGCCCGAGCGGACCCGACCGCCGGTGAGGGTGTAGGGCCGCACGACCGGGCCGGCGTCGTCGTCCAGCCACTCGTGCTGCGGCCCGGGCGACTCAGCCCGCATCGGCGGTCCCCGCCGTCGTCCGGGCCGGGGCGCTGAGGTACTCCCCGACCCGGGTGACGAGCATCGCCATCTCGTACGCCACGAGGCCGATGTCCGCATCCGCGTCGGCGACCACGGCCAGGCAGGCGCCCTGCCCGGCCGCGGTGACGAAGAGGTACGCGGACTCCATCTCCACCACGGTCTGCCGGACCGCCCCGCCGGCCACCTGCCGGCTCGCGCCCCGGGCCAGGCTGGAGAAGCCGGACGCCAGCGCGGACAGGTGCTCGGCGTCGGCACGGTCCATTCCGGCGGAGGAGCCCATCAGCAGCCCGTCCGCCGAGAGCACCACCGCCTGTCGGGCGGGCGGCACCCGTTCCACCAGCTCGTCGAGCAACCAGTCGAGATCGGCGCTCTGCCTTGTCGGATGCATCAGGCGTCCCTCTCAGTCGCGGTCCTGGGTTCGGTGTCCACCGGCTGCTCGGCCGGCGTCGGGTTCGGGTCCGCACGCGGCGGGTCGGCCGGCGTCGGGCTCGGGTCCGCACGAGGCGGGTCCGGCCGGTCGGCGGCGGCGGCGGGCGCGGCCTGTCGCGGGGTCGTCCCGGTGGCCGCCGCGCGGCCACGGGCGGTGCCGGCCTGCAGTGCGGACATGATCCGTCGTGCCTCCTCCGGGCTGCGCGGGGCGGGACTGGCGATCACCGGTTGCCGCAGCGTCGGGCCGTCCAGCGCGGACCGCCGCCCCGAGGCGTCCCCGGCCAACGAGTGCTCCCCGGTCGTGTCCGGGTGTCGGGGCCGGACCGCCGGCGGCCGCCGGCGCACCCGACGGGGCAGCCCGTCGATCTCCCCGACGGCCTCGACCGGGGCGGGACCGCCGGCGGCCGCCCCACCCGGGGCCGAACCGGAGGCCGCGCCGTCCGGGACCGGACCACCGGAGGCCGCGCCGCCCGGAGCCGGACCACCGGAGGCCGCGCCGTCCGGAGCGGAACCACCGGAGGCCACTCCGTCCGGGGCCGGGTCACCGGCAGCCGCGCCACTCGGGGCCGGACCATCGGGGGCCGCGCCGTCCCGCCGGCCCGCGGACGGTACGCCGGCCGGGGCCGGCCGCGCGGGGCCCGTGCCGGCGTGCGCGGGGCGGGAGGAGGCCGGAGCCCCGGCGGAGCGGGGCGTGGCGGGCCCGGTGGAGCGGGCCGGGCGGGGCAGCGTGCCCAGCCGGCCCGCCCGGGCGAGCCGCCGCTCCTCCGACGTCGAGGCGGGTCGGGGCGCCACCGGCGGGCCGCCCGTCGGGGGCAGGGCGGGCTCGTCGGTGACCAGGTCGGCGGGGATGAGCACCACGGCGGTCAGCCCGCCGCCGTCGGACGGGCGCAGCCGCACCCGGACCCCGTGCCGGGCGGCGAGGCGGGCCACCACGAAGTGTCCGAGGCGGGCGGTCTCGGACGGCTCGAAGTCGGGCGAGCGGGCCAGCCGCCGGTTCGTGTCCTCCAGCGCGGCGGCGGGCATGCCCAGGCCCCGGTCGGTGACCTCCACCGCGTAGCCGTTCGCCACGTGCTGGCCGGAGACCTCCACCCGGGTCTTCGGCGGCGAGAACGCGGTGGCGTTCTCGATCAGCTCGGCGAGCAGGTGGATCACGTCGCCGACGGCCCGCCCCAGCACGCCGGCGGGTGCCACGGTGGTGATGTCGACCCGGTCGTACGACTCGACCTCGGAGATCGCGCCCCGGACCAGGTCGACCGTCGCGACCGGGTTGCGCCAGCCCCGCCCGGGGGCCGCGCCGGCCAGGATGACCAGGTCCTCGGCGTGCCGCCGCAGCCGGGTGGCGAGGTGGTCGACGCGGAACAGCTCCGCCAGCTCGTCCGGGTCCTCGGTGTGCCGCTCCATCCGGTCGAGCAGCGCGAGCTGTCGGTGCACCAGCCCCTGGCTGCGCCGGGCGATGTTGAGGAACACCTCGTTGAGCCCCCGGCGCAGGGTCACCTCGTCGACGGCCGACTGCACGGCGGTGCGCTGCACGGCGGTGAACGCCCGCGCCACCTGGCCGATCTCGTCGCCGCCGTACTCCAGCGGGGGCGCCTCCCGGGCGACGTCGACCTGCTCGCCCCGGCGCAGCCGGGCCACCACGTCGGGCAGCCGGTGCTCGGCTGTCTCCAGCGCGGCCGTGCGTACGCCGGAGAGCCGGTGCGCGAGGTTGCGGCCGACCCGCAGCGACACGAGGACCGAGACCACGACGGCGGCCAGGCCCAGCAGCCCGGCGGCGCCGAGGCGGACCAGGATGCGCACGGCCGACGGCACCGACCGCTCGGCGAGCCCGTCGGCCTGCGCCAGCTCGAACTCCCGCAGCGCCTGCTGCACCGCCTGGTAGTTCTCCTGCCAGGCCCTCGGGTCCACCCTCGGCCGGGTGGCGGAGCCAGCGCCCACCAGCTCGTCCTGCATCGCCCGCAACCGGGCGAAGGCCGCCCCCTCGGTCAGCCGCTGGAACGCGGCGCGCTCGGCGTCCGGCAGGTCGGCGATCGCCGTCTCGGCGAGGAACCGCTGGTTGGCGACGGTCTGCACCAGCTGGAGGTGCTCGCCGTCGGCGAACCGGCCGGCGGTGAACGCCCCGGCGAGCAGGGCGTCGGTCTGCCCGAGCAGCTCCCGGGACCGGCCGAGCCCGGTGACGGCCAGGGCCTGCCGGTTGAGGTCCCGGTCGGGCAGGTTGGCCATCGCGGAGAACGCCTGGAAGGCCGAGTTGATCATTCCGCTGTAGAGCCCGACCGCGCCGGCCCGGTCCACGGCCCGCCGGTCGATGAAGCCCCGCCCGGCGGGCAGCGCGTCCAGCGCGGTGACCAGCTGGTCGAGCCGGGCGTCGAGGATGGCGTCGGCGGCGTCGCGCAACTCCTCCCCGCCGACCCGCCGGCGCAGCTCCGCGATCGCCCGGTCGGTCCGCTGCCGCTGCTCGGCGAGCCCCGGCGCGTCGCTGTCGCCCGCCAACTGCACCACCGAGAGCCGGCGTTCCCGTTGCAGCTCGGCCACCACCGTCTCGCCGGGACGGCCGAGGTCGTAGAGGAGCGTCCGGGCGGCGAGCAGGTCGAGGGCGGGCCCGAAGGTGAGTGTGGTGGCGAAGATCCAGAGTGCCAGCAGCGCGGTCACCGGCACGACGACCAATGCGGTCAGCTTCGAGCGGATCGGCCAGTCGCGGGTGTTCAATCAGACCTCGCCCGGAAGGTGTGGCTGCGGGGGCGCCGGCGCCGGCCGGGCAGCGTCGCGGTCGGACTGTTCCGGCCCGCGGTGCCGGGCAGGTCCGGCTGACGCCTTGGGCAGGATACGTAATCCTCGCCCGATGCACTACCGTCCGTCGCGCCGGGCCTACCGGACGAACGTCCATGATCGACGAACGCCCCGCCGGGGGCCGGCGGGACGTTCGTGGGCGGTACGGATCAGGCGTCGACGGAGATGCCGAGGCCCTCGGCGACCCGGCGGCCGTAGTCGGCGTCGCACTGGCTGAAGTGCCAGACCATCTTCTCCTGGATGTGCTTGTCGCACTGGGCCAGCAGGGTGGTGAGGTTGAGGATCAGGTCGTCCCGCTCCCAGTCGGCCATCTCGCGGTAGCGCCGGCCCGCCTGGGAGTAGTTGTTCTGCCGCTCGATCGGGGCCTTCATGACCTGGCCCGAGACGAACGGACGGTACTCCCGGTAGGACTCGTCGGCCTCCCGGAGACCGGCGACCGAGGACGGCTCGAAGTTGATGTGCGGGTTGGCGCCGCGGTCGTCCACCCCGTACGACATCTGGCCGCCGGTCTGGTTGGTGCTGACCCGCACGTCCTCGCGCGGCCGGTTGACCGGCAGCTGGAGGTAGTTCGGGCCGACCCGGTAACGCTGGGTGTCCGAGTAGGAGAACGTCCGGCCGATCAGCATCTTGTCGTCGGAGAAGTCGATGCCGTCGACCAGCACGCCGGTGCCGAAGGCGATCTGCTCGTTCTCGTTGTGGTGGTCGGTGATGTTGCGGTTGAGCGTCATCATGCCGACCGGCAGGTAGGGGAAGTCCTCCTCCGGCCAGATCTTGGTGTCGTCGAGCGGGTCGAAGTCCAGCTCCGGGTGCTCGTCGTCGCTCATCACCTGGACGTTGAGCTCCCACTTCGGGTGGTCGCCGCGCTCGATCGCCTCGTAGAGGTCCTTCGAGGCGTGACCCAGCTCGGTGGCCTGGATGGCGTCCGCCTCGGCCTGGGTGAGGTTGTGCTCGCCCTGCTGGGACAGCCAGTGGAACTTGACCAGCACGCCCTCGCCCTCGGCGTTGACGAGGCGGTAGGTGTTCACCCCGGAGCCGCGCATCGTCCGGTAGTTCTTCGGGATGCCGTACGGGGAGAAGAGCCAGGTCAGCATGTGCATCGACTCGGGCGTGTTCGACATGAAGTCGAAGATCCGGTTCGGTTCCTGGCGGAAGGTGACCGGGTCCGGCTTCAGCGCGTGGATCACGTCCGGGAACTTGATCGCGTCGCGGATGAAGAAGACCTGGAGGTTGTTGCCCACCATGTCCCAGTTGCCGTCCTCGGTGCGGAACTTCACGGCGAAGCCGCGCGGGTCGCGCGCCGCCTCGGAGGAGTCCCGGCCGCCGATGACGGTGGAGAAGCGGATGGTCACCGGGGTCTTATGGCCCCTGGTCTGGAACAGCTTGGCCCGGGTGTACGTCGACGCCGGCTGGTCGCCGATCGTCCCGTACGCCTCGAACTCGCCGTGCGCGACGAAGCCGCGGGCGTGCACCACCCGCTCCGGGATGCGCTCCCGGTCGAAGTGGCTGATCTTCTCCAGGAAGTGGTAGTTCTCCAGCGTCGCCGGGCCGCGCGAACCGACCGTCCGCTGCTGCTGGTTGTTGTGCACGGGGTGACCCTGACGGGTGGTGAGGATCGGCCTGTTGGCCTGCGGGTCGCTCATGGCTCTCCTCCTGATCGGTGTGGCGGCTGGCTCGTGGACTCACCCCACCCAAGCTCGCTTTTTGGAATGAGTCAAGTTTTGGGCGTCCTAGGCACCCTGTGTGACTCGTCATGGCGGGGCCCGCGCCGGCCGGTCGTCAGGAAAGTGCACCGGAACGGGATTGGCGGGCAGTGAGCGGAGGGAATACCACCTGACGAAGGAGGAGCCATGTCGCCCACGCAGATAGTCGTCATCGTTCTCGTCGTGCTGGTGATCGCGGCCGTAGCCGTGGCCGCCCGGTCGTACGCCCGCCGCCGCGCGCTGCGGTCGCGGTTCGGTCCCGAGTACGACCGTGCCGTCGCCGAGCAGGACAGCCGGACCGCCGCCGAGCGGGAGCTGCGGGAGCGGGAGCGCCGCCACGCGGAGCTCACGCTGACCCCCCTCGCCCCCGAGTCCCGGGCCCGGTACTCCGCCGCGTGGGAGGAGCTCCAGGTCCGCTTCGTCGACTCCCCCGCCGAGACCGTGGGCGAGGCGGACGAACTGGTCACCCGGCTCATCGCGGAACGTGGCTACCCCACCGGCGAGTTCTCCGACCAGATCGCCCACCTCTCCGTCGAGCACGCCCGCACGCTGGGCCACTACCGCGACGCCCACGACATCCACCTGCGCAACTCCCGGGGCGAGGCGAGCACCGAGGAACTCCGCCAGGCCGTCGTCCACTACCGCGCCCTCTTCGCAGACCTGCTCGGCGAGGAGCCGGTCGGAGCCCGACCGTCCGAGCAGCACGACCCGGACAGCCAGCACGACGTCACGAGCCGCTAGGAGGATGACCATGCGCCAGGAAGAGCAGCGGGTGGGCAACGAGCACCCCGAGGCCGTCCGCTCCGAGCCGGTGCCGGTGCCGCCTCCGGGCGACCGGTCCGGCCGGGCCGACGTACCCGAGGACGTCCTCGACGACCGGGGCACCTTCGACGATCCGGCGGTCGCCGACCGCGACCGGGCCGGCCACGACGACGAGCCGTCGCGCGACCGGGACGCCCGCCGGGCCCGGCCGGACGACCGGGACACCGACCGCGAGGGCGGGTTCCACGAGCCGGGGCCGGTGCCGACCGCCTTCGGGGCCACCAGCGTCGGCGGCGCGGTCGCCGCGTCCGCCCTGGCCAGCCCCCTGCCGGAGGACGAGCCCGACCCGCGTACGGAGTCGACCGCGCGGCCGGGCGACGGTGCCGTGGGCGGCCCCCGGGAGGGCCGCCGGGCGGACCCGACCGCCGAGTTCCACCGTTCCGTCGGGCTTGGCGACGACCGTTCCGACGACCGGCAGGCCCGCCGGGACGGCGCCGAGGTGCTGCCGCCGGACGCCGCCGACGGCCGTCCCGAGCGTCGGGCCGACGTCACCGGGTGGGCTGGGGACCCGGAGGGCGGCGCGGCCGGGGCGGCCGGGTACGGCAGCGCCACGCCCGCGATGGTCGACCCGGACGCCGAGCACGCGCCGGCCGGACGCGCGGCCACCGGGGAACTGGGGGCCGCCGGCACCGACCGGCCGGCGGGCTCGACCGTGGCCGCCGAACCGGCCAGCCTCTTCGACCCGGCGACGGCGCAGGGCTTCCGGGACCGCTGGCGCAACGTCCAGCTGCGCTTCGTGGACGATCCCCGCGCGGCGGCCGGGGAGGCCCAGTCGCTTGTCGACGAGGCCATCCAGGCGCTCTCCTCGGCGCTGTCCGCGCAGAAGAACAAGCTGGGCGGCTGGCAGGACGCCGGCTCCGCCGACACCGAACAGCTCCGGATGGCCGTCCGCCACTACCGCGACTTCCTGGACCGGGTGCTCGGGCGCTGACCCCGGTTCCCCTCAGGCGCCCCCGGCCGACCGGCCGGGGGCGCCGCCGCGTCCGGACTCCGCTGTCGATGGCCGCCCTCCGACGCCTCCGGTGCGGGCCGCCCCGTCCGTGCCCACCCGGGCCGGGAAAACGGGGTGCGGGCGGGTTTGGCCGCCGCAGGCGTGAAACTGCGCGTTCGGGGTAATTGCCCGCGCGCACACGCACCGGACACGGATGGTCGACGAAGGGTTACCGGGATGGACGGCGATGGCCTGCGGCTGAACATGAACGTCCTGGACTACGGCATCCTGGCGCTCTACTTCGTCACGGTGCTCGGTGTCGGTTTCGCCGCCCGGCGGGCCATCCGGACCAGCGTCGACTTCTTCCTCTCCGGCCGCTCGCTGCCCGCCTGGGTGACCGGCCTGGCCTTCGTCTCGGCCAACCTCGGGGCGTTGGAGATCATCGGCATGGCCGCCAACGGCGCCCAGTACGGCGCGATGACGCTGCACTACTACTGGATCGGCGCCGTGCCGGCGATGGTCTTCCTCGGCATCGTGATGATGCCGTTCTACTACGGCTCCAAGGTCCGCAGCGTGCCCGAGTACCTACGGCTGCGCTTCAACCGCCCCACCCACCTGCTGAACGCGCTCAGCTTCGCCGTCGCCCAGGTGCTCATCGCCGGCGTGAACCTCTACGCCCTGGCACTGATCATGCAGGCGCTGCTCGGCTGGCCGCTCTGGGTCGCCATCGTCATCGGCGCGCTGATCGTGCTGGCGTACATCACCGTGGGTGGGCTCTCCGGGGCGATCTACAACGAGGTGCTCCAGTTCTTCGTGATCATCGCGGGCCTGCTGCCGATCACGATCCTGGGACTGGTCAAGGTGGGCGGGGTGTCCGGCCTCATGGACGCGGTGCGCGAGTCCAAGCTGGGCGAGGCGGGGCTACACACCTGGCAGGACACCGGCGGCACCGACAACCCGCTCGGCGCGCACTGGATCGGCATCGTCTTCGGGCTCGGCTTCGTGCTCTCCTTCGGCTACTGGACGACCAACTTCGCCGAGGTGCAGCGCGCGCTGTCGGCCAAGAACATGAGCGCCGCCCGGCGAACGCCGATCATCGCCGCGTACCCGAAGCTGCTCATCCCGGTGGTCACGGTGATCCCCGGCCTGGTCGCCCTGGTGACGGTGCAGGGGCTCGGCGCGGAGAGCGGCGACCTGGTCTACAACAACGCGATCCCGCTGCTGATGCGTGACCTGCTGCCCAACGGCGTGCTCGGGATCGCGGTGACCGGCCTGGTCGCGTCGTTCATGGCCGGCATGGCGGCGAACGTGAGCGGCTTCAACACCGTGTTCACCTACGACATCTGGCAGCAGTACGTGCGCCGGGACCGCCCCGACGACTACTACATCCGCATCGGCCGGTGGGCGACGGTCGGCGGCGTGCTGGTGGGCATCGGCACGGCGTTCATCGCCGCCGGCTTCAGCAACATCATGAACTACATCCAGGCGCTGTTCTCGCTGTTCAACGCGCCGCTGTTCGCCACCTTCATCATCGGCATGTTCTGGCGGCGGATGAGCGCGGCGGCCGGCTTCCTCTCCCTGCTGCTGGGCACCCTGGCGGCGCTGGCCACCTACCTGCTCTACAAGGCCGGGGTGGTGCACTTCAACTCCGACCTGGAAGAGAGCTTCTGGGGCGCCGGCATCGCGTTCGTCACGGCGGCCGTCGTCGCCGCCGTCGTCACCCCGTTCACCGCGAGGAAACAGGACGACGACCTGCGCGGGCTGGTCTACGGCATGGGCGCCGTCGACGTGAAGGGCGACCTGCTGACCGGGGACGCCGTCTGGTGGCGCTCGCCGGTGCTCCTCGGCCTGATCGCGGTGGCGCTGTCCCTCCTCCTCTACGTGCCGTTCTTCTAGGAAGGGGTGCTCGGCCATGAGCATGGAAAACCTCAACCCGCACGGGCACGACCGGTCGGTCGAGGCCACCGAGGAGGCCCGCCGCCGTTCGGCCGCCGCCCGGCTGTTCGACATCCGCCGGGTGATCGGTGGCCTCTTCACCGCGTACGGGGCGATCGTCACCCTGATCGGCGTCTTCGACGGCGATTCCGCCGTGCAGAAGGCGCAGGGGGTCCGGATCAACCTCTGGGCGGGTCTCGGCATGCTCGCCTTCGGCGTGCTGATGCTGCTCTGGCAGTGGCGCAATCCGGTCGAACCGCCGGAGACCTCCGACGAGGAGCGCTGAGCCGCCCCGCCGGCACCCGGCATGGGCACCGCCCCGCCGGGTACGCGAGCAGGATCAGGAGACCACCTGGCGACAGGAGGGCAGCGACATGACGGATCGTGACCGTGACCGACCGCTGGAGGAGAGCCCGGAGGTGGCCGCGGCGGTCGAGGACGACACCGGCATCCCGCAGCTGAGGACCGGCGGCGGCGCCGACCGCGACACTCCGTCGTTCACCGGGGACCGGTCGGGCGGCGACGAGCTGATCGGCGACCCGTACGCCGCCGGCACCGGCGCGACCGGCACCGGCACGGGCGCGGCCCCGGACGACATCCGCACCGGGGCGGAGCAGCCCTGGGAGCCGGAGGACCTGGTCGCGGCCCGGGGGCAGGACATCACGCCGGAGAACGTCGAGCGGGCCCGCCGGGACCTGGCCGAGCTGGGCCGCGCGGCGATCGAGAAGACGGTGCCCTGACCGGCGTACGCGAGGGGCCCCCGGCCCGACCGTCGGACGGTCGGACCGGGGGCCCGGGGAACCTGCCGCTGGAGCGCCTCACCTACTGCCAGCGGCGGGTGGGCTCCAGTCTCAGAGCGCCGGGTACGCGTTCTGCATGAGCTGCGTGAACTGCGCCGGGAACCAGGCGCCCGAGATCGGGGCGTCCGGCAGGGCGCCGCTCATGCTGTTGCCGTTGCGGGCGTTGCCGGTGTAGGTCGGGTCGCACATCCGGTCGAAGCCCTTGCCCTCGTTGTTCGGGATCTCCTTGCTGGAGCCGTCCGACTCGCCCGGGGGCTTCACCCAGACGTAGGCGTCGATGCCCGGCTCCGGCGCGGCCTTCGGCCGCTCGCCCAGGCCAGCCCCGGCCTGGTTGCACCAGTTGCCGGTGTGGAACCGACGGTCCACCCGACCGCCGTTGACGTACGTGTCCACGTTGGTCGTCGCGCCCGGGCCGGTGGGCCGGGCGGTGCCGCCCCAGCCGTTGCGGGACGTGTCGATCAGCATGCCGATCTTCGAGTCGAAGCCCTTGGCGACGAGCTCGTTGCGGAACGCCTGGGCGAACGAGAGCTCGTCCACGTAGAAGTTCCAGTCGACCCACTTCGACTGCCGCACGGTGGTGCCGTTGACGTTGTCGGTCACCTTGAAGTGCGGCTCACGCAGCGCCGAGTAGTTGGCGGTGTTGACGATGAAGCCGTGCACGTTGTTCACCGTGCTGCCGGAGGCGACGGCGGCGTCCTTCAGGATCTGCGCGGTCGGGCTGAAGTTGCTGTCCCAGCCGATCCAGCCGTGGTGCGCGGCGTCGATGTAGTTGTAGACGTTGCCGATCGCGCCCAGCTTCGACAGGGCGTAGCCGACCCCGTTGACGTAGGCGCCGTTGGCCTTCACCGTGTCGCACATGACCGTGCCGCCGGGGTTGCCGGAGGTGTTGGTCACCAGGTTCGGCAGCGAGTCGATCTCGATGATGTTGACGATCCGCAGGCTGGCGTACTTCGGGTCGCCCTGGATCGCAGCGATCGGGTCGATGTACTCGGCCTTGTAGCGCGGCAGCTCGTGAGCCTGGAGCTCACCGTTCGAGGCCAGCGCCGAGCAGTCGCGGCCGGGCAGGTTGTAGATGACGAACTGGATGTAGTTCGCCCCCTGCTCGAGCGCCTTGTTCAGGTGGTCGCGGACGCCCATCGCGCCGTTGGAGCTGCTGTCCGGGGTGCCGTTGATGGCGGCGATCCGGTCGATCCAGACGGCGGTCGGGTTGTTCGACACCCGGCTGCCACCGGCCACGGACTCGGCCTTGGCCTTCCACTCCGGGTTCACGTACCCCTTGGCGTTGAGGTACGGGTTGTCCACCCGCTGACCGGGGGGCGGGGTGGTGGGCGGCGGCGTGGTGGGCGGCGGGGTGGTCGGCGGCGGCGTCGAGGGCGGCGGCGTGCTGGGCGGCGGGGTGGTGGGGTTGGTGCCGCCGTTGCAGGTCACGCCGTTGAGCGTGAACGACGTCGGCTTCGGGTTGCTGCCGCTCCAGGCGCCGTTGAAGCCGAGGCTCACCGTGGCGCCGCTGGCCACCACGCCGTTGTAGGACTCGTTCTGCGCGGTGACGTTCTGGCCGCTCTGCGACCAGCGGGCCGACCAGCCCTGCTGCACCCGCTGGCTGCCGTCGGGGAAGGTGAAGCCCAGCGTCCAGCCGTTCAGGGCGTCGCCGGTGTTCTTGATGTTGACGGAGGCGGTGAACCCGCCCTGCCAGTCGCTTGTCGTGTACGACACGTCACACTGGGTGGCGGCATGCGCCACGGTGACCGGCAGGGTCACCAGTCCGCCCGCGACCAGAGCGCCCGCGCCACCGAGCGCGAGGGCCCGGCGGGGGCCGGACAGCCTTCTCCACACATTCATGCTACTGATCTCCTTGGGCGAGACCGGATCCGTTGACGGCCCGGCGATACGGCCCGATGGGCGTCCTGCGCGGACGTCCGCCGGCACCACGGGTTCTTCGGGGGTGCCCGACCCGGACGGGCGTTTGGTGGTGGTCCGACCGGCGACGATGGGCCGGTCGGGAGGCGGGAGGTCGTCCGGCGGACCGGTGCCCTCGACTCCTACCTGCGCGGTGTGGCTCCCCGAACCGCGTGCAGCGATTCTTGCATGGGAGCGCTTCCATGGCAATGCCTCGATGCGGCAGGGAGTGGCCGGAGGGGACGGCCGGTGCCGGCGGGGCGGACGGGACGGGACGCGCCCACCGGCGCGGGCACGCGCCGCGCGACCGGGCCCTCCGGGTGCCGTGAGGGCGGGAACCACCCGAGCCAGCCGGACACGTCACCAAAGCGGCGTAGCTCCCCTACCGCCCTTAGCCTCCGCAAATACCAAAACACGAATCTTTCCCTGCATAGCTCGTGAATCGGTCTAACGTCGTCCGTAGCTCGGTTGTCACCGGGCTCTAGGACAACAGGGATGGAGTGACGCAGGTCATGGCAAACAAGATGCTCGGGAAGGTCGTTGCTGGCGCGGCCCTCGGTGGCGCCTCCTTGCTCGTGTTCACGCCGGGGATCGCGTTCGCGGACGGCCACCACGACGACGAGGGCAAGGTCTACGCCAAGCCGCACGTCGTCAGGGCGGGCGAGACGGTCAAGCTGCTCGAGGTCTGCCCCGACCGGCAGGAGCACGCCTTCGTGTGGTCGAAGGTCACCGGCAAGGTCAAGCTCAAGCCGGCCGAGGGCCGCAACGACTGGCGTGGCGGGGAGGAGGACTCCCGCGACCACGACAAGGGCCGCGACCAGGAGGACAAGGGCCGCGACCACGACAAGGGCAAGGACCACGAGGACAAGGGCCGCGACCACGACAAGGGCCGCGACCACGGCAAGGACGACAACGGCAAGGACGAGACGCCCAAGCCGCAGCCGACCGCCACCGCCACCGCCACCGGGCAGCCGAAGCCGCCGACCAACGGCCAGGGTGGCGGCGCCGCCGACGCCGGCGCCGAGGGCGAGCGCGACTGGAAGGGCTACGAGCACGGCCAGGACGCCGAGGGCGACCGCGAAGGCCGCGACAAGGGCCACGACAAGAGCGACCGCGAGGGCCGCGAGGACAAGTACGGCTCGGGCAGCAACGGCTCGGACGAGTACGACCGCGAGGACCGCAAGGACCACGACGGGTACGGCTCGGACGAGTACGACCGGAAGGGCCACGACAGCGGCTGGTCGGACGAGGAGTCCGAGGGCAACGGCAAGGACGAGGACCGCTGGGAGCACAAGCGGGACTTCATCTACTACGGCGAGGCCGAGGTCTCCGAGGACGCCAAGCCGGGCCGCTACGAGCTCAAGGGCTCCTGCGGCGAGGGCGAACTGGTCGTGCTGCCGCGCGGTGGGGTCGACGGTGGTGACGGTGGCGTCGCCGCCGGCACCGACCGGGGCCTGGCCGCCGGTGGGGCGAGCCTGATCGGCGCGGCGGCCCTGGGCGGCCTCGTGCTGATGCGCCGGCGTCGGACCGATGAGTCCTTCGTCTGACATGACGGCGACACCGGCCGGCGGCCGTCACGGGACACCGTGGCGCGCCGCCGGCGCGGCCGTCGTCGTCGTGGTCGCCATGGTCGGCGCCGGTCTGATCGGCGCCTCGGTCAAGACCGCGCCCGCTCCCCGCCCCCCGCAGCCCCTGGCCGCACCCGCCAGCACCGGGCCGGCGGACGCCGATGTGCCGAACCCCGACGCGGACCCGGACGTCGCCGGCACGGGCCTGGCGCGCTCCGCCCCCACCACGATCGCCATCCCCCGGATCGGGGTCGACGCCTCGATCATGTCGCTCGGCACCAACCCGGACGGCACCGTCCAGGTGCCCCCGCTGGAGCAGGCGCAGCTGGCCGGCTGGTACGAGCCGGGGCCGAGCCCGGGTGAGATCGGCAACGCGGTCATCGTCGGGCACGTCGACTCCGCGGAGATCGGGCCGGCGGTCTTCTTCTCCCTCGGTGCCCTGCAACCGGGCGACACCATCACCGTCACCCGGGAGGACGGGCAGCGGGCCACCTTCACGGTCGAGTCGGTCAAGGCGTACCCGAAGACGGAGTTCCCGACCGAGCAGGTCTACGGTCCCAGCGACCGGCCCGGCCTGCGCGTGGTCACCTGCGGCGGGACCTTCGACCAGGCTGCCGGTAGCTACCCCGACAACGTGGTCGTCTTCGCCTCCATGCCGGCGTGAGCCGGCATCCACGCGGCAGCCTCCACCGGGGGACACGACGCGGCCCGGCCGGTCGGGAGACCGGCCGGGCCGCGTGCCGTACGCGTCAGGCGGCGGCGGAGGTCCGCACCAGGGTGCGGATCTGGCGCAGCAGCACCGACAGGGCGGCGAGGTCCGCCCGGGACTCGTCGAACTCCCCCATCGCCCGCTCGGCGCGGTGGATCGACGTGGCGTTCGACTGCTCCCACTGGAGCACCCGCTCCTGCGGCGACAGGCTGCCGGCGGTGGAGTCGAGCACCTCCGCGGTCAGCGCGGCCAGCGCGGCGTACAGGTCGTAGCGCAGCGCCATCCGGGCCAGCGTCTGCCAGCGGTCCTCACGCGGCAGCAGGGAGATCTTCGACAGCAGCGAGTCGACCCGGAACCGGTCGGAGAGCACGAAGTAGACCGACGCCACCTCGCCGACGTCCCGCCCGCTGCTCGCCGCGGTCTCCACCACGTCGAGCAGGCCGAAGCTGTACATCAGCCGGGTCGCCTGCTCGGCCAGGTCGCGCGGCAGCCCCCGCTCGGTGAGCGAGTCGATGTGCGCCGCGAGGGAGTCCCGCTCGCTGCCGTAGAAGCGCTCCTCCAGATCGGGCAGGAGCTGGGCCACCCCGTCGCGCAGCCGGGCGATCTCCGCCGGCACGTCGATCGGCGACCGGCGGTTGGTCACCAACCACCGCACCGCCCGGTCGACCAACCGCCGGGTGTCCAGGTACACGCTGGTCTGCAACTCGGGGTCGACCTTGTTGTCCAGGTCCTCCACCGCGTCCCAGAGCGCGCCCAGCCCGAACACCTCGCGGACCACCACGTACGCCCGGATGACGTCCGCCGCCGGGGCGGCCGTCTCCTCGACCACCCGGAAGACGAACGAGATGCCGCCCCGGTTGATCGCCTCGTTGACCAGGACCGTCGTCACGATGTCCCGGCGCAACCGGTGCTGGCCCATCCGGTCGGCGAACCGCTCACGCATGGGCGTCGGGAAGTAGTTGACCAGGACCTCGGTCGTCCACTCCTCGTCCGCGAGCCCCTCGGCCAGGATCTCCGTCTCAAGGACGATCTTGACATACGCGAGCAGCACCGCGAACTCCGGCGCGGTCAGCCCGGACTCCGTCCGCACCGCCATCTCGTCGTCCGGCGGCAGCGCCTCCAGGGACCGGTCCAGCGCCCCCGAACGCTCCAGATCGGTGATCATCCGCCGGTGCACGGGCAGCAGCGAGGCGGCCTGCGCCTGCGCGTTGTTGATCGCCCGGGCCTGGTCGTAGTTGTCCCGCAGCACCAGCTCGGCGACCTCGTCGGTCATCGCGGCGAGCAGCTCGTCCCGCTCGGGGACGGTCAACGCGCCGTCGGCGACCGCCGTGTTCAGCAGGATCTTGATGTTCACCTCGTGGTCGGAGCAGTCCACCCCGGCCGCGTTGTCGATGAAGTCCGTGTAGATCCGGCCGCCGGTCTGGGCGTACTCGATGCGGCCGAGCTGGGTCCAGCCCAGGTTGCCGCCCTCGCCGGCCACCCGGCACCGCAGGTTCCTGCCGTCCACCCGGATCGCGTCGTTGGACTTGTCGCCCACCTCCGCGTTGGTCTGGCTGGAGGCCTTCACGTACGTGCCGATGCCGCCGTTCCAGAACAGGTCGACCGGCGCCGTCAGGATCGCCTTCATCAGCTCCTGCGGCGACATCTGCGTGACGTCGTCGCCCAGGCCCAGCACCGCGCGGACCTGCGGCGAGACCGGCACCGACTTGGCGGTACGCGGGTACACCCCGCCGCCGGCCGAGATCAGTCCCCGGTCGTAGTCCTCCCACGACGAGCGGGGCAGGTCGAACAGCCGCTTCCGCTCGGCGTACGAGGCGGCGGCCTCCGGGTCGGGGTCGAGGAAGATGTGCCGGTGGTCGAACGCGGCCACCAGCCGGATGTGCTCCGACAGCAGCATCCCGTTGCCGAACACGTCGCCGGACATGTCGCCGACACCGACCACGGTGAAGTCCTGGGTCTGGGTGTCGTGACCCATCTCGCGGAAGTGCCGCTTCACCGACTCCCAGGCGCCCCGGGCGGTGATGCCCATCTTCTTGTGGTCGTAGCCGGCCGAGCCGCCAGAGGCGAACGCGTCGCCGAGCCAGAACTGGTGCGCCGTGGAGATCTCGTTGGCGATGTCCGAGAACGTCGCCGTGCCCTTGTCCGCCGCGACCACCATGTACGGGTCGTCGCCGTCGTGCCGGACCACGTCCTCCGGCGGCACGATCTCGCCGCTGACGATGTTGTCCGTGACGTCGAGCAGGGCGGAGATGAACTCCTTGTAGCAGATCACCGCCTCGTCGCGGTCCCCCGGCTTCTGCTTGAGCACGAAGCCGCCCTTGGCGCCCACCGGCACGATGACGGCGTTCTTCACCATCTGCGCCTTGACCAGGCCGAGCACCTCGGTGCGGAAGTCCTCCCGGCGGTCGGACCAGCGCAGCCCGCCCCGGGCCACCGGCCCGAACCGCAGGTGCACGCCCTCGAAGCGCGGCGAGTACACGAAGATCTCGAACTTCGGCCGCGGCGCCGGCAGGTCCGGGATCGCCTGCGGGTCCAGCTTGAGCGCCACGTACGACTTCGGCCGCCCGTCGGTGCGCTTCTGGTAGAAGCTGGTGCGCAGGGTGGCCTGGATCATCGTCAGGTAGGCGCGCAGGATCCGGTCCTGGTCGAGGCTGGCGACGTCGTCCAGCGCGGCCCGGATGTCGCCCACCAGCTCGGCGCTGCGCTGCTGCCGCTGCTCGTGGCCGTCCTCACCGGGCGCGAACCGCACCTCGAACAGCTCCACCAGCAGGGCGGCGATCCTCGGGTACGCGATGAAGGTCTGCTCCATGTACTCCTGGGAGAAGACCGTGCCGGCCTGGCGCAGGTACTTCGCGTACGCGCGCAGCACCACGACCTGCCGCCAGGTGAGGCCGGCGCGCAGCACCAGCTCGTTGAAGCCGTCCACCTCGGCCTCGCCCCGCCACGCCGCCGCGAAGGCGTTCTCCACGTGCGGGCGCACCTCGGACAGCTCCTGGTGGCCCTCCGGCAGCCGCAGCCCGAAGTCGTAGAGGTAGACCCGACCGTCGATCCGGTCCACCTCGTGCGGGTGCTCGTCGACCACCTTGACGCCGAGCGAGTGCAGCACCGGCAGCACGGCGGAGAGCATCATCGGCTCGCCGTAGCGGTAGACCTTGAAGCGGACGTCCATCGCCTCGTCGACGTCCGGCCCCCGCCCACCGGCCCGCGGCGCGAGCTGCTTGCGGAACAGGTGCATCTCCAGCTGGCCGGGCTCCTCCAGCAGCTCCAGCTTCGCCAGGTCCTTCATGGCCTCGTACGGCGTGTGGCCGTCCTTGTAGCCCTCCGGGAAGGCGTCGGCGTAGCGGGTGAACAGGTGCTTGGCCTGCTCGTCGCCGAGCTTGCGCTCCAGCACCAGCCGGTAGTCGTCGTCCCAGAGCCGGGTCGCGTCGGCCAGCTCCTCGGCGAGCAGGTCGGCGTCGATGTCGCCCGGAGTCCGGCTCGGGTCGGTCCGGACGATGAAGTGCACCCGGGCGAGCATCGACTCGGTGACCCGGGTCGTGTAGTCGACCCCGACGCCGTTCAGCTCGCGCAGCAGGATGTCCTGCATCCGCAGGCGGTTCTGGGTGGTGAACCGGTCCCGGGGCAGGTAGATCAGGCAGGAGATGAACCGCCCGTACGCGTCCCGGCGCAGGAACACCCGCAGCTGCCGGCGGCCGGCCATCCGCAGCACCCCGATGACCGCGTGGTAGAGGTCCTCGGTCTTGATCTGGAACAGCTCGTCGCGCGGGTAGGTCTCCAGGATCTGGAGCAGGTCCTTGCCGGAGTGGCTGCGCTGGCTCAGGCCGGAGCGGTCCAGCACCTCGGCCACCTTGCGGCGGACCACCGGCAGCTCCTGCACACTGGTCCGGTACGCGGCCGTCGAGAACAGCCCCAGGAAACGCCGCTCGCCGATCACCTCGCCGGCCTCGTTGAAGATCTTGAAGCCGATGTAGTCGAGGTAGGCGGAGCGGTGCACGGTGGCCCGCGAGTTCGCCTTCGTGATGATCAGCAGCCGCTTCTCGGTGACCTTGTCGTGCGCCTCGGGCGTCATCGACGACAGCGGCCGGGCCTCCGGGGAGTCCTGGCGCAGGATGCCCAGACCGGTGCCGAGCACCGCCTCCAGGGCCTGGCCGCTGCCCCGCTCCCCGTCCCCGGCACCCGACTCGCCGGTGTCGACCAGCCGGTACTCCCGGTAGCCCAGGAACGTGAAATGGTCGTGGGCGAGCCAGCGGAGCAGCTCCACCGAGTCGGTGATGTCCTTCTCCGGCACCGGCGGCCGGTTGTCCGACGTCCGCGCGGCGGCCAGCTCGTCGGCGAGGGCGAGGGCGCGCTGGCGCATCTTCGGCCAGTCCTCCACCGCCTCCCGCACGTCGGTGAGCACCCGCTGGAGCTCCCGGCGCAGCCGGTCCCGCTCGGCGGCGTCGCGCACCGGGTCGATCTCGATGTGCATCCAGCTCTCGACCAGGTCGCCGGCGATGGCGTCGTCGGGCTCGACGTCGGCGGAGACCTCGACCAGCTGGCCCAGCGGCTCGCGCCGGACCACCACCAGCGGGTGGACCAGCAGGTGCACGTCCAGGTGGTGCGAGTTGAGCAGGGCGGTCACCGAGTCGACCAGGAACGGCATGTCGTCGGTGACGATCTCGATGACGGAGTGGTGCTGCTCGGCGTCGGGCTCGTGGATGCGCAGCTTCAACTCGCCCGGTACGCGCTGCTGGGCGAGGTCGCGGTGCGCGCGAGCCGCCTCCAGCATCTCCTCGGCGGTGAAGCCGATCAGTTCCTCGTCCGGCGCGAACCGCCAGAAGCGGCTGACCAGGGTCGCCGCGTCGTGGTCGTCGCCGGCAAGCGCGACCGCCTGGGCGACCAGGCGCTCCACGTTGGGAACAGGCTCGTCGAGCTCGTTGTCCTCCACGTCGTCGGCCAGCGCGTCGACGGGCAGGCCCAGATCGTAGAGGGTGTCGATACTCGAACCGGTCATCCCGGTCACTCCTGTGTCGAGCCGGCCGAAGCCGTCCCCGTCGGTCGCCGAATCGAAGCTGTCGTCCCGGCCGGTGTCATCCTGCCGGAGGTCGGGTCCCGGTTTGATCGCCGGACGCCGGTCCATCGGTGCCACTCCCCTCGACCCACCGCATTGTGGGTCACTCTGCCGCCCAGCCTAGGCCCTGCCGTTCCGCCCCTTGCTCGGCGGACCACAGTGCGGACGTCCGGTTCCGGACTTCGTCCTTTCACCCGTTGCGGGTACGAGGTTGGCCGGTTCGGGAGTACCCCGCCACCAGTCGTTCATCACCCGGGCAGCGGCTCTCTTTCCGCACGTCCCGGTGCGGGGGGACGGTGCGGACCGCGCCGCCGTACTAGCGTGCAGGGCAGTTCCGAGATCGGAGATCCGCTTCCATGCACCTGTCGTACCCCCGCCGCCCCCGCCGCAACCGGCTCCGCCCGCCGCTGGCGCTGCTCGCCGCGACCGCGCTCGCAGCCGGCGCCCTCACCGCGTGCTCGGGCGGTGACGGACCGGAGCGCAGCGTCGACGCGTTCCTGGCCGGCTGGCGCTCGGGCGACCTCCAGGCCGTCGGCTTCGTCGACCCGACCGGCGCCAAGGTGCCGGCAGCCGACGTCGCCCGCGAGCTCAAGGAGCTCTCCGGCGAGCTGGCGGCCACGCCACCGACGCTGACCCGCCGGGGCGAGGCGAAGGTGACCAAGGACGTCGCGACCTCGGTGGTCAAGGTCGACTGGGCCCTCCCGGGCGGGACCCGTTGGGCGTACGAGCGTCCGGTGCGGCTCACCCGCGGCGGCGACGAGTGGCGGGTGATCTGGGAGCCGCAGGTGGTGCAGGAGCAGCTCACCCGGGGCGAGCGGCTCGGGCTGCGCCGCGACACCGCCACCCGGGCCGCGGTGCTCGACGCCGCCGGCCAGCCGATCGTGGCGCCCCGACCCGTGGTGCGGGTCGGGCTCCAACCGGGCGAGGTCACCGACCTCCCTGGCCTGACCCGGAGGCTGGACTCGGCCTTCCGGGCGATCCGACCGGCGATCACCCCGCCGGTGGACCTCTCCGGGCTGCGCAAGCGGCTCGACGACGCGGATCCGGGCGCGTTCGTCGAGGTGGTGACCCTGCGCGAGGAGGCGTACCGGCAGATCAAACAACGCATCTACGACCTGCCGGGCACCAAGTTCCGCAGCGACAAGCTCGACCTGGCCCCCACCCGCGAGTTCGCCCGGGCGGTGCTCGGCTCCGTCGACCCGGCCCAGGCCGACGACCTCGCCCAGCACCCCGACCGCTACGAGGCCGGCGACCTGGTCGGCCACGGGGGCCTCCAGGGCCGCCACGACGAGCGGCTACGCGGCGCGGCCGGGCTGACCGTGATCACCGAGCGCCCCGGCCCGGACGGCACGCTGGTGCCCACCGGCACCGAGGTGTTCCGCAGCGAGCCGAAGCCGGGGCAGTCGGTCAAGACCACGCTCGACGTCGCCACCCAGAACGCGGCCGACACCGCCCTGCGCAGCGAGAAGCGCCGGGCGGCGCTGGTGGCGGTGCGGATCAGCGACGGCGCGGTGCTCGCCGCGGCCAACGGTCCCGGCGCGGCCGGGGAGAACCTGGCCTTCACCGCCCAGGTCCCGCCGGGCTCCACCTTCAAGATGGTCAGCGCGCTCGGCCTGCTCGACCGGGGCGCGGTCACGCCGGCCGCGACGGTGGACTGCCCGAAGACGTTCACCGTCGACGGCAAGCCGTTCAAGAACTCCGAGAACTTCGTGCTGGGGCCGGTGCCCTTCCGCACCGACTTCGCCAAGTCCTGCAACACCGCGTTCGCCGCGCTGGCGCCGAAGCTCGGCCCCGACGGACTGGCCGTGACCGGTCGTTCCCTCGGGCTGGAGGGGCAGTGGGACGTCGGCCTCGACGCCTTCACCGGCAAGGTCTCGGCGAACGGCGGGGCGACCGAGCAGGCCGCCGCCGCCATCGGCCAGGGCACCACGCTGGTCAGCCCGCTGGCCATGGCGTCGGCCACCGCAGCGGTCGCCCGGGGTCGGTTCGAGCAGCCGAAACTGGTCCTCGACCCCGCCCCGGCCCAGCCCGCCGCCCCCGGCCCGCAGCTCAAGCCGGAGTCGGTCGAGGGGGTCCGGGCGATGATGCGGGAGGTGGTCACGGCCGGCTCCGGCAGCGCGCTGCGGGACGTGCCGGGCGCGCCGGTGCACGGCAAGACGGGCACCGCCGAATACGACGACAACCCGGCGCACACGCACGCCTGGTTCGTCGGCTGGCAGGGCGACGTCGCGTTCGCGGTCTTCGTCGAGAAGGGCGGAGCCAGCACCGCCACCGCTGTCCCCGCCGCCGAACGCTTCCTCCGCGCCCTCTCCCGCTGACCAACCTCACCGACACCGACACCGACACCGACACCGGTACCGGCCTCGACGGTGCCGGCAGCGTCGGTGCCGGTGCCGGTGTCGTCGGTGCCGGTGTCGTCGGTGCCGGCAGCGTCGGTGCCGGCAGCGTCGGGCACCCGTGGGCACCGCTGCTTCGCGGTTCACGCGACCACGTCCGGGTCGGCGTCGTCCGTCACGTGTCGGCGACGGCGACGTGTAGTTGCGGCAGCCTCGGCGGCCCAAGCGACGGTGCACTGCGCGGCTTCGTCGATGATCACCAGGTCGAACAGCGCGCAAAGGGCCGGTCGCCGCACCGGGAGCCCCACCTGCCTGCCGCCAGAAGCGAGCATTGGTGATCAGGACGCCATGGACGTTACCGGGCGGTTTTAACGTCCATGGCGTCCTGATCACCACTGGTTGGCGGGCGTTCCCGCGCAACCGGAGCGACGCTGTGGAGCTGCCCCTACCGACGGGGCAGGCGCCGACGCCCGCCGGGCGCACATCCGGCAATCCACCGGTGGAACACCATGGGTGTCAAAAACCTTTGGTGACACCCATGGTGTTCCACCCGTCACCTCGCGTCCCACCAGCCTCCGCGACCGGACCCGCAGGCGCACCGGCCTAGCTCAATCGGCCCTGCCTCGACCGCGCCCGTCTCGACCGTCTCGGGCACGTGCCACCAGCCGCCCGGCCGTGACCTGTCCTAGACACGTGCCACCAGCCGCCCCGCCGTGACCTGAACCGGGCACGTGCGGTTAGCCGTCCCGCCTTGCCCTGCCCTGGGCACGTGCGATCAGCCGCCCCGCCTTGCCCTGAACCGGGGACGTGCGATCAGCCGCCCACCTCGCCCTGCCCTGGGCACGTGCCACCAGCCGCCCCGCCTCGCCCTGCCCTGGGCACGTGCCATCAGCCGTCCCGGCGCGACCGGGCCCGGCAGGTGGGCGCACAGATGGGGCAGCTCGACAGGGGGTCAGGCGATACCGGCGGCGGATGGCGAGGTGCCGTCCTCGGGCGCGGGCAGCGGGTCGCCCGGGTCGAGGCCCGCGAGCGGTGCCCGGCGCAGCAGGCCCGGGCCTGCGGAGGCGGGCGGGCCGACGGGTTCCGGCACGGCGAGACCGTCGGAGGCGGCGGCAACCGGGGCCACCGGCCCGAGCGGCCGAAGCGGGGCTGGCGGAACGTCATCGGCACGCTCCTCGGCGCCGCCCGGGTACCGGTCGTCTCCGTCAACGCGTGGAACGGGGGCGGAAACGAGCGCCGGGGCGGAGGCCGACGGAGGCATGATCGGCACCTCGGGACGACCGTTGCTCCGCCGAGCCGAGGGCACGACCGAGCCGGCAGACGCCGACGGCCCGGCCGAATCCGCAGACGCCGACGGCCCAACCGAGCCAGCAGACGCCGAGCGCGTGGCAGGGGCGGCAAGCGCAGACGGCCCAGCCGACGCGGCAGACGGCCCAGCCGACGCGGCAGACGGCCCGGACGGCACCGCAGACGGCCCAGCCGACACCGCAGGCGGCCCGGACGAGACGGCAGACGGCCCGGACGAGACGGCAGACGGCCCGGACGAGACGGCAGACGGCCCGGACGAGACGGCAGAGGTAGACGGCACGCCGGGGTCGGCAGACGACGACGGCACGCTCGACGCGGCGGAGGCAGAGGGCGTGGTGGGGGCAGTGGGGGCGGAGGGCCTGGTGGGGGCGGCAGAGCGTGACGGCGCGGGCGGGGCGGCGGACGCCGACGGGCCCGGCAGCAGTCGGGGCGGCGAAGCCGTCGGCGCCGAGACCGGGCGCAGCCCGGCCACCACGGTGTTGACGATCTCGGCCGCGTACGCGCCGTCCAAGTCGTAGTCGGGGTCGAAGACGGTCAGCTCGACGCCGAGGCAGTGCGGGGTGTCGACGAGGCCGGCGAGCAGGATCTCCAGCTCGGCGAAGGCGATCCCGCCCGGGTCGGGGGCGTCGACCGCCGGCATCACGGCCGGGTCCAGCACGTCCACGTCGATGTGCACCCAGTAGCCGGCGCAGTCGGCGAGCTGCTCGTGCGCCCACTGTGCCGTACGCGCGGCGCCCTCGGCGCGCAGCGCCGGCACCGGCCGGGTGGTGATCCCGGCGGCCTGGAGGTCGAGGCGGTACTCGTCCTGTGCCCGGATGCCGAGCACCACCACGTCGATGTCGCGGAAGTACGGCCGACGCCCCTCGATGGCGGCCAGGTCGGCCTGCCCCCGCCCGGTGACCAGCGCGAGGTCCTCGCCCGCCGCCGCTCCCACGTAGGAGGCGTTGCCGGGATGCCGGAAGTCGGAGTGGCCGTCGACGAAGACCAGCCCGATGCGCCCGCCGACCGCCTCGCCGAGCCGGTGCATGGCCAGTGCCGAACCGAGCAGGATGGAGCAGTCGCCGCCGAGCACCAGCGGGAACTCGCTGCGGTCGATGATGGCGCCGATGCGCTCCGCGAGCGCCACCGAGTAGTCGGCGATCTCGCGGGCGTGGCAGACCCCGTCACCCGGTCGCCAGTCGCCGGGGTCGTAGCGGGGCGCGGTGAGGCAGCCCGCGTCGCGGGCCCGCAGCCGGGCGAGCAGCCCCTGGTCGCGCAGCGCGCCCGGGGCCTTGCCGCAGCCGGGGACCGAGGTGGACGTGGGTGGGCGCAGGCCGAGGTTGCTGGGCGCGTCGAGGACGGCGATCCGGCGCATCATGGGCTCCCGTCCTCGAGGTGTCGGGCGGGCCGGCCGGAACGCCGGCCCGCGCTGGCGTGCTACGTACTCACAAGCAGGGCGTGGTGCTCAGAACAGGGCGCTGGCCAGGGACCGGCGCGCCGAGGCGACCGCGGGATCCTCCGGCCCGGCGACCGTGAAGAGGCTGACCAGGTGCTGGCGTACCTTCTCCCGCTCCTCACCGGCGGTGCGGCGGACCAGGCCCACCAGGCGGGCGTACGCCGCCTCGGCCTGACCGCTGAGCACCTCGATGTCGGCGGCCAGGAGCTGGGCCTCGACGTCGTCGGGGTTCGCCTGGGCGGCGGCGACCGCCGCGCCCGGGTCGGCCCCGGCCACCCGGCGGGCGAGCCCGACCTGGGCGAGGCCCGCCTCCGCCGCGGCGTCCGCGGGCGACTCCGCGAGGATCTTGCGGTACGCCTGCTCGGCCGCGTCGAGGTCGCCGCTCATCAGGGCGTCGTCGGCCTCGTCGAGGCGCGGGTCCTCCGGCTCGGCGACACTCACGCCACCGGCCTTGAGCACCGCCTGGATCCACTGCCGCAGCTGCGCCTCGGGCACCACGCCGGAGAAGGCGTCGATCGGCTGGCCGCCGACCACCGCGTAGACCATCGGGATGCCCTGCACCCGGAACATCTGGGCGATCCGGGGGTTGGCGTCCACGTCGACCTTGGCGAGCACCCAGGCGCCGCCGCCCTCGGCGGCCAGCCGCTCCAGCACGGGGCTCAGCTGCTTGCACGGCTCGCACCACTCGGCCCAGAAGTCCACGATCACCGGTGTGGTGAGCGAGCGCTCGAGAACCTCGGACTGGAATGTCGCCTCGCTCACGTCGATGACGGCGACGCCGCCACCGGCGGCGCCGGGGAAATCGGCGGAGGGGGCGGACTGGGCCGGGGTGGCGGGGCGGGCAGGGGCCGGTGCGGGGGTGCGCAGCGCGCTGAGGTCGACCGCGCCGCGGGTGAAGATCGACGAGGTGATCCGTGGGTCGCTCATGGTTACCTAGTCTCGCACGCGACCCACGGAACTCAGATCAACCGCGACGGCGACAGTTGCGACTGTCACGGCTGCTCCCGCCCTTCCCCGCCCCGTCCCCGCGCCGCTGCCCGGTCTCCCGCCCGACACCCCGCGATCCCGCACCTCCGGTCCTCGGTACGAGGCCTGCCCGGCGGCTGCCGGGACACGGGGTGCGGGATCGCGGTGGAGCGGGATCGCGGTGTCGAGGGGGACGGGGTCAGAAGCGGGCGGGTTCGCGGTAGACGCCCCACTCGGCGCGCAGGGCGTCGCAGATCTCGCCGAGGGTGGCCTCCGCGCGGACGGCGTCCAGCATGGCCGGGATCATGTTGCCGTCGGTCCGGCCGACGGCGACCATCCGCTCGATGGCGGCCTTGACGGCGGCCTCGTCGCGGCCGGCCTTCCGCTCGGCCAGCACCCGGCGCTGCTCCAGCTCCACCTCGTGCGAGATGCGCAGGATCTCCAGGTCCTTGGCGACCGTGCCGGTGTGGCAGTTGACCCCGACGATCCGCTTGTCGCCCTTCTCCAGCGCCTGCTGGTAGACGAACGCGGACTCGGCGATGTGGCCGGTGAACCAGCCGTCCTCGATGCCGCGCAGGATGCCGGAGGTCATCGGGCCGATCTGGTGCGGACCCTCCCCGCCGAGCTGCCGGATCCGGGCGAAGATCTCCTCCGCCTCGGCCTCGATCTTGTCGGTGAGCGCCTCGACGTACCAGGACCCGCCCAGCGGGTCCGCCACGTTGGTCACCCCGGTCTCCTCCATCAGCACCTGCTGGGTACGCAGGGCGATCTCGGCGGACTCGTCGGTGGGCAGCGCCAGGGTCTCGTCCAGGGCGTTGGTGTGCAGCGAGTTGGTGCCGCCGAGCACCGCCGCGAGCGCCTCCACGGCGGTACGCACCACGTTGTTGACCGGCTGCTGGGCGGTCAGCGACACCCCGGCGGTCTGCGTGTGGAACCGCAGCCAGAGCGCCTTCTCACTGGTCGCGCCGTAGACGTCGCGCAGCCAGCGGGCCCAGATGCGGCGGGCGGCCCGGAACTTGGCGATCTCCTCGAAGAAGTCGACGTGCGAGTCGAAGAAGAAGCTCAGGCCGGGCGCGAAGACGTTGACGTCGAGCCCCCGGGAGAGCCCCAGCTCGACGTAGCCGAACCCGTCGGCGAGCGTGTACGCCAGCTCCTGCGCGGCGGTCGAGCCGGCCTCGCGGATGTGGTAGCCGGAGACCGAGAGCGGCTTGTAGCGCGGGATCTCCCGGGCGCAGTACTCCATCAGGTCGCCGATCAGGCGCAGGTGCGGCTCCGGGTCGAAGAGCCACTCCTTCTGCGCGATGTACTCCTTGAAGATGTCCGTCTGCAACGTGCCGTCCAGCGTGGACAGGTCGGCGCCCTGCCGCTCGGCGGCCACCAGGTACATGCAGAACACCGGCACGGCCGGCCCGGAGATGGTCATCGACGTGGTGACCCCGGCCAGGTCGATGCCGTCGAAGAGGGCCTCCATGTCGGCGGCGGTGTCGATGGCGACGCCGCAGTGGCCCACCTCGCCGAGCGCCTGCGGGTCGTCGGAGTCCCGGCCCATCAGCGTGGGCATGTCGAAGGCAACGGAGAGACCGCCGCCGCCGGCGCCCAGGATCATCTTGTAGCGCTCGTTGGTCTGCTGGGCGTTGCCGAACCCGGCGAACTGCCGGATCGTCCAGGTCCGCCCGCGGTAGCCGGTCGGATAGAGACCCCGGGTGTACGGGTACTCGCCCGGCCAGCCGATGCGCTCGAAGCCCGGGTAGGGCACGCCCTCCGGCGGCCCGTAGACCGGGTCGACGGGCATCCCGGAGAGCGTGGTGAAGTCGGCGTCCCGCTTGCGCGCGGCGTCGTAGCGGGCCTGCCAGCGCGCCCGTCCGGCGGCGATCTCGTCGGCGTTCATCGGCGGGGCTCCTCCTCGAGTCCTCGACTGCACTGCGAGTGTAGAGCCCAGACCTGAACGATCGCTAAGTAAGTTCGTACCGGCAGGTAACCTGAGCCGTTGGACGCGTCACGCGACGGGCGCGGCGGGACCGCCCAGGGCCACGTCGTCGACCCTGATGTTGACCTCGTCGACCCGCAGCCCGTACGCCTCGACCGCCCCGGCGACCTGCGCCCGGACCTCGGCGGTCACCTGCGGCACCGGGCGGCCGGCCTCGATCACGATGACCAGGTTGACCACCGCCGCGCCGTTCGTGACGTGGGCCGAGCAGCCGCGCCGGGCGTCGCCGACCTGGTCGAGCCCGACCTTGTCGAGCACCGCGTTGAAGAACCGGGCCACGTCCCCGCCCAGCTCGACCACCCCGGGCACGGACCGCGCGGCGGCCACCGCGATCTTCTCCACCACCTCGTCGGAGACGAGCGTCGTCCCGCCCGGCACCGCGTCCGGTGTCACCGACAGCTCCTGCGTCGCCTCGTCGCCCATCGTCTCCCCACTCCGCCGCGCACCGCCCCACGCCGACCGTGGAGCGGTGCGAGCGTACTAGCTCGACGGGCCCCTCAGGAGCCGAGCTGGGAGAGCAGTTCGTCGGCCGCCGCGTACGGGTCGAGGGCGCCCTCGGCCACCTTCGCGGCGAGCGCCGGCAGCTCCGTACCGTCGCGCAGGGAACCGATCCGGGCGCGGAGCACGCCCAGCGCGATCGCCTCGACCTCGGCGGCGGCCCGCGCCTCCTGGCGGCGACGCAGCTCGCCGTGCTCGACCAGCCAGGCACGGTGCTTGTCGATGGCGGCGGCGATGTCGTCGATCCCCTCGCCCCGGGAGGCGATCGCGCGCACCACCTGCGGCCGCCAGTCGCCCGGGCCGCGCTCACCCAGGGCGATCATGCCCTGGATGTCGCGGTAGGTGGCGTCGGCGCCGTCCCGGTCGGCCTTGTTGACCACGAAGACGTCGGCGATCTCCAGGATGCCGGCCTTGACCGCCTGGATCGCGTCGCCCATGCCCGGGGCGAGCAGCACCAGCGTGGTGTCGGCCAGCGAGGCGACCTCCACCTCGGCCTGCCCGACGCCCACGGTCTCCACCAGCACGACGTCGCAGCCGGCGCCCTCCAGCACCCGCACCGCCTGCGGCGTGGCGGCCGACAGCCCGCCCAGGTGGCCCCGGCTCGACATCGACCGGATGTAGACGCCCGGGTCGGTGGCGTGGTCCTGCATCCGGACCCGGTCGCCGAGGATCGCCCCGCCCGTGAACGGGCTGGACGGGTCGATGGCCAGCACGCCCACCCGGTGGCCGCGGGCGCGCAGCGCCCGGACCAGCTCGTTGGTGGTGGTCGACTTGCCCACCCCCGGTGAGCCGGTCAGCCCGACCACCTGGGCCTGGCCGGCGTACGGCGCGAGGGCCGCCGCGATCCGCGGCAGCGTCTCGTCGCCGGACTCGACCAGGGTGATCAGTCGGGCCACCGCGCGCGGATCGCCCGCGCGGGCCCGCTCGACCAGCATCGGCACGTCCCGGCTGCGGCGCACCGGGGGTGCGCCGGCCGCCGGGACGCCGTCGACGATCTCGCTCACTGTGCTGCCTCTACGGGATCGGCCGGCCGGCGGTCAGTGACCGCTCTCGCCGGGGGCCGGGACGTGGATGATCAGAGCGTCGCCCTGGCCGCCGCCGCCGCAGAGCGCCGCGGCGCCCGTGCCGCCGCCCCGGCGCTTGAGCTCCAGCGCGAGGGTGAGCACCAGCCGGGCGCCGGACATGCCGATCGGGTGGCCCAGCGCGATCGCCCCGCCGTTGACGTTGACCTTGTCCGGGCTGATCCCGAGGTCACGGGTGGACTGGATGCCCACCTGGGCGAACGCCTCGTTGATCTCGATGAGGTCCAGGTCCTCGATGCCGAGCCCACCCTTCTTGAGGGCGTGCTGGATCGCGTTGGACGGCTGCGAGTGCAGGGAGTTGTCCGGGCCGGCGACGTTGCCGTGCGCGCCGATCTCGGCCAGCCAGGTCAGCCCCAGCTCCTTGGCCTTGGCCTTGCTCATGACGACCACCGCGGCGGCGCCGTCGGAGATCGGCGAGGCGCTGCCGGCGGTGATGGTGCCGTCCTTGGCGAACGCCGGGCGCAGCTTCGCCAGCGACTCGACGGTGGTGTCCGGGCGGATCCCCTCGTCCTCGCTGATCACCAGCGGGTCGCCCTTGCGCTGCGGGATGACCACCGGGGTGATCTCGTCGGCGAAGTGGCCGTTCTTCTGCGCGGCGGCGGCCCGCTGGTGGCTGGTCGCGGCGAACGCGTCCTGCTCCTCGCGGGAGATGCCGTGCCGCCCGTTGTGCCGCTCGGTGGACTCGCCCATCGCGCAGTTGTCCCAGGCGTCGGTGAGCCCGTCGAGCGCCATGTGGTCCTTGACCACCACGTCGCCGTACTTGTAGCCGCCGCGCTGGCCGAGCAGCAGGTGCGGGGCGTTGGTCATCGACTCCATGCCGCCGGCGACGACGATGTCGAACTCGCCGGCGCGGATCAGCTGGTCGGCCAGGGCGATCGCGTCCAGGCCGGAGAGGCAGACCTTGTTGACGGTCAGCGCCGGCACGGACATCGGGATGCCGGCCTCGACCGCCGCCTGGCGGGCCGGGATCTGTCCGGCGCCGGCCTGGAGCACCTGCCCCATGATCACGTACTGGACCTGCTCGGGGGCGACGCCGGCCCGCTCGAGCGCCGCCTTGATCGCGACGCCACCGAGCCTGGTCGCGGGGAGGTCCTTGAGGTTGCCCAGCAGGCGCCCCATCGGGGTCCGCGCGCCGCTGACGATCACCGAAGCCATGCCTGCCTCCGAGGGGGTGCCGACCTGTACGCCTTAACGATTGTTCGGTCAGACTAGCGCCATGGCTGAGAACTCCCCCGTCGAGACCGCTGCCGACTATGTCACAGACATCGGCCTGCGCCGCATCGACCACGTCGGGGTCGCCGTCGCCGACCTGGACGCCGCGATCGACTTCTACCAGCGCACCTTCGGGATGCGCTGCGTGCACACCGAGGTGAACGCCGAGCAGGGCGTACGCGAGGCGATGCTGGCCGTCGGCCCGGACGCCGAGGGCGGCTGCGTGCAGTTGCTCGCCCCGCTGACCCCGGAGTCGACAATCGCCAAGTTCCTCGACAAGAAGGGCCCGGGCGTGCAGCAGGTGGCGTACACCGTCGAGGACATCGACGCCGCCTGCGCGAAGCTGCGCGAGCGGGGCGTGAAGCTGCTCTACGACACCCCGAAGCGCGGCACCGCCAACTCGCGGGTCAACTTCGTCCACCCGAAGGACGCCGGCGGGGTGCTTGTCGAACTCGTCGAGCCCGCCGCCGGGCACTGATCCCCCGCCTCCGGCTCCCGTCGACCGGACGGGGGCCGGAGGCCACACTCCATCTGGCGAGAAGGGGCCGGAGGCCACTCCCCGGCTGGTGGGAGAGGGGCCGCAGGCCCCGCCGAGCGCATCGGTGCGTGGTTCCACCGCCGCCCGGGCACCTCCACGCATCGGCCAATGCAGTTTTTCACAGAGGACTTCCGGCCCTACCTACTGTTCAGTAACGTCCCGCCCCACAGGAGCGCGGCCGGTACCGGATGTGTCGGATGCCGACATGGCGGTGGGCCGCACCGACGCCGACGATGGCAGCACCCAGGCCCGCGTGGGCGGGGTGCGGACGAACGGGAGGTCGACGTGCAGGACATCCTCGAAGCGATCATGGCGGCGGAGGGATCCGACAAACCCGCACGGGAGCTCGCCGGGATCGCCGGCCTGCCGGTACCCGAGACGTACCGCGGCGTGGTGGTGCGCGCCGACGAGACCCGGATGTTCGACGGCCTGGCCACCCGGGACAAGGACCCGCGCAAGGCGCTGCACGTGCAGGAGGTGCCGACGCCGGAGCTGGGGCCGGGCGAGGCGCTGGTCGCCGTGATGGCGAGCGCGATCAACTACAACACGGTCTGGACCAGCATCTTCGAGCCGCTGCCGACCTTCAAGTTCCTCGAGCGCTACGGCCGGCTCTCCGAGCTGACCCGCCGACACGACCTGCCGTACCACGTGGTGGGCTCCGACGCCGCCGGCGTGGTGCTGCGCACCGGGCCCGGGGTGACGAAGTGGAAGGCCGGCGACGAGGTCGTCGCGCACTGCCTCTCCGTGGAGCTGGAGGACGCGGCCGGGCACGACGACACCATGCTGGATCCGCAGCAGCGGATCTGGGGCTTCGAGACCAACTTCGGCGGCCTGGCCGAGCTGTGCGTGGTCAAGGCCAACCAGCTGATGCCCAAGCCGCGCCACCTGAGCTGGGAGGAGGCGGCCAGCCCGGGGCTGGTCAACTCGACGGCGTACCGGCAGCTGGTGTCGCACCACGGGGCCAACATGAAGCAGGGCGACGTGGTGCTGATCTGGGGCGCCTCCGGCGGCCTGGGCGGCTACGCCACCCAGATGGCGCTCAACGGCGGCGCGATCCCGGTCTGCGTGGTCTCCTCGCCGGAGAAGGCGGAGCTGTGCCGGAAGATGGGCGCCGAGCTGGTGATCGACCGCACCGCCGAGGGCTTCCGCTTCTGGTCCGACGAGCAGACCCAGGACCAGGACGAGTGGCGCCGCTTCGGCGAGCGCATCCGCGAGCTGACCGGCGGCGACGACCCGGACATCGTCTTCGAGCACCCCGGCCGGGAGACCTTCGGCGCCAGCGTCTACGTGGCCAAGAAGGGCGGCACCATCGTCACCTGCGCCTCCACCAGCGGCTACCTGCACCAGTACGACAACCGCTACCTCTGGATGCACCTGAAGCGGATCATCGGCAGCCACTTCGCCAACTACCGCGAGGCGTGGGAGGCCAACCGGCTCGTGGCACTGGGCAAGGTCCACCCCACCGTGTCGAAGACCTACGCGCTGGAGCAGACCGGCCAGGCCGCGTACGAGGTGCACCGCAACGCGCACCAGGGCAAGGTCGGCGTCCGCTGCCTGGCCCCGTCGGACGGGCTCGGCGTACGCGACCGCGAGCTGCGCTCCCGGCACGAGGACGCGATCAACCGGTTCCGCGGCCACTGACCCGAGGGACGAGGCGCCGTCGACCATTGCGGTGAACGGCGATTGCCTTTCCGCCTAGTGTCGGACGCTCATTCGAGCGATGCCGACCATGGCGCGACAAAGGGCCGCGGGGTACTCCCGCGGCCCTTTTCCATGTCACGCTCCGTGCCCTGTCCCCTGTCACGCTCCGTGCCGTCCGACCCGCCCGGGACCTGCCAAGATCGGCGATCTGCCCGGTCCTCGGCGGACCCGCAGTTGACCATGTAATGAGGACACGAAAGCTCGGCACCGCTCTTGCGAAGCACCCTGGGGGGTCTGCGAGTATGTCCCAATGCCCCAGCAGTCCTCCCCTCTTGCGTTCTTCGATAACGCGAACTCGCAGCCCGATTTCACCGTTGGCCTGCGCGGCTACAACACCCACCAGGTCGATGACTTCATCGGCCGGATGACGGCCGCGCTGACCCAGTCCGAGCAGGCCCGCGCCGAGGCCGAGCAGCGGATGAACGACGCCCAGCGACGGCTCCGCCAGGCCGAGCAGCGGATGAGCGCGCTGGAGCAGAAGCTCGCCGACACCAACAAGCAGCTCGAGGAGAACAGCCGGCCGACCCTCTCCGGTCTCGGCACCCGCGTCGAGCAGATCCTGCGGCTGGCCGAGGAGCAGGCCAACGACCACCGCAACGAGGCCAAGCGCGAGTCGGAGGGCATCCTCTCCGCCGCCCGCCTCGAGGCGCGCGAGATCACCGACAAGGCGCGCGCCGAGGCTGCGGCCATGAAGGCCAACGCCGAGCGGGAGGCGGGCAGCGTCCGCACCGCCGCCGAGCGCGAGGCCGCCGAGGTCCGCGTCCAGGCCCGGCGCGAGGCCGACACGCTGCGCGCCGACGCCGACCGGGAGACCAAGCAGCTGCGCACGGTCACCGCCCACGAGGTCGCCGAGCTGAAGTCCACCGTCGAGCGCGAGGTCGCCACCCTGCGGGCCACCGCCGAGCGGGAGATCACCCAGCAGCGGGCGAAGGCGGCCCGCGAGGCCGAGGAGAAGCGCGCCGAGGCGACCAAGCTGCTCACCGACGCCCGCGACAAGCGCGACAAGGACCTCCAGGCCCTGGAGCTCCAGCTGGCCGAGCGCCGGGAGAAGGCCGAGCGCGAGGAGTCCGAGCGGCACGCCGCGCAGGTGGCCCAGACCCAGAAGCTGGTCAGCGAGGCCGAGCAGCGGGCCCACGCCGCGCAGGAGCGGGCCAAGGAGATCGAGCAGCGCGCCGAGGCCCGCCGGGTCGAGTCGGAGCGCACCGCCAACGAGACGGTCGACAAGGCCAAGGCGCTGGCCGACAAGACGCTCACCGAGGCGAAGGCCGAGTCGAACCGCCTGCTCACCGAGGCGCGCACCGAGGCCGAGCTGACCACCCAGGCGGCCCGCCGCGAGGTCGAGGACCTCACCCGGCAGAAGGACGCCGTCACCTCGCAGCTCGGCCAGATGCTCTCCGGCCTCGCCGGCATCGTGCCGGGCGTGCCCGCCACGCCGCCGGCCGCGCCGGCCAAGCCGGAGGCGAAGAAGGCCGACAACGCCGACGAGCGGGTGGCCGCGGAGACCGCCAACTGACCCGACCGACCCACCCGACCGGGGCATGATTCCACGGCGCGGGGTGACACCGGGTGACCGGTGCGCCCCGCGCCGTGCGCTTTTTCCCGCCAACCGAATTGCCCGGGCGTGTCGGCAGTGAAGTAGGTCCTATCCGGGGCGTCCGTATCGCCCCAGCCGGAGTGGAGGCGTGTGAGGATGGGGGCATGTCGCACGGCGAGGAACTGTTCGCTCTCGGCGGGGATGTGACCACGGAGCCCAGCTTCGAGTCCGCTCTGCGGGGGTACGAGAAACGACAGGTCGACCGGTACGTCGCTCGCGCGGAGCACGAGATCGCGGCCCTGGCGGCCGAGCGGGAACAGGCCTACACACAGATCCACAAGCTGGCCGGCCAGGTCGAGGTGCTCCAACGTGACCTCGCCCAGGCGCGCAAGTCGTCCGGGGCGCTGGAGAACGTCTCCTACCGGCACCTGGGCCCGCGGGTGGAGCAGATCCTCACCATCGCCGAGGAGCAGGCCGACGCGATCCTGGCCTCCGCCAACGAGGAGATCGAGGCTCGCCGGGCCGCCGCGGAGCACATCGTCGACGAGGCCCGCGAGCAGGCCGCCACCGCCCTCAAGGATTTCGAGATCGCGCTGGCCGCCCGCCGGACGGAGGAGGAGCGGCACACCGCGGCCCGCAAGGCCGAGGCGGACGCCGCCGTCCGGACCGCCAAGGACGAGGCCGCCCGGCTGCGCAAGGCCGCCCAGGAGGCGCTCGCGAAGGCCCAGCAGGAGGCCACCCAGCTGCGGGACGCGGCCAAGGAGATCCACCAGCGGGCCCAGCAGGAGGCGACCAAGCTGCGCGAGGCCGCCAAGGAGGTGCACGCCAAGGCGCAGCAGGAGGCCACCCAGCTGCGGGAGGCCGCCAAGGAGGTGCACGCCAAGGCCCAGCAGGAGTCCAAGCGCCTGGTCGACCAGGCCACCGAGGCGGGCCGGGCCACCCACGCCAAGGCGCAGCGGGACGCCAAGCAGATCATCGACGACGCCGCGAGCGCCGGCCGGGCCACCCGCGAGAAGGCCCGCCAGGAGGCCGAGCGGCTCACCACCCAGGCGGCCGAGACGGCCAAGCGCAACCGCGCCGAGACCGAGGCGTACGTGCAGCGGATGCGCACCGAGACCGAGGCGTACGTGCAGCACGCCCGGGCCCAGACGCAGCAGGAGCTGGGCGCCTGGCGGGCCGGGGTCGAGCAGGAGGTCAACAGCCGGCGCGAGGCCGCGGACCGCGAGCTGACCCAGCGCCGCGCGGCGGCCGAGCAGGAGTTCACCAAGCGCCGCGACGAGCTGGAGAAGCAGTACAAGACCCGGCTCGCCGAGTTGGAGAAGCAGCACACGAGCCGGCACGACGAGCTGGAGTCCGGGTTCGAGTCGCGCCGCGCCGCGCTGGAGGCGGAGTACACCGCCCGGAAGAACGAGATCGAGCAGGGTGCCGCCGCCGTCCGCCAGGCCGCCGAGCAGGACGCGCTGACGATGCGCCGGCAGGCCGAGGAGGAGGCCGCGGCGCTGCTCGGCCGGGCCGAGTCGGAGGCGGCCGACAAGCGCCGCAAGGCCGACGAGCACGTGGCGACGTCGCGGCGGCAGTTCGAGGAGTACGCGGCCACGACGCAGCAGCACCTGGCGACGACCCAGCAGCACCTCGCCGCCACGCAACAGGAGGCCGCCGCCAGCCGTCAGCAGCTCGCCCAGGTGATGCTGGAGATCGCCCAGGCCCAGCAGGAGCTGGCCGACCTGCGCCAGGAGACCTGGAAGTCCCGCCAGGAGTCCGACGAGCTCCAGCGACAGGTGGCGGAGCTGCGGTTGGGTCGGCTCGCCGCAGCCGACCGGCCGGGCGGGACGGACGGCGCCGCCGCCCCGGTGGTGGCGGACGGCAAGCCGGCCACGGCGAACGGCGGCAGGCCCCGCCCCGACACGGACAAGCCCTCGGCCGACAAGACCCCTGCGGGTGTGGGCTCCGCGGACAAGGCCCCAGTCGCGGGCGGGGCGACAGGCCCCGCAGCGCCTCCGTCCTCCTCGGACGGGAAGCCCGCCGCCGGCAAGGTGGAGCCGGAGGACGCCGGGCAGCCGGCCAAGGGCCGGATCGAGCCGGCCGACGCCGGACAGCCGGCCAACGGCAAGGCCACCGTGACCACCGTCGACGGGGGCACGGCCAGCGCCGGCGTGGACGGGGAGCCGACCGTGGCGGCGGTGCCCGGCGAGGGAGGCCGGGGCGCCACCCCGACGAAGATCACCAGCACCGGCGAGAACGGCAAGCGCCCGGCGAAGCCGACCACCGACGAGCGCAGCGCCAAGCCGAGCAAGGTCGTCGTCGAGAAGGACTGACTCGCGAGGTCGCCCCGCCCTGCGGGCGGTCAGCGAGGAACCCCTGACCGCTCCACCGCCCGACGATTCGGGTGCGTCGGGCGGATCTTGGAAGAATCGGGCCCCTATAGGGGCCGTGCCGTACCAAGATCTCAGGGCTTCGGTCCTGCCCGCACCCAGAGGGTGCGCGGAGAGGTGGTGTTGGCTGGCCTCGGTAGCACCGCCGGGTCGGTCACACCGCCGGGTCGGTGGCACCGCCGGGTCGGTCACACCGCCGGGTCGGTGGCACCGCCGGGTCGGTCACACCGCCGGGTCGGTCGCACCGCCGGGTCGGATGGCACGGCTCGGGCAGGTAGCACGGTCAAGTCGGGTGGCACGGCTCGGGCCGGTGGCACCGTCGGGTCGGGTGGCACGGCTCGGGCGGGTCGCACCGTCGGGCCTGCGGCGTACGCTCCCGGTGGGATTCGCCGACGTGAGCCGTGGTCGGGCCGTCCCGCGGGAATCGATCCAGGGAGGTCCGATGGCGGACGACGGACCGATGGCGTCGAGCGGCGACCGGGAGCCCGGCCGCGCCCCGGCACCGGGCGACAGGAACCGGAAGCCGGAGCACGCCACCGCGCCCGAACACGCCGACAGGACGACGGGCACGAGAGACACGACGGGCACGACCGGCACGACGGACGACGGCGAGCCGGCGGGGAACGGGTCGAGCCGGTTCGGTACGCCGGGGCGGCCGCTGAAGCGCAGCAGCTTCCTGGTCGGCTTCACCGGCGCGGCCGGGGTGCTGCTCGCGTACGCCCTCTATCTGGGCCTGCGCAACGCGGCCGGCATCCTGGTCCTGGTGGTCATCGCGCTCTTCCTCGCCGTCGGTCTGCACCCCGCGGTGGTCCGGTTGCGGTCCTGGGGGCTGCCGCACGGGCTCGCCGTGGCGGTGGTCGCGCTGACGGTCGTGCTGCTCCTCTGCGGTGGCCTGTTCGCCCTGGTGCCGCCGATCGTCACGCAGAGCGGGCAGTTCATCGGGCAGTTGCCGAGCTACCTGGAGGCGTTGCGCCGCAACGAGACGGTCAACGACCTGGTGGAGCGGTACGACCTGATGGAGCGGGTGCAGAGCGCGGCGAACGCGGACACGGTCGGTCAGGCCCTCGGCGGGGTGCTCGGCGGCGCCCAACTGATCTTCGGCACGGTCTTCCGGGGGCTGACCGTGCTGGTGTTGACCATCTACTTCCTGGCCTACTTCGACCGGCTCCGCGACCTGGGCTACTCGCTGGTGCCCCGCTCGCGCCGGGAGCGGGTACGGCTGATCGGGGACGAGATCCTGACCAAGGTGGGCGCGTACATGGTGGGCGCGCTCAGCATCGCGGTGCTGGCCGGGGTGTCCACGTTCGTCTTCGCGTTGATCGTCGGTCTGCCGTACCCGTTCGCGCTGGCCGTGGTGGTCGCGGTGACGGACCTGATCCCGCAGATCGGCGCGACCCTCGGCGCGGTGATCGTCAGCCTGGTCGGGTTCGCCACGGACCTGCCAATCGGCATCGCCTGTGCGGTGTTCTTCCTGATCTACCAGCAGGTGGAGAACTACCTGATCTATCCCAAGATCATGCGCCGGTCGGTGTCGGTCAACGAGGTGGCCGCCCTGGTGGGCGCCCTGCTCGGGGTCTCCCTGCTGGGCGTGGTGGGCGCGCTGATCGCGATCCCGGCGGTGGCCGCGCTCCAGCTCATCCTGCGGGAGGTGGTCCTGCCCCGGCAGGAGTCCCGCTGACCCCGCCCGGCCCGGTCCGGCCACGGATGGACCGGGTCGGCCGGGCTCGCGACGGGAGCGCGAGGCCGAGGGCGCGTCAGCCGGCCTGGCCGGCGGGCGGGCCGGGCACCGGGCGGTCCGCGAAGGAGGCCACCGTGCGGTCGGCGTACGCGCTGACGTCGCCGGTCTCCATCGGGCCGTCCCAGGTGGTCGGCAGCGGCACGGCGGCGGCCGGGTTGACCCGGCGGACCACCTCGTCCAGCACGGTCTCGGCGTCGCCGACCCAGAGGTGCTTCGCCCCGGGCACCCCGACCACCTCGGCCTGCGGCACCGCCGCGAAGCGCTCCCGGGCCTCGTCGGGGCGCAGGTAGTCGTCGAACTCGGGCACCAGCGCGGTCAGCAGCTTGCCGGACTCCGTCCAGTGCTCCAGGTCGGCCGGGGCGGAGAAGCGCAGCGGCGGGGAGAGCAGGATCGCCCCGACGACGGCCGGGTCGCAGCCGTACTTGAGGGTCAGGTCCGTGCCGAACGACCAGCCGAGCAGCCAGACGTTCGGCAGCTCGTGGAACTCGGCGTATTCGATGGCGGCGGCGACGTCGAAGCGCTCGCCGACCGCGTTGTCGAAGGCCCCCTCGCTGGTGCCGCGCATGCTGCTGGTCCCCCGGGTGTTGAAGCGGAGCACCGCCAGGTCGGCCAGGGCCGGCAGCCGCCACGCCGCCTTGCGGAACACGTGGCTGTCCATCATCCCGCCGTGCGTCGGCAGCGGGTGCAGGCAGACGAGGGTGCCCACCGGGTCACGGTCCAGCGGGCGGGCCAACTCGCCGACCAGCCGCAGACCGTCCGCGGTGTGCAGCTCGATGTCCTCGCGGTGCCCGGGCAGGATGGAGGACGCGCGGATCGGTGTGCTCACCCCACCAGTCTCTCCGGTGCGGCCGGGAACCGCCGGGCGGGGCGGAAACAGCGTGATCCAGATCGCTCAGCCGTAGCGGGGAGCACCGCGACCGCGCTGGACGACCGGCCCGCGCCGGTCCCGGGCCCGCCAGCACCCGCTGTGCCAGTGCCGCCGGTCGGTCAGGTCACCCCGCCCGTCCGCCGGCCACGCCACCAGGTGCGCCACCCCGGGCCGGATCTCCTGGTCACAGCCCGGACAGCGGTACGTCTTGGTGGAGGCGCCGCCGCTGATGCCGCGTACCTGCCAGTCGCCGTCGCGCCACTGCTGCACCGAGGCGACGCCCTGCCGGGCCCGGTCGGAGTCGAGGTGCGCGGCGTCATCGCGGCGGGGTCGGTTGCGACGGGGGCTCACGCTTGCCAAGCGTACGGGCCGGCGGCGGGACCGGCCCTGGGTGGGCGGCCGGCCCCCGCCGCTGGTCAGTCCCAGGTCTCCGGGTCACCGGGATCGGTGGCGACCTGCGCCCCGCCCAGCAGGACGGCGGCGTCCGCCTCGGTGAAGTCCCCGTGCGACCAGCTGAAATCGACGATCAGGTGGGCCTTCGGGATGCCGAGCAGCTCCAACTGGTCGCCCCGCGGGTAGAGGTAGGCGGCCCGGCCCCCGATCGTCCGGTTGCCCGCCGTACGGCCGGTGACCGTCGAGCGCGCGTAGTCGAACGCGACACGCGTCTCCGCTTCCCCGGGCCCGTTAACCACCAGCGACATGTGCAACGTGGCGGGGAAGGACCCCGCATCGACGGTGCACTGGTCCAGCCGGGCGCCGGCGGGCAGCGTGGTGAGCCGCACCGGCGCGACGCAGCGGCGCGCCTCACCCAACCGGAGGGCGCTGATCGCCACCTCGATCTCCTGGGCGGTCGTGGCGGACACGGCGGCCCGGGCGTACAGGCCGGGGGCCGGCTGCCAGAGCCGGATCCAGACGGAGGTGCCGCCCTCCCGGTGCAGGCGGTCGGCGCCGTCGAAGACCGTCCCGCCCGTCATCCCGGTGGCCCCCGGCGGCAGCCCTTCGACCGCGTACTCCCACAGCGCGTCGGCGGAACGGGCCAGCGCGACGCTCACCGGCCGGCCACCGCCGACCTCGACGCGGATGCTCTCCACGCCGAACCCGACGTGCCAGCCCCGGTAGCGGGCGCGGGCCGGGTCGAACCCGAAGTGCAGTACCTGCGGATCCGTGCCGACCAGGTCGGGCCGGGCGGCCGCGCCGGGGACGTTCTCCAGCCGGGGCGGCGCGGCGGTGGCGGCAGCCGGCGCGGCGGCGTCCGGCGGGCGTACCCGCTCCGGCAGGCCGGCGCCGGTGGCGACGGTGAACCCGAGCACCGCCGCCACGCCCAGCGCGACGCCCGCGCCGGCCCGACGGCGACGGCGGCGGACCCGTCCCCCGGCGACGGCACGGGCGGTGAGCCGGTCGGTGTCGACCGTTCCCTCGGCGCGTTCCCGCAGCGTCCGTACGATCCGTTCGTCGAGGTCGGTCACGGCCGGCTCCCGTTCGTCGCCGGGACGCCGTGGCGCTCCCGGAGGTTGTTGAGCGCCCGCATGGCATGGGTGCGGACGGTGACCGGCGAGCAGCCGAGGATCTGGGCGATGGTCGCGTCGTCGAGGTCCTCGTAGTAGCGCAGCACGAGCACCGCCCGCTGGCGGTCCGGCAGCCCGAGGATGAGCCGCCACATGGCGTCCCGGTCGGCCGTCTCGCCGCCGAGGTCGCCGTGCTGGGGCCGTTCCGCGAAGTCGGCGGTGGCCAGCTCCCGGTTCGTCCGCCGGCGCCACCAGGAGTTGTTGGCGTTGACCAGCATCCGGCGCACGTACACGTCCGGCCGGTCCACCCGGGCGATCCTCCGCCAGTGCACGTACGCGCGGGTCAGGACGTCCTGGGTGAGGTCCTCGGCCCGGTGCTCGTCGCCCGTCAGCAGCCGGGCCAGCCGCATCAGGGCGGGGCCTCGGCTGCCGACGTACTCCTCGAAGGTCACACCATGCAGACGCCGTCACCGGCGGGCGGTGTTGACCGGGTCAGCGACGGGTGTGGTCGCGGAAGCCCCGGCCGCTCTTGCGCCCCAGGTAGCCGGCCGTGACGAGGTGCTCCAGCAGCGGCGCGGGCGCGAAGCCCGGCTCGCGCAGCTCCAGGTAGAGCTCCCGCTGGATGGCCAGCGAGACGTCCAGGCCGACCACGTCGAGCAGCTCGAACGGGCCCATCGGGTAGCCGCAGCCCAGCTTCATGGCGTGGTCGATGTCGTCGGCGGTGGAGTAGCTCGCCTCCAGCATCTTCACGGCGTCGTTGAGGTACGGGAAGAGCAGCGCGTTGACGATGAAGCCGGACCGGTCGCCACAGACCACGCCCGTCTTGCCCAGCGCGGCACAGACCGCGCGGGCGGTGGCGGTGGTCTCCGTCGAGGTGCGGATGGTCTCCACGACCTCGACCAGCGGCATGAGCGGCGCCGGGTTGAAGAAGTGCAGCCCGATCACGTCGGCGGGCCGCTGGGTGGCCATCGCGACGTCGATCACCGGCAGCGAGGAGGTGGTGGTGGCGAGCACGACGCCCGGCTTGCAGATCTCGTCGAGGCTGGCGAAGAGGGCCTTCTTGACGCTCAGCTCCTCGACCACGGCCTCGACGACGAGGTCGACGTCGGCGAGGTGGTCCAGGGTGGCCGACCAGTTGATCCGGCCGAGCGCGGCGTCCCGGTCCGCCTCGCTGAGCTTGCCGCGCACCACGCCCTTGTTGAGCGAGGTCTTGACCGCCTCGAAGACCTTTGCGGACTTCTCCGCGCCCCGGGTCACCGAGACGACCTCGTAGCCGGCCTTCGCGAAGACCTCGATGATGCCGGTGGCCATCGTCCCGGACCCGACGACGCCGACCTTCGCGATCGCGGCGGCGCCGGCGAGCGCGGCCTCCGCCGCCACCGGCGTCTGCTCGTCGGGTACGACGACCGGGGAGCCCGGCCGCTCGTAGGTGTAGAAGCCCCGGCCGGACTTGCGGCCGAGCAGCCCGGCGGTGACCATCTGCTTGATCAGCGGCACCGGGGCGTGCCGGCGGTCCCGGCCGCCGCGCCGGTACATGGTGTCGAGAATCTCGTACGCGGTGTCCAGGCCGATCAGGTCCATCAGCGCCAGCGGGCCCATGGGCAGGCCGCAGCCGAGCTTCATGGCCGCGTCGATGTCCTCGCGGGTGGCGTAGTGCGCCTCGAACATCCCGACGGCGTGGTTGAGGTAGCCGAAGAGCAGCGCGTTGGCGATGAAGCCGGCCCGGTCGCTGATGGTGACGTCGACCTTGCCGAGCCTCTTGCAGAGCGCCTCCACGTCGGCGACCACGTCGGCGGAGGTGACCACCGTCCGGACCACCTCGACAAGCTTCATCACCGGGGCGGGGTTGAAGAAGTGGATGCCGATCACCTGGTTGGGACGGCTGGTGGCGACGGAGATCTCGGTGACGCTCAGCGACGAGGTGTTGGTGGCCAGGATCGCCTCGGGCTTGCAGACCCGGTCCAGCTCGGCGAAGATCCGCTGCTTGAGGTCCAGGTGCTCGGGCACCGCCTCGATGACCAGGTCCACCGCGTGCAGCGCGTCCAGCCCGACGGCGAACCGTACGCGGCTCAGCAGCGCGTCCCGGTCGGCCTCGGCGAGCTTGCCCTTGGCCACGGCCCGGTCCGTCGACCCGGTGAGGATGGCCCGGCCGCGTTCCAGCGCGCCCTCGGAGACCTCCACCGCGACGACGTCGACCCCGTTGCGCGCGAATACCTCGACGATGCCGGCACCCATGGTGCCCAGACCCACAACGCCCACGCTGGTGAAATCACGCGCCACGACCAGCCTCCTCGATGCTCCGCACAGCCACGTTAACGACCATTAAGGTTATGCGCGCGAGTCTGCCACGTGACGTTGGGTTGTCGAGGCGCCGTGGGAAATTTCACGAGCCCAGCGGGGCTGCGCGCGCCGTCCGGCCGGGCGGGTCGGGTCGTGGTCGGTCGCTCGCCGCGCCGATCGGGCTCGCCCGCCGGTCAGCCCAGCGTGTCGGTCAGGCCAGCGTGTCGGCCAGTCCCAGCAGCTCGGCGACGAACTCGGCCGGCCGCTCCAGGTGCGGGCTGTGCCCGCAGCCGGGCAGCAGCACCTCGCGGTACGCCCCGCCGGCCGCCGCGTAACGCTCCAGCACCGCCCGGGTCTGCGCCACCATCGGCTGCGCCGGGCAGGCCGCCTCCCCCGGCCAGCCGGGCAGCACACCCAGCGAGCCCAGGTGGGCCAGGTCCATCATCGCGGTGTCCGAGACGATCACGTCGGCGTCCCCGTGGATCCAGGTGATCGGCGGCTTCCCGGCCACGGCGACCAGTTCGTCGGCGATCCGGAAGTGCGCCGGGGAGAGGGCGTTGAGCACGCCGCGCCGGCCCGGGGCGGTGCCGGGCCAGTTCGCCGAGGCCACCGCCGTACCGGGGTAGTTGTCGTCACCGGTCGCGGTGGAGAGGAGGCTGTCCAGCAGCAGCTCCTCGTCGTCGCCGAGCGAGGCCGGGTCCGCCACGTAGGTGGCCCGCAGCACGGCGCGCGGGCTGGCCGGGCTGTCCGCGCCCCGGTCGCCGGCGGCCAGCCGCCTGACGAAGTCCCCGTTGGCGGTGCCGCCGCCGGTGCCTGCGAAGTCGGGGGTGGTCGGCGTGCCCGCCAGGTCCCGGGTGCCGCCGTAGCCGTATGGCGAGACCGGAGCGGCGAGCAGCAGCGCGCCCACCCGGTCGGGGTGGTCGACGAGCAGCCGCATGGCCACCCCGCCGCCGAGCGAGTGGCCGACCACCACCGGCCGGACGCCGGGGGCGAAGAGGGACGGCTCGTCGAGCAGCGCGGCGACGTCGTCGGCGAAGTCGCGCAGCCCCCGGGTCGCGTCCACCCCGACGGTGTCGGTCAGCCCGTAGCCGCGCAGGTCGGGCGCGACCACCCGGAGGGTGGCCGGCAGTCGCCGCAGGAGCGGCTCCCAGAAGGCCGCCGACGAGCAGTTGCCGTGGATCAGCAGTACGGGAACGCCGTCCGGCGGCCCGGCCACCCGTACCGCCTGGGTGATCCCGTTCGCCGACACCTGCCGCTGTCCGGTCTCCATCCGCCGGATGCTGCCACGGGGGCGCCGGACGCGTCCATGGGCCGGCCCGCCACCTTCCCCGGCCCGGAGGTGTGCGCCGGCGTCCGCCGTCGGTGCCGGTCAGGACGGCGCGGACGACACCGCCGGAAGCGCCACCGGCGACACCGCGTCGACGGCCGGTGTGGCCTGCGCCGCGATCGGCAGCGGCAGGGTCGGGCGGCGGTCCCGGCGCGGCTCGCCGAAGCTGAAGCCCACCGGGTCGGTCCGCGCCACGCCGGGGTCGAAGACGCGCAGCTCGGTGCGGCCGAGCCGGATCACGTCCCCGTCGGCCAGCCGCTCCACGCCGGTGATCCGCCGGTCGTTCAGCCAGGTGCCGTTGGTGGAACCCAGGTCCGCCAGGGCGGCCCCCTCGCCCGTCAGCCAGACCTCGGCGTGCCGGCGGCTCAGGTGGGCGTCGTGCACCACGATGTCGGCGGTCGACCCCCGGCCGATGACCTGCCGCTCAGGGCCCACCCGGACGCTCAGCCCCCGCATCGACCCACCGGCCACCGTCAACAACGGTCTCAGTTCCGGATGTTCCTCCATGGAATGTCAGCCTCCACCCCGCGCGGTCACCCCGCGCGTCAGCCTGCCACCACACGGTAGTCGCTCCCACCGCCGCATGGTCACCTCCGCGTCCCCGGCCGGACACCTCGCGTTCGGCGTTTCGGCGCCCTCCGGCGGAAGAATCATCACAAGTCCGGCCGACCGGCGTCCACCCCGTTCCGCCGTCCCGCGGCTGGTCCGACCGGCGGGACCCGGCCGTCGCGGCCCTACCGGCGAGTAATTCTCGGGTCTAGACTTCCGCCATGACGGCTGTGCGTGTCCCGGGTACCCCGGTCATCGAGGACGGTCGGCTGGTGTCGACGAGCCCGGCGACCGGCGCGGAGGCCGGACGCCTGCCGGTCGCCACCGCCGAGGACGTCGGGCGGGCCGTCGAGCGGGCCCGAGCCGCCGGCGAGTGGTGGGCCGGGCTCGGCTTCGGCGGGCGCAGGGAGCGGCTGCTGCGCTGGCGCACCCTCCTCGCCCGGCGGATCGAGGAGATCGCCGAGCTGGTGCACGTCGAGGGCGGCAAGCCGATCGCCGACGCCGTCGTCGAACTCGTCAGCGCCGTCGAGCACATCGACTGGGCGGCCCGCAACGCCGGCCGCGTGCTGGGCCCCCGCCGGGTCCGCTCACGGCTCGTCCTGGCCGAGTTCTCCGCCCACCTCGAATACCAGCCGTACGGCGTCGTCGGCGTGATCGGCCCGTGGAACTACCCCGTCTTCACCCCGATCGGCTCCGCCGCGTACGCGCTGGCGGCGGGGAACGCCGTGGTGCTGAAGCCCAGCGAGTACACCCCCGTCGTCGGGCAGTGGCTGGTCGACACGTTCGCCGAGGTGGTGCCGGAGCAGCCCGTGTTCACCGCCGTGCACGGGCTCGGCGACGTGGGTGCGGCGCTCTGCCGCTCCGGAGTGGACAAGGTGGCCTTCACCGGCTCGTCGGCCACCGCGCGGAAGGTGATGGCGGCCTGCGCCGAGTCGCTGACGCCGGTGCTGCTGGAGGCGGGCGGCAAGGACGCGATGATCGTCGACGCCGACGCCGACCTGGACGCCGCCGCCGAGGCGTGCGTCTGGGGCGCGCTGACAAACGCCGGCCAGACCTGCATCGGCATCGAACGGGTCTACGCGGTCGAGCCGGTCTTCGACGCCTTCGTCGGCAAGGTGGTCGAGCGGGCCGGCCGGTTGACCGTCGGCCCGGACGACGCGGACATCGGCCCGATCACCATGCCGAGCCAGGTCGACGTGATCCGCCGGCACATCGACGACGCGCTGGCCCGGGGCGGCCGGGCCGTGCTCGGCGGCGCGGACGCGGTGCAGCCGCCGTACGTGCGGCCGACCGTGCTGGTGGACGTCCCGGAGGACTCCGCCGCCGTACGCGAGGAGACGTTCGGGCCGACGCTGACCATCAACCGGGTCCGCGACGCCGACGAGGCCGTCGCCCGCGCCAACGCCCTGTCGTACGGCCTGGGGGGTTCGGTCTTCGGCCGGCGGCGCGCGGTGGCGATCGCCCGGCGGCTGCGCTCGGGCATGGCGTCGGTGAACTCGGCGCTGACCTTCGCCGGGATGTCCACCCTGCCGTTCGGCGGCGTCGGCGACTCCGGCTTCGGGCGCATCCACGGCGAGGACGGGCTGCGCGAGTTCAGCCGTGCCAAGGCCATCACCCGGCGGCGGGCCCGGTCGCTGCTGCCCTCGACGACCTTCGAGCGGACCCCTGCCGACGTCGCGCGACTCGTGAAGGCCATCAAGGTCATGTACGGCAGGTGACTGTCGGATAACCGATCATGAACACCCTCACATGTGTCCAACGTGGTGGGAGCGGTACATTGCGTTAAATGCGCCCCCATCGATTGCGCTTCCACCTCGTCGACAGTGACCGGTCGTGGAGTGCCCGGCAACGGCGTCGCCGCGCCGACTGGCTGGTCCGGACGTTCCCTGACCTGGAGAAGATGCACGTCATCGACCTGGGTGGCCGGCTCGGCACCTGGACCCGGGCCGACGTGCGGCCGGCGCGCGTACACGTGGTCAACCTGGAGCGACCGCCCACGGACGTCCCGGAGTGGGCGGAGGTCGACCGGGCCGACGCCTGCGACCTGCCGGCCCGGATCACCGCGCGCCGCTACGACCTGGTCTTCTCCAACTCGGTGCTGGAGCACGTCGGCGGGCACGAGCGGCGGCTGCGCTTCGCCGACGCCGTACGCAACCTCGGCGACCGGCACTGGGTGCAGACGCCCTACCGCTACTTCCCCATCGAGCCGCACTGGATCGCGCCGGGGATGCAGTTCCTCCCCGTGCGGCTGCGGACCGCGTTCGCCCGCCGCTGGCCGCTCGGACACAAGCCGACCCGCAGCCACGAGGCCGCCATCCACCAGGTGCTCTGGACGGAGTTGCTGGACCGCTCGCAGATGCGGCACTACTTCCCCGACTCGCGGATCCTCGTCGAGCGGGTGGCCGGCCTGCCCAAGTCGCTGATCGCCGTCCGCGCGGACGGCCCGCCGGAGCCGCCCCGTTGACGTCGCGGTGGGCCCGGCCTCCGGCGTCCCCGCAATGCCGCGAGGGCGGTCCGTCAGAAGAGGGTGAGCTCGTCGCGCTCGATGCCGCGCAGCTTGTCGTAGTTGACGACCACGCAGCGGATGCCCCGGTCCGTGGCGAGCACCCGGGCCTGCGGCTTGATCTCCTGTGCCGCGAAGACCCCGGCGACCGGCGCGAGCAACGGGTCGCGGTTCATCAGCTCCAGGTAGCGGGTGAGCTGCTCCACGCCGTCGATCTCGCCGCGCCGCTTCACCTCCACGGCCACGGCGCCCTGGTTGGCGTCCCGACAGAGCAGGTCGACCGGGCCGATCGCCGTCATGTACTCCCGGCGGACCAGCGTGAAGCCCTCGCCGAGGGCCTCCGGGTTGGCTGCCAGCAGCTCCTGGAGGTGCGCCTCCACGCCGTCCTTGCGCAGGCCCGGATCGACGCCCAGCTCGTACGAGGTGTCCTGGAAGATCTCCTCCAGGGTGATCCGCAGCTCCTCCCCCGCCTTGTTGACGACCCGCCAGACGCCGGGGGCCTCCTCCAACCGGCAGGGCGGGCTCATCCAGTTCAACGGCTTGTACGCCCGGTCGTCGGCATGGATCGACACCGACCCGTCCGCCTTCACCATGAGCAACCGGGTGGCCGGCGGCAGGTGGGCCGAGAGCCGTCCGACGTAGTCCACCGAGCACTTCGCAATGACCAACCGCACCCGACGAGGGTAGCCGAGACCCCGGCCCACGCCAGCGAGCGGCACTGGCGTGCCGGTGCGATGCTGAGACGGTGCTCGAAGTTCTCACCGGTACCGGTCTCGCCGCCTCGGCGGGGCTGAACGCGTACGTTCCCCTGCTCACCATGGGTCTCCTGGCCCGCTACACCAGCCTGATCGACCTGCCCGGCGGCTGGCAGTGGTTGGGCAACGGCTGGGTGATCGCCATCCTGGCCGTCCTGCTGGTCGTCGAGGTCGTCGCCGACAAGGTCCCGGTGGTCGACCACGTCAACGACGTCGTGCAGACCGTGGTCCGGCCGACCGCCGGCGGCCTGGCGTTCGGCGCGGGCTCGTCCTCGGAGACGGTTACGGTCAGCGACCCTGACACCTTCTTCTCGTCCAGCCAGTGGGTCCCCGTGGTGGCCGGGGTGGTGATCGCCCTCGGCGTACACCTGTTGAAGTCCGCCGCCCGACCGGTCATCAACGCGACCACGGCCGGCGTCGGCGCGCCCGTGGCCAGCACCGCCGAGGACGCCACAAGCGTGGCCATGTCGGTGGTGGCGATCCTGCTGCCGGTGCTGGTGCTGGCGTTCCTGCTCGGGCTGGTCGTCTTCGTCTTCTGGTTCGTGCGCCGCCGCTCCGACCGCCGCCGGGAGCGTCAGGCGGCGCGGGCCGCCGGCTTCCGCGTCTGACGCATCCGGACATACCGCTGGCCGGCACCCGGGTGGGGTGCCGGCCAGCGGCGTACGTGCGCGTTTGGTGTTCTGTCGTCAGCTGTTCCAGTGCTCGGCCACCAGGTCGGCGGCCTGCTGCTCCCACTGGGCGTAGTGGTCCGGGTACGCCGACACCTGCACCGTCTGCGCGGCCTTCGTCAGCGGCATGTCCTGCCACCCGTCGACCTGCTTCAGACCCTTCAGGAAAGCCGTCGTCGAGTACTCGGGGTCGGTGATCTGCTCCACCGTGCCCCAACCCGAGGACGGACGCTGCTGGAACAGGCCCTGCGAGTCGTGGTCGTTGCGGTCACCCAGATGACCCAGGTTCTCCAACTTCGACTCCTGCAACGCGGTGGCGATCGAGACGACGGCGGCGCGCTCGTCCATGCCGGCCTTCTTCGTCGCCGCGATGATCGCCTTCACGTTCGCCACCTGCTCGTCCGACAGGTCGACGTGCGACTGCGCGCTCTGCACGCCATGCGGCACCAGCTTGCCCATGTCCGGCTTGTCGGCCTGCACCGCAACCGCCGTGATCGGCGAGCCCGCCTCGACCTCGACACCGGAGTTGGCGTGGTTCAGCGGACCGGCAGCAAGACCACCGGCAACCGCCAGGCCAGCAATACCAAGAACGCTCTTACGCATGATCGTGTTCATCGGAAACGCTCCATTCGGGGGTCGGCACCCGCACCGAGGGGGATCGGCTCACGCGGGTGCAAGCACCGTCCGGCGCTCATGAACTCACGGGGGATCTCCGGCATCCGGAGGAAGATCGGATCGGCCACACCCCCCGGATGCCTGACCGCGAAGGTCGAAGCTGTCTCGCGGGGCGGGGATCCCTCACGGGATGCCCTTACGCGGGCCGTGACCATGTGTAACCACCGCCGACCCGCCATCATTCCGGGGCCCAGGCCCGCCAGCCGTCGGACAACGTGGCCTGGCCCACTCGGACGGGGTTGGCCCGCGCTCGGTCGGGGCCGGCCCGCGCCGCTCGGAGGGGCACGGCCGGCGAGGGGAATGGCGGCCGGTTCAGCCTCCCGCGACGGCGGTCTCGCTCGGTCGTACGCAGGGTGTAACGACCCCGCCCCCGCCACGATTCCGCCCCCACGATGCCTCCGGCCACGCCCACAAAACCGGACAAAGCATCCAGCGCGGGGGCGTCAAGTGAAGCCCGAGGCGGACGCAATCGGACCCCGGCGACGAGACCGGACACCGAAGCGGACAGCGACAAGGTGGGCGACCGTGACACCCCGGCCGAATTGCCCCGCCTTGAGCCACCACCCACCGACGACCCACCCACTCAAGCCGCCCCAGATAGCCGCTCAAAACGGACACCGGTCACAAACGGATCCGCAGCCGCCCAGTCCGTTGGAGATCTTGGTAGGAGAGTGCCTCTATAGGGGCGTTTTCTTGCCAAGATCTCCGGTTTGAGCCCGGCGGACGAGCGGCGTCCACCCACTGGTGATCAGCTCATGGCGGCAGGCAGGTAGAGCTCGGGGACCCGACGGGCACCGCCCCGCCCGGGACAAGGCCGCGCAACCAACCCGACAGGGTCCACGCACGCAGTCGGCTCGGGCAGCAAGCTCGACAGCGGGCACGCAGGAAATGTCAGGCGCTGACATCATCTCCCGGTGCACGTGAAGATCCCCCGCGTTCCGCTCGTCGCGACCGTCACCGCCGTGGTCGCCGCTGCGGCTCTCCTCGTCCTCCCGAGCCCGCTGCGCGCGCCGGCCGACGCCGGCATCGTCCGCATCGCGGCAAAAGATCGCGCCCCGGCCGCCCCGGAGACCACGGCCCCCGCCGCGCCCCCGATGACGGTGGCCCCGACGGTCCCGGAGGCCACGGCCCCGGCCGCGCCCGCGGTGACGGTCCCCGGCGCCACCCCGGTCGGGACCAGGCCACCCGTCGTCGACCACGGACCGCGTACGGGGAACAAGGTGGCGCTCACCTTCGACGCCGACATGACGGACGCGATGCGGTACCAACTGCGCAGCGGCGCGGTGCGGTCGTACGCGAATTTGAAGATCATCGACCTGCTGGAACGGGAGCGGGTGCCGGCCACCTTCTTCCTCACCGGCAAGTGGGTGGAGCAGTACCCGGACGTGACCCGTCGACTCGCTGCGAACCCGCGCTTCGAGCTGGCCAACCACACGTACGGGCACCTGGCCTTCACCCCGGACTGCTACGGCCTGCCCCGCATCGCGGAGCGGGAGATGACCGCCGACGTGGCCCGCACGTTCGACGTGGTGGCCGCGTACGGGGGGCGGCAGACCCGGTACTTCCGCTTCCCCGGGCTGTGCCACGACAGGAAGGCGCTGGCCGCGCTGGCGCCGCTGGGGGTGACGGTGGTGGACGGCGACGTGGTCAGCGGCGACCCGTTCGCGAAGTCCTGGCGGCCGGTGGTCCGCGCCTCGCTGGACGGGGTGCGGCCGGGATCGGTGATCGTCCTGCACGTGACGGAGGCGAACGCGCCGATGACGGACGAGGCGCTGCCGCACATCCTGGCCGGGCTGGCCGAGCGCGGCCTCGAGCCGGCCCCGCTGTCGGAGGTGCTCGGAGTGGGCTGAACCAGGCTCGGCAAAACCCACAAAAGCCTAAAATCGGGGCACGACTCTATAGGAGGTCACCATGACCGCAGCAGTGGAGATGCCCCGCGTCCAGGAATGTGTCGTGGCGGCGTGCTCGTACAACCACACGAACGACTGCCACGCCTTCGCCATCACCATCGGCAGCCCGGACCACGCGCACTGCCACACCTTCGTCGAGATGCCGGCGGTCCGTGGCGGGGTCGACGGCGGCATGACCGCGCAGGTGGGCGCCTGCCAACGCGCGGACTGCCAGCACAACGAGCAGCTGGAATGCCACGCACCGGCGATCAAGGTCGGTCCCGACAACGACATGGCCGACTGCATGACCTACGTCAGCCGCTGACCCGGGCACGGTCGCACCGGCGTCAGGCCGAGCCGCGACGCCCCGGGCAGGACGACCCAACGTCCCCTAAGAGCGGACCAGCCGACGGACAGGCCCCTGGCGACGTGTGCCCTCGCCGGGGGCCTTCCCCTCAGCGCAGGCCGTTGGCCTCCCGGACCACGGTGACCAGGTCGTCGATGATCCCGGTCAGGGCGAAGTCCTTCGGCGTGAACACCCGGGCCACCCCGGCGGCGCGGAGCTGCTCCGCGTCGCCGGCGGGGATGATCCCGCCGACCACCACCGGCAGGTCCGGCCGGCCGGCGGCGCGCAGGCCGTCCAGCACCGCCGGTACCGCCGCCAGGTGCGAGCCGGAGAGAACCGAGAGGCCGACCAGGTCCACGTCCTCCTCGACGGCGGCGGCGACGATCTGCCCGGCGGTCAGCCGGATGCCCTGGTAGACCACCTCGAAGCCGGCGTCGCGGGCGCGTACCGCGATCTGCTCCGCGCCGTTGGAGTGCCCGTCGAGGCCGGGCTTGCCGACGAGCAGCCGCAGCCGGCCGCTGCCCAGCTCGCGGGCGGTGGCGGCGACGCGCTGCCGGACGGCGGCCAGGGTGGCGTCCCCGCCGGCCCCGGCGGCGCCGGTCAGGCCGGTGGGCGCCCGGTACTCGCCGAAGACCTGGCGCAGCGCGCCGGCCCACTCGCCGGTGGTCACCCCGGCCCGCACGCACTCCAGCGTCGCGGGCATCAGATTCGTCGTGGTCGCGGCGTCCGCGCGCAGCCGGGCCAGCGCCGCGTCGACCGCCGCGTCGTCCCGCCCGGATCGCCACCGGCGTACGGCCTCAGTGGCCGCCGCCTCGACGGCCGGGTCGACCTGCTCGACTGACTCGGCGCCGGCGGCGGTCAGCGGCGACGGCTCGGTCTCGGTGAACCGGTTGACGCCGACCACCACGTCGGCGCCGGACTCCATCCGGCGGCGGCGCTCGGCCAGCGAGGCGACCAGCGCGCTCTTGAGGTAGCCGGTCTCGACGGCCGCGACGACGCCGCCCATCTCCAGCACCTTCTCCAGCTCGACCCGGGCCCCGGTGACGATCTCCTCGACCAGCGCCGTCATCACGTGCGAGCCCTCGAACAGGTCCGGGTACTCCAGCAGGTCCGACTCGTACGCGAGCACCTGCTGCATGCGTAGCGACCACTGCTGGTCCCACGGCCGGGGCAGCCCGAGCGCCTCGTTCCAGGCGGGCAGCTGCACGGCGCGGGCGCGGGCGTCCCGGGAGAGGGTCACGCCGAGCATCTCCAGCACGATGCGCTGGATGTTGTTCTCCGGCTGCGCCTCGGTCAGGCCCAGCGAGTTGACCTGCACGCCGTAGCGGAACCGCCGCTGCTTCGGGTTCTCCACCCCGTAGCGCTCGCGGGTGATCTCGTCCCAGAGCGCGCCGAAGGCCCGCATCTTGGCGATCTCCTCGACGAAGCGCACCCCGGCGTTGACGAAGAAGGAGATCCGCTGCACGACGTCGCCCATCCGCTCGGCGGGCACCTGCCCCGAGTCGCGGACCGCGTCGAGCACCGCGACGGCGGTGGAGAGCGCGAAGCCGACCTCCTGCACCGGTGTCGCGCCGGCCTCCTGGAGGTGGTACGAGCAGATGTTCACCGGGTTCCAGCGCGGCATCTCGCGCAGCGTGTACGCGACGACGTCGGCGGTCAGCCGCAGCGACGCGGCCGGCGGGAAGATGTGGGTGCCCCGGGAGAGGTACTCCTTGATGATGTCGTTCTGCGTGGTGCCGGCGCAGCGGGCCAGCTCCGCGCCCTGCTCCTCGCCGACCGTGCCGTAGAGGGCGAGCAGCCACATCGCCGGCGCGTTGATGGTCATGGACGTGTTCATGTCGGCCAGCGGGATGCCGTCGAAGAGGGCCCGCATGTCGCCGAGGTGCGCCACCGGGACGCCCACCCGGCCCACCTCGCCTGCGGCGAGCTCGTGGTCGGGGTCGTAGCCGGTCTGGGTCGGCAGATCGAAGGCGACCGACAGCCCGGTCTGCCCCTTCGCCAGGTTGCGGCGGAAGAGCGCGTTGGTCGCGGCGGCCGAGCTGTGCCCGGCGTAGGTGCGCATCACCCAGGGGCGGTCGCGCTCGGGCAGCCGGCCGGGGAGAGCCTTCTCGTCCATGGCGGGAGTCTAAGTTACCGTTCAGTCACCAGAGCTGTGGAAAACCACACAGCTCCATGGAGCGGAAACCCGGGTGCGAAGCGCCCGACATGGGCGCGACCACCACACCCCGGCCGGCCCGCCGCCGCGGCCAGGTCGCACACTTGACGCATGCATGACGAGCTGGCGATCTCCGTGCGGGGGCTGCGCAAGGCGTACGGGGACAACGTCGCCGTGGCGGGCGTGGATCTCGACGTCCACCGCGGCGAGGTCTTCGCCCTCCTCGGCCCCAACGGCGCCGGCAAGACGACCACCGTGGAGATCCTGGAGGGCTACCGGCGGCGCGACGCCGGCGAGGTGAGCGTCCTCGGCAGCGACCCGGCCCGTCCGGCCGCCGACTGGCGCTCCCGGGTGGGCATCGTGCTCCAGGGCACCGGCGAGTTCGACGAGTTGACGGTCGCCGAGGTGGTGCGCCACTTCGCCGGCTTCTACGCCGACGCCGACGACCCCGACAAGGTCGTCGAGCGGGTGGGGCTGGCCGGCAAGGCGAAGGCGCGTACGCACACCCTCTCCGGCGGGCAGAAGCGCCGGCTCGACGTGGCGCTCGGCATCGTGGGCCGCCCCGAGCTGCTCTTCCTCGACGAGCCGACCACGGGCTTCGACCCGGAGGCGCGCCGCGAGTTCTGGGAGCTGATCCGCGACCTGGCCGCCGCCGGCACCACCATCGTGCTCACCACCCACTACCTCGACGAGGCGGAGTCCCTCGCCGACCGGGTCGGCGTGATCGCGGGCGGCCGGGTGGTCGAGGTGGCCACGCCCGACCAGCTCGGCAACCGGCGCGAGGCCCTGGCGACGGTCTCCTGGCGTACGCCGGAGGGGGCGCGGGAGACGGCGGAGAGCGCGACGCCGACGGCGCTGGTGGCGGAGCTGGCGGCGCGCTTCGGCGGCGAGGTCCCGGGCCTGACGGTGACCCGGCCGACCCTGGAGGACATCTACCTGCGCATGATCGGACACCGATGACCACCACGACGAAGCCGGCCGCGCCGGCCACCACGGCACCGGCCCGGCGACCCGGTCCGGTCTCCCTCAGCCTGCGGCAGAGCCGGCTGGAGATCACCCAGTTCCTGCGCAGCCGGGAGTCCGTCGTCTTCACGATGGGCTTCCCGGTCATCATGATCCTGATCTTCGCGGCGATCTTCAACGACGAGATCGCCCCCGGGGTCAGCTACACGCAGTACTTCATCACCGGCATGATCGCCACCGGCCTGATGACGGTGAGCTTCCAGAACCTGGGCATCTGGATCCCGATCGAGCGGGACCGGGGGGTGCTCAAGCGCTACCGGGGCACGCCGATGCCGAAGTGGGTCTGGTTCGCCGGCAAGGTGATCATGGTCGTGGCGATCGGCATCGCCGAGACCGTGCTGCTGCTCGCGGTCTCGGTGGCGCTGTTCGACCTGGAGCTGCCCGGGACCGCCGCGAAGTGGCTGACCTTCGGCTGGGTGTCGGTGCTCGGCGTCACCGCCTGCACGTTGTGCGGCATCGCCATCTCGTCGCTGGCCCGCACCGCCCGCAGCGGCTCGGCGGTGGTCACCCCGGTCGCGCTGGTGCTCCAGTTCATCTCCGGGGTGTTCTTCGTCTTCACCGAGCTGCCGACCTGGATGCAGCAGGTGGCGGCGCTCTTCCCGCTCAAGTGGATGTGCCAGGGCCTGCGCTCGGTCTTCCTGCCGGACGGCTTCGGCGCCCGCGAGCCCGGCGGCTCGTTCGAGCTGGACCGGGTCGCCCTGGTCCTCGTCGCGTGGTGCGTCATCGGCCTGGTGCTCTGTCTGACCACGTTCCGCTGGACGACCAAGCGCGACGGCTGAGGTGTAAGGAAGGGCCCCCCGTCAACGTCTCCGGTAGAGGAAGGGCCCCGGCTAACGCGTGGACGACGTGAGCGCGACGCCGAGCGGCGTACGCCAGTAGAGCACCTCGCGCCCGGACCGCCGCTTGCCGACGGCGCCCGCGTCCAACAGCACCCGCAGGTGGTCGCCCACCGTCCCGAGGGAGAGCCCGGTCACCGCCACGAGTTGCGAGGTGCTCAGCGGCGTGTCCAGCCGGGCCAGGATGTGGGCCCGGTTGGCGCCGATCAGCCGGGCGAGCCCGTCGGGTGCCGGTGAGGTGGGATCGACCAGGATCCCGTGCACCGGGTACACCATCCCGAACCGGGTCGGCCTGTCCCAGACCACCCAGCCGCGACGGCAGTGCGCCGGGAGGAAGACCAACTGCTCGGCCTCGTCCAGCGACAGCGGCGGCTCCGGGTAGTCGTTGACCTGGAGCCGACCGTCGCCCAGCCAGCACACGTTGCGGTTGAGGTCGGCGAACACCCCGGCCCAGCCGCCCGCGCTCAACGCGGCGGTGCGGGCCACGATGTCCGCCCGGAGCCGGCGTTCCCGCTCCGGCCACTCCGGCTCGACGGTGTGCGTCCAGACCCAGTCGAGCAGCTCCACCACCTGCCCGGTGAGACCGTCCGCCAGCAGCTCGGCGGCGAGCGGCTCCGGGCGGGTGGCGCGCAGGTCGGCCCGGATCCGCTCGTCGGACAACCGCCCGACGGCCGCCAGCTCCGCCGCGAACGTCGGTTCCGGCGAGGCGGGCGCGACGGTGAGGAAGTCGGCGGTCCACCGGGGGTGGAACGACGCGGGCAGCAGCGCCCGGACCACCGGCCGACCTGCCAGCATCCGCCGGAACGCCGCGACGTGCGGCTCCCGCCAGGCCCGCTGCCACGGGGTACGCGGGTAGTGCAGCGCGCGCAGCGCGGCGACCGTGTCGACCATCGGCGAGACCGTGAAGCGGCTGCGCGCGAGGAGATCCGACGGCACCTGCCAGACGGCCATGTTTCGCCTCCGGACGTAACTCTAGGAGATCCACCCGGCACCCCACACGATCGGGCCCGTGAGAACGTACGCAGATCTGTTCGCGGTCCGGGAGTTCCGCAACCTGTTCCTGGCGAACTGCGCGGGCATCGCGGCGCACACGACGTCGGCGCTGGCGCTGGGCTCGCTGACCTACGCGTCGACCGGCTCGGCGCTGCTCACCGCGCTGAGCATGTTCGGCGCACCGCTCGCCGGCGTGCTCGGCAGCCTGACGTTGCTGTCGGCCGCGGACAGCCTGCCGCCCCGCCGGGCGCTGACCTTCGCCGCCGTGCTGGTCGCCGCCGGAGCGGCACTCCAGGCGGTGCCCGGCCTGCCGCTGTGGGCCCGGTTCGCGATCATTTTCACCGGCGCGTACGTCGGGTCGATCACGGGCGGGGCCCGGTGGGCGCTGCTCACCGACATCCTGCCGACCGACGCCTACGTGCTGGGCAGGTCCACCATGAACACGAGCGTCGGGGCGATGCAGATCGCCGGCTTCGGGCTGGGCGGCGTCCTGTTGTTCTGGCTGGACCCGTACGAGGTGTTCCTGCTCGCGGCGGTGCTGCGGGCGGTGGCGGCGGCAGTCGGGTGGTTCGGGATCTCGGAGCGCCCGGCCCGGACCACCGCCCGGACGACGGTCGGGCGCACGCTCCGGGTGAACCGGGAACTGTGGACGAATCCCGGCCGCCGCTCGCTCCTGCTCAACCTGTGGCTGCCGCCCGGCCTGGTCGTCGGCTGCGAGGCGCTGTTCGTGCCGTACGCCGGGGACCGCGCCGGCTTCCTCTACGCCGCCGCGGCCCTCGGCATGCTGGCGGGCGACGTCGTGGTGGGACGGTTCCTGCCCCCGGCCCGGCGCAACCGGCTGGTCCCCGCCCTGCGGCTGCTGCTCGTCCTGCCCTACCTGGCCTTCGCGCTGTCGCCGGCGCTGCCGCTGGCCATGCTGGTCGCGGTCGTCGCCTCGGTGGGCTTCGCCGCCGGGTTGCCGTTGCAGGAGCGCCTGATCGCCCACTCACCCACCGAGTTCCGGGGCCAGGTGCTGGGCCTGCACCACAACGGGATGATGGCCGCGCAGGCGCTGTGTGCCGTGCTCGCCGGCACGGTCGCGGACCTGGTCCCGGCGGGCCGGGCCGTCGCGCTGCTCGCCACGGCGGCGCTGGCGGCCACGCTCGTGCTCACCGCCGGGCTGCGACGGACCGCCCCCGTGCCGGTGGAGGCGGTCCGCTGAGCGGCCGGGGACGTCGCCCCGGCTGCCCGTCAGTACGTGTAGAAGCCCTTGCCGCTCTTGCGCCCGAGGTCCCCGGCGGTGACCATGCGCTGGAGCAGCTCCGGCGGGAAGAACTTCTCGTCCGCCGTGTCGGTGTAGATGTTCTTCGAGGCGTGCAGCAGCACGTCCACGCCGGTCAGGTCCGTGGTGGCCAGCGGGCCCATGGCGTGGCCGAAGCCGAGGCGGCAGGCGGTGTCCAGGTCCTCGGCCGACACCACGCCCGACTCGACGAGCTTGACCGCCTCGACGACCAGGGCCGCGATCAGCCGGGTGGTGACGAAGCCCGCGATGTCCCGGTTGACCACCACGACCGTCTTGCCGATCTCCTCGGCGAACGACTTCGCCGCGGCCAGGGTCTCGTCGCTGGTCTTGTAGCCGCGCACCAGCTCACAGAGCTTCATCATCGGCACCGGCGAGAAGAAGTGGGTGCCGACGACCGCCTCCGGGCGCTCGGTCACCGCGGCGATCTGCGTCACCGGGATGGCCGAGGTGTTGGTCGCGAGCACCGCGTCGGCCTTGCATATCTTGTCCAGCGCGCGGAACACCTCGTGCTTGATCTCCAGCCGTTCGAAGACCGCCTCGACCACGATGTCCGCGTCGGCCGCCGCCTCCAGGTCGGTGGTGGGGGTGATCCGGCCCAGCGCCGCCTCGACCTCGGACGCCTCGATCCTGCCCTTCTCGGCGAACCTGGTCAGCGACTTTCGGATGCCGTCCATGCCCCGCCCGGTGGCCGCGTCGTCCAGGTCCCGCAGCGTCACCTGCCAGCCCGCCTGCGCCGCCACCTGGGCGATGCCCGAGCCCATCAGCCCGGCCCCGACGACCGCGAGTCGACCCGCCATCTGCTTCTCCCTCGCCTGATTGAGTGTCTGCCAGCACCCTAGTCGGCGAGCCTGAACGGATGCTAAGGCGGCCGGGCGAGGTGCCGCTCGGGCGCGGCGGGCTCAGATGCTCAGGTCCGGTTCCTCCGGTGCGGTGCCCCGCTCCACCTCGACCCCGAGCGCGCGCAGGTCGGCCGCGAAGTCCGGGTAGCCCCGGTCCACGTGGTGCACGTGGGAGACCTCGGTGACCCCCTCCGCGCAGAGCCCGGCGATGATCAACCCGGCGCCGGCCCGGATGTCGGTGGCGCGCACGGGCGCGCCGGAGAGCCGGTCCCGGCCCCGGACCACCGCGTGGTGGCCGTCGGTCTTGATGTCCGCGCCCAGCCGCATCATCTCGTTGGCGAACATGAACCGGCCGTCGAAGATGTTCTCGGTGATCAGGGAGGCCCCGTCGCTGACCGCCGCCAGCCCGATCGCCATCGGCAGCAGGTCGGTGGCGAAGCCCGGGTACGGCAGCGTCACGACGTCCACCGCCGTCGGCCGGTCGTCCATCCGGATCCGGAACGCGTCGCCCCGGGTCTCCACCAGGCCCCCGGCGGAGACCAGCTTGTCGAGCGCCACCTCCAGGAACGCCGGCTCCACCCCGGTCACGGTGACGTCCCCCCGGGTCATCGCCGCGCCGAACGCCCAGGTACCGGCGACGATCCGGTCCCCCACCGTCGCGTGCCGCACCGGCCGCAGCCCCGGCACCCCCTCGATGTGCAGGGTGGAGGTGCCGGCGCCGGAGATCCGGGCGCCCATCTGGTTCAGCATCGTGCAGATGTCGACGATCTCCGGCTCCCGGGCGGCGTTGTCGATGACGCTCGACCCCCGGGCCAGCACCGCCGCCATGACCAGGTTCTCGGTCGCCCCGACGCTGGGGAAGTCGAGCACGATCTCCGCACCGTGCAGCCCGTGCGGCGCCGACGCGATCACGAAGCCGTGCTCCCCCGAGATCTCGGCGCCCATCCGGGTCAGCCCGGAGACGTGCATGTCCAGGCCCCGCGAGCCGATAGCGTCGCCGCCCGGGTGGGCCACCCGCACGTGGCCCCGGCGGGCCAGCAGGGGGCCCAGCACGCAGATCGAGGCGCGCAGCCGGCGTACGAGGTCGTAGTCCGCCTCCGCGCCGGGCTGCTCGGGCACGTCGATGACGACCGACCGGGAGCGGGCCACCCCGCCGTACGCGACCATCGGGTCGACCGGGTCGTCGGCGTCGAACCGGACGCCGCAGCCGAGCCGGCGGAGCACCTCGCCCATGATCGCGATGTCGGTGATGCGCGGCACGTTGGTGATGACGCTGCGGCCCGGCGCGAGCAGCGCGGCGGCCATCAGCTTCAGCGCCGAGTTCTTGGCTCCCACGACGTGCACCGAGCCGGCCAGGCGCGCGTCGCCGCGCACCCGGATGACGTCGAGGTCGTGGACCGCCGGGTCACCGGCGTCGCCGGGGCCCCCGGCCGCTCGGACGGCGGTGCCGCCCGGCCGCTCCGGGATCGTCAGGTCCGGTATCCGTAGGCTGTGCGTCATGGCCGTCCACCTCACGCGCATCTACACCAAGGCCGGCGATGCCGGCATGACCAGGCTGAGCAACAACGAGCAGGTGCCGAAGACCGATCCGCGCATCTCCGCGTACGCGGACGTCGACGAGTGCAACGCCGCGATCGGCGTGGCGCTCGCCCTGGGACAACTCGACGAGGAACTGCGGGCCGTCCTGGCGTCGATCCAGAACGACATGTTCGACGTGGGCGCCGACCTGGCCACCCCGGTCGAACCCGATCCGAAGTACCCGCCGCTGCGGGTCACCGAGGCGTACGTCGAGCGCCTGGAGGGCTGGTGCGACGAGTACAACGCACGCCTGAGCAAGCTCGACTCCTTCATCCTCCCCGGCGGCACCGCGGGTGCGGCGCTGCTGCACGTGGCGCGGACGGTCGCCCGACGCGCCGAGCGGGCGGCGTGGGCCCTGGTCGCGCACGACCCCGAGCGGACCAGCTCGCTCCCGGCAAAGTATCTCAACCGGCTATCGGATCTGCTCTTTATCCTGTCAAGAACGGCAAATCCGGACGGAGATGTGCTATGGGTGCCGGGCGGCAACCGCTGACCACGCGTCCCTCGTGCCCGTCGGAGAACCCGGTGGGCACGCTGCATCACGTCGAGGTCTGGGTGCCCGATCTGAACGCCGCCACACTCTGCTGGGGCTGGCTGCTCGGCGAGCTGGGCTGGAAGCCGTTCCAGGAGTGGCCGGACGGCCGCTCCTGGCGGCTCGGCCCGACGTACCTGGTGCTGGAGCAGTCGCAGGCGCTGCGCGGGCGGCGGCACGACCGGCTGGCCCCCGGCCTGAACCACCTGGCCTTCCACGCCGGCCCGCCCGCCGCCGTGGACCGGCTGGTCGAGGCCGCGCCGGCGTACGGCTGGTCATTGCTCTTCCCCGACCGCCATCCGCACGCCGGCGGTCCCGACACGTACGCCGCCTATCTCACTGATAACCAGGGGTACGAAATCGAACTGGTCGCGTCGCCACCCGAGTAGTTCAGCGGCCACCTGACGAAACCGGTAACGGTGCAGGGTGTAAAAGTGCGCCGAACCGTGGGCAGTGCGACGGCACCTGATCAGGCGGCGGGCCAGTCCTGGGAGGCCAGACGCGGCGAGACCGCCCCCGGAGGGGCGGCCTCGAGCCAGGAGAGGAATCCGGTGACGGTGGACCGGGCCATGGCGATCTCCACCGGGGCGTGGTCACTCGTACAGCGGAGGATGACCCAGTCGGCGGGCATCGAGAGGCGCTCCTGCCCCTCGGGCAGCCGCCGTCGTTCGACGGCAAGCTGTTCGCGGGAGAGCACCCGGGCGGGCCGGATGGCGAAGCTGAACAGCCGGTACCAGCGGAGTTCGTCGCCGACGAAGCGGCCGAAGCCGGGAGACCAGCCTCGGCCGTCGAGCATCGTGGAGGTCCGGACGCCGAGCCGGATGATGCCACCGCTACGGGTGACGACGGCCCGCCGGGCGAAGAGGATCAGGAGTGCGCCGAGGATGACGGCGACGCCGATTCCGATCCCCTCGACGATCTCCATCGACGCTTCGGCTCAGCGGCTCTGCGCGGCGGAGACCGGGGTGGCGCTCTCGGCCAGGACGGTGACGCCCTCGGCGGTCACCGACAGGAAACCGCCGGCCACCTCGTAGGAGACCTGCTCGCCGCCGGGAAGCTTGATGCGCACCTCGCCGGGCTCGGCAAGCTGGCCGAGCAGGGGCGCGTGCCCCGCCAGCACACCCAGCTCGCCCTCGGTCGTGCGGGCGACGACCATCTCGGCCTCGCCGGACCAGACCTTCTCCTCGACGGCTACGAGCTCGACGTGAAGCTGCTTTGCCACGCTGTCTCCTTGCTGCGGCGGCGGATTGCCGAAAGTCTAGTCGTGCCGCAGACCCGCCCCCAACGCGGGTGGCGAGACCTGCGCCACGACTACTTCGCCTTGTTCTGGAAGTCGGGATGCTCCACCAGGAACGCGTCGAGCTGCCCCTTCTGCAGCGCGGCGAAGAAGTCGTCCACGGCGGGCTGGAACTTCTCGCCCCGGTATTCGCCGTTCTCGATTACCGAGCCACCCGGCAGCTTGATCATCTGGATCGTCTCCGGGCGGATGTCCTTGAGCGCCAGGCCGAAGTCGACCACGCCGTGGCCCCGGCCACTGAAGATCAGCGACTGCCCGGCCGCGCGCAGCACCCGGTCCAGCTTGACCGGGTTGGTGACCACGTCGGCGCTGAGCGCCTGACCGGCCATGGCCTTGACGAACTGCTGCTGGTGCCGCTGCCGCCCGTAGTCGCCGTCCGGGACGCCGTTCTTCGGGTAGCGCTGACGGACGTAGTCGAGCGCCTGCCAGCCGCTGAGGTGCTGGTTGCCCTTCTTGTAGACCGCCTGCGGGCCGACGTAGCCCTCGCCGTTGGGGTTGCCCTTGCGGTGCTTGCCGTCCGGCTCGCGGTGCTCGGAGCGCACCTCGCGCTCGATGTACATGTCGACGCCGCCCATCGCGTCGACGATCTTCTTGAAGCCGTTGAAGTTGATGATCGCGCCGGCGTCGAAGCGCGTGATGCCGGTGACGTTCTGCACCGTCGTCGCCAACAGCTCGAAGCCGCGGGCCGCGTCCGGGTTGCCGCCGGGCACCCGGCTGCCGTACGACATCGCCGCGTTGAGCCGGTCGGTGCCGCCGTTGAACTCCGCCCGGCTGAACTCGGGGATCTCCACGATGAGGTCACGCGGCATCGAGAAGAGGTAGGCCCGGTCCAGCTCCGCCGGCACGTGCAGCACCATGACCGAGTCGGCCAGCGGCGGCATCTCGGGGTTGCGCGGGTCGATGCCCACCAGCAGGATGTTGAGCGGCCCCTTGATGTCGCTCTTGCGCTCCTTCGCCCCGGCGGCCTGGTCGCCGAAGAGGTCGGCCTTGCCGACGGCCCCCTCGTAACGGGCCATCAGCGCCTCGGCACCGACCAGCACGGCCCCGCTGAGCAGCATCAGGACGGCACCGAGCACGGTGCAGACCCGGGCCCAGCGCGGCACCCCCGACCACCTGGACGGCTTGCCACCGCCCTTGTCGGCCTTACCCACGATCATCTCCGTTCGTCACGCCCACGATCAGGAGACGGGCGCATGCGGCCGATTCGTTGCGGATCGACGCCCACGCGATGGGTGGGCGGATCGACGGTACCTCGCGTACGGCATGATCGCCGACCACGCGGAACCGGGCAGCGGCGATCATCGGATCCGGAAACGGACGAAAGGCCGCCCCGGCAATGCCGGGGCGGCCTTTCGTCAGGACCGACAGGTCAGCTCTTCATGAGCTCGGCTGCCTTGCGCTCCAGGTCCTCGAGACCGCCGCACATGAAGAAGGCCTGCTCGGGGAAGTGGTCGTACTCGCCCTCGCTGATCTTCCTGAAGGCCTCGATGGTCTCCTGGATCGGGACCGTCGAGCCCGGCACGCCGGTGAACTGCTCCGCCGCGTAGGTGTTCTGCGACAGGAAGCGCTCGATGCGCCGCGCGCGCTGCACGGTGATCTTGTCTTCCTCGGAGAGCTCCTCGATACCGAGGATGGCGATGATGTCCTGCAGGTCCTTGTACTTCTGCAGGATCCGCTTCACCTCGGTGGCGACCGCGAAGTGCTCGGCGCCGACGAACTCCGGGGCGAGGATCCGGGACGAGGACGCCAGCGGGTCCACGGCCGGGTAGATGCCCTTGTCGGAGATCGACCGCTCCAGGTTGGTGGTCGCGTCGAGGTGGGCGAACGTGGTGGCCGGGGCGGGGTCGGTGTAGTCGTCCGCCGGCACGTAGATCGCCTGCATCGAGGTGATGGCCTGGCCCCGGACGGAGGTGATCCGCTCCTGGAGCTCGCCCATCTCGTCGGCCAGGGTCGGCTGGTAGCCCACCGCGCTCGGCATGCGGCCGAGCAGGGTGGAGACCTCGGAGCCGGCCTGGGTGAAGCGGAAGATGTTGTCGATGAAGAGCAGCACCTCCTGCTTCTTCACGTCGCGGAAGTACTCCGCCATCGTCAGCGCCGACAGGGCGACCCGCAGCCGGGTGCCCGGCGGCTCGTCCATCTGGCCGTAGACCAGCGCGGTCTTGTCGATGACGCCGGACTCGGTCATCTCGGCGATGAGGTCGTTGCCCTCGCGGGTGCGCTCACCCACGCCGGCGAAGACCGAGGTACCACCGAAGTTCCGGGCCACCCGGGTGATCATCTCCTGGATGAGCACCGTCTTGCCGACGCCGGCACCGCCGAACAGGCCGATCTTGCCGCCCTTGACGTACGGGGCGAGCAGGTCGATGACCTTGATGCCGGTCTCCAGCATCTCGGTCTTCGGCTCCAGGTCCGCGAAGGCCGGAGCCTTGCGGTGGATGCCCCAGTGGTCGTCGGGCTGGAGCGTCTCGCCCTCGGTGAGGTTGAGGCACTCGCCGATCGCGTTGAACACGTGGCCCTTGACCGTGTCGCCCACCGGAACGGTGATCGGCGAGCCGGAGTCGCGCACCTCGGTGCCACGGACCAGACCGTCGGTCGGCTGCATCGAGATGGCGCGGACCATGTTGTCACCCAGGTGCTGGGCGACCTCCAGGGTCAGCGTCTTCTCGCCGCCCGAGAGCGTCACGTCCACGTGCAGGGCGTTGAACAGGGCCGGCATGACGTCGCGCGGGAACTCGGCGTCGACGACCGGGCCGATGACCCGGACCACGCGACCCGTGGCCGTCTTGGTCTCTACTGGGGCAGTCATCACACTTCACTTCCCGACGCGGCCAGCGCGTTAGCGCCGCCGACGATCTCGCTGATCTCCTGGGTGATCCCGGCCTGGCGGGCCGAGTTCATCTCACGCGTGTACTTCTCGATCATCTCTTCGGCGTTGTCGGTGGCGCTCTTCATCGCCCGCCGACGGGCCGCCGACTCGCTCGCCGCCGACTCCAGCAACGCCGCGTAGATCCGCGTGTTGATGTACTTCGGCAGCAGCGCGTCGAGCAGCGCCTCCGCGTCCGGCTCGAACTCGTAGGCCGGCAGCGCGCCCTCGGACCGGGGCCGGTCCTCCACCTGCATGGGGCCCATGATCCGGGCGACCGGGGTCTGGGTCATCAGGGAGTGGAACTCGGTGTAGACGATGTGCAGCTCGTCGACGCCGAGCACCCCGTCCGCACCGGCGCCACCGTCGACGTCGTCCGCGCCGGCGGTGAACGCCTTGATCAGCGTCTCGCCCACGGCGCGGGCGTCGGCGAAGGTCGGCTGCTCCGAGAACCCGGTCCAGTTGGCCTCGATCGGCCGGTCACGGAACCGGAAGAACCCGACACCCTTGCGCCCGATGACGTAGAGCACCGGCTCCTTGCCGTCGGCGCGCAGCCGGGCGATCAGCGACTCGGCCATCTTGATGGCGTTGGAGCTGTAACCGCCGGCGAGGCCGCGGTCGGAGGTGACCAGCAGGACGCCCGCCCGCCGCACCCGCTCGCGCGGGGTGAGCAGCGGGTGGTCGATCCGCGCGTTGGACGCCAGCGCCGTGAGCACGCCGGTGACCGCCTGGGCGTACGGCAGGGACGCCGCCACCCGGGCCTGGGCCTTGGCGATGCGGCTCGTCGCCACGAGCTCCATCGCCTTGGTGATCTTCTTCATCCCCTTCGCCGAGCGGATCCGCTGACGAAGAACGCGAACCTGGGCCGCCATGAATCAGCCCTTACCGGTTCTCGGCCGGGCGGTCACCCGTGCCGTCGCGGTAGCGGCTCACCGTCTCGCGGTCCTGCTCGCCCTCCAGCGGCGCGGCCGGCGCGTCGTTGATCCGCCGCTCGTCCTCCTTGCCGAGGAAGACCTGCTTGAACTCGGTGATGGCGGAGTCCAGGGAGTTGATGATGTCGTCGTTCCACTGGTGGTCGGCGATGCTCGCCAGGACACCCTCGTGCTTGTGCCGGAGGTACTGGAGGAACTCCGACTCGAAGCGCCGGATCTCGCCGACCGGGACGTCGTCCAGCTTGCCCTCGGTGCCGGCCCAGACCGAGACGACCTGCTCCTGCACCGGGTACGGCGAGTAGTTCGCCTGCTTGAGCAGCTCGACCAGGCGGGAACCGCGGTCCAGCTGGGCGCGGGAGGTCTTGTCCAGGTCGGAGGCGAAGGCGGCGAACGCCTCCAGCTCGCGGAACTGGGCCAGGTTGAGCCGCAGCGAGCCGGCGACCTTCTTCATCGGCTTCACCTGCGCGGCGCCACCGACCCGGGAGACCGAGGTGCCGACGTTGATGGCCGGCCGGACGCCCTGGTTGAACAGGTCGGTCTCGAGGAAGATCTGGCCGTCGGTGATGGAGATGACGTTGGTCGGGATGAAGGCCGAGATGTCGTTGGCCTTCGTCTCGATGATCGGCAGGCCGGTCATCGAGCCGCCGCCCAGCTCGTCGGAGAGCTTCGCGCAGCGCTCCAGCAGGCGGGAGTGCAGGTAGAAGACGTCACCCGGGTACGCCTCGCGGCCCGGCGGGCGACGCAGCAGCAGGGACACGGCGCGGTACGCCTCGGCCTGCTTGCTCAGGTCGTCGAAGACGATGAGGACGTGCTTGCCGCCGTACATCCAGTGCTGCCCGATGGACGAGCCGGTGTAGGGGGCGAGGTACTTGAAGCCGGCCGGGTCGGAGGCCGGGGAGGCGACGATGGTGGTGTATTCCATCGCGCCCGCCTCCTCCAGGACGCCCTTGATCGAGGCGATCGTGGAGGCCTTCTGGCCGATGGCGACGTAGATGCAGCGGACCTGCTTCTTCGGGTCGCCGGAGCGCCAGTTGTCCCGCTGGTTGAGGATGGTGTCCAGCGCGACGGTGGTCTTGCCGGTCTTCCGGTCGCCGATGATCAGCTGACGCTGGCCACGGCCGATCGGGGTCATGGCGTCGACGGCCTTGAGGCCGGTCTGCAGCGGCTCGTCGACGGACTGCCGGGCCATCACGTTCGGGGCCTGGAGCTCCAGCTCGCGGAAGCCCTCGTTGGCGATGTCGCCGAGGCCGTCGATCGGCTGGCCGAGCGCGTTGACCACGCGGCCGAGGAAGGCGTCGCCGACCGGCACGGAGAGCACCCGCTCGGTGCGCTTGACGCGCTGGCCCTCTTCGAGCTTGGCGGAGTCACCGAGAACGACGACACCGATCTCCCGGACGTCGAGGTTCAGCGCCACACCCAGCGTGCCGTCCTCGAACTCCAGGAGCTCGTTGGTCATGGTCGAGGGGAGGCCCTCGACGTGGGCGATGCCGTCGCCGGTGTCGGCGACGGTGCCGACCTCCTCGCGGGAGAGTTCGGACGAGTAGGAGGAGACGTAGCGCTCCAGGGCGCCGCGGATCTCCTCCGTCGAGATGGTCAGCTCGGCCATCCTCTGCTTCCTTAAGTATCAGGGGCCCGGGATACCTAGTACCGACCGGTCCGAATGGCGTCTATTCACAGGCGCTGAGCGGGGGTGCCGCCTCAGCGCTTCGCGAGCGCGTTGCGGCTCTCGTTGAGGCGGCGCAGGACGGTGCCGTCGTACAGGTCGGAACCGACCCGTACGCTCACGCCACCGAGAACCGAGGGGTCCACCGTCTGCTTGACGGAGACCTCCCGACCGTATATCGCGGAGAGACTCGCGCCCAGCCGGCGCTCGTCCTCTTCACTCAACGGGGCCGCGGCGGTCACGTACGCCACCTGCCGGTCCCGCCGGTCGGCGGCCAGCTCGACCAGCCGGGTGAGCGCCCCGGCGAAGTTGCGTCCACCGAACCCGGCGAGCGCGACCCCGACGAGGTAGCCGGTGACAGGCCGGGCCTTGCCGGCGAGCAGCTGGTCGACCAGCGTGGCCCGCCGCTCGGCCGGGACGGTCGGGTCGGAGAGCGCGCTGGACAGCCCCGGCGAACCGGCGACGACCTGCCCGAAGCGGAACAGCTCGTCCTCGACCTCGCCCAGCTCGCCCGCGGAGTCGGCACCCGCCAGGAGAGCGTCGACACCCAGCCGCTCGGCGGCGTCGAGCAGCTCCGAGGGCGCCGACCAGCGGCCGGAGACCAGCGAGGCGATCAGGTCCAGCGCCTCGGCGTCGACCTTGCCGCGCAGCAGCTCGCCGAGCAGCCCGGCACGGTCGGCACCGGTGCGGGCCGGGTCGGAGAGCGCCCGGCGCAGCCGCGGCTCGCGCCGCAGCAGGTTGGCGACGGAGAGGATGGCGTCGGCGGTGGTGGCCACCGCCGACGGCTCCGCACCGCGGACGTACGCGTCGAGGCGCTCGGCCGCGACCTTGTACGACTCCCGGCTGGCGGCCTGCATCAGCGGGCCCCCGCGCTCTCGAGGTTGCTCAGGAACCGGTCGACGGTGCCCTTGCGGCGCGCCTCGTCGGCGAGGGACTCCCCGACGATCTTGCTGGCCAGGTCGACCGCGATCGTGCCGACCTCGGTGCGCAGCTCGCGCACGATGGTGGCGCGCTCGGCGGCGAGCTGCTCCTTGCCCGCGGCGATGATCCGGTCGGACTCCTCCCGCGCCTTGGCGAGGATGTCCTGGCGGATGCCCTCGGCGTCGGCCCGGGCGTCGTCCCGGATCCGGGCCGCCTCGGTACGCACCTCGGCGAGCTGGGCCCGGTACTGCTCGAGCACCTGGTTCGCCTCGGCCTGGGCGGCCTCGGCCCGCTTGAGGCCACCCTCGATCGCGTCGACCCGCGCCTGGTACATCGCCTCCATGCGGGGCATGACGAACTTCAGCAGGACGAAGCAGAGCAGGGCGAAGGCGATGGTCCCGACGACCATCTCCTGCCAGATGGGCAGGATCGGGTTGTGCTCCACACCTTCTGCGGCGATGAACATGTCAGACCTCCGGGTCGGGAGAGAGCTTTCGTCAGCCGCCGACAGCGAAGGCGAGCACCAGGCCGAACAGCGCGAGCGCCTCGACCAGGGCGAAGCCCAGGATCAGCCAGGTGCGGTTGTAGCCGGCGGACTCCGGCTGGCGCGCGCTCGACTGGATGTAGGCCGCGAAGACCAGGGCGACACCGATACCGGGGCCGATGGCGGCGAGGCCGTAGCCGATGGTGTTGACGCTACCGCCGATCTCGGCAAGAACAGTCATTGCGGGTATTCCTCCTGTTCGACGCGTGAGGTCTCACGCGTACGCGGGTCGGTACCAGAAGCTTGGTCGGGCCGGGTGGCCCGCCGAGCCCGATCAGTGCTCGTCGGCGAGCGAACTTCCGATGTAGTTCGCGCTCAGCGTGACGAAGACGTAGGCCTGCAGGACGGCGACCAGCACCTCGAAGAAGGCCATCACGATCGCCATCAGGAAGGAGAAGACCGAGGTCACCTGGATGAACAGGCTGCTCGAGTTGAGCATCACGAAGCCGCCGATGGTGAAGACCAGCAGCAGCAGGTGGCCGGCGAACAGGTTCGCGAAGAGCCGCAGGGCCAGCGTGACGGGCCGGACGATGAACGTCTGCATGAACTCGATCGGGATCAGCAGGATGTGCATGGGCCACGGCACGTTCGGGATGATCAGGCTCATCTTGAGGTACTTGCCGAGGCCGTGCTTGCGGGCGCCGATGTAGAGGTACATCACGTAGGAGATCGCGGCGAGCACGATGGGGAACGCGATGTGCGAGTTCGGCGAGATCTGCAACCCGGGCACGATGGCGAAGAGGTTGGTCAGCACGATGAAGCTGAACAGCACCGTGAAGTAGGGCGCGAAGCGGATGCCCGCGTTGCCCATCTGCTCGCGGGCGATGTTGTCCCGGACCAGGCCGTAGACCGACTCCGCGTACCACTGGGCCTTACCGGGGACCAGCTTGGGCTTCCGGTAGGCGACCATGAAGAAGATGATCAGCAACGCGACCGCGAGCCAGACCATGATCCCGAACTTGGTGACCCAGGGGCCAGCCACGTCCGGCGGGTAGAAATCTCCGACGCTGGGGGGCCAGGGAAGCCCCTCTGCGGCGACGAGCTGTCCACTCACCGTGTCATCCTCCGCACTCGACAGACCCGCGCGTGCCGGCACTCAAGCACTGAGCCTCTTCATGATCAGGTAAATCGCTCCGGCCGCGCCGAAGATCATGCCGAGGGCGACCCCGACGCCGGTTCGCAGATCGAGAAAACGCTCCGCCAACCACCCGAGGAAGCCCCACACCACGATGCCGGCGAGTAGGTAGCCCAGAACGGCACCTGCCGCGCCTTCCGACGAAGGGTCGTCGGACCTGCGGGGGTGTGGGTCTTCGGCCATGACGTGGCGAACAATATCAGCAGGGACGCGCGGGAGTGTGCGGCACCCCCCACACTGCGAACAGCGTGCGGGCCATGGCGCGGGCGCGAAAGTCGTTGGTCAGGTTACTCCCGTGCGGCCCGCCGCGGCAGCCCGAAATGCCGGACGCAGATCCGACAGAACGCTCACTCACCGCGTCGCTCGAACGTGGGCAGCGGCGTACGCATGGCCCAGCCCAGGTGGGCGCCCGTCCAGACCACCACGGCCGCGATGATGGCCACCCCCATGTCCGGCAGACCGGGCCAGCCGGTGGCCGCCACGGCGGCCATCGCCACCCCGAGCACCACGATCTTCGTGGCGTAGGTGACCAGCCCCACCGACATGATCATCCGAGGGTTGACGGCATCGGCCCAGGCCACCGAGAGGCCGGAGACCAGGTAGCTGACGACGACCAGCGCGATCCCGGCGGCCACCCCGGCCGCGCCGGTGCCGCCCCGCAGCACCGCCGCGGCCGGGACCCCGACCAGCGCGAGCACCGCGCAGGCCAGCAGCGGCAGGCGCAGGTGCGGCAGCCGGGACCGGATGGCGCCCGGCTCGCCCGCGCGCGGCTCGCTCATCGGGGGTACGCCGGGAAGGCGGCGACCAGCTCGGCGACCTCGCCGGCGAGCCCGGCGAGGGTGTCGGCGCCCCCGGGGGCGGCCGGATCGGTGCGCACGGCGCGGGCGATCAGCGAGGCGACCTGGCGCATCTCCGGCTCGCGCATGCCCTGGGTGGTGACGCTCGGGGTGCCCACCCGGATGCCCGAGGCGACCATCGGCTTCTGCGGGTCGTACGGGATCGCGTTCTTGTTCAGGGTGATGCCGGCGGCGTCGCAGCGCGCCTCGGCGTCCGCGCCGGTGACCCCGACCTCGCGCAGGTCGACAAGGGCGAGGTGGGTGTCGGTGCCCCCGGAGACCGGGCGCATCCCCTCGTCGGCCAGCCCCGCGGCGAGCACCCGCGCGTTCGCCACCACGCGCTCGGCGTAGGCCCGGAACTCGGGCTGGGCGGCCTCGCGCAGCGCGACCGCCTTGGCGGCGACGGCGTGCATCAGCGGGCCGCCCTGGGTGAACGGGAAGACCGCCTTGTCGATGCGCTGGGCCAGCGACTCCCGGCACAGGATCATGCCGCCGCGCGGCCCCCGCAGCACCTTGTGCGTGGTGAGGCAGACGACGTCGGCGTGCGGCACCGGCGACGGGACGGCCTTCCCGGCGACCAGCCCGATGAAGTGCGCGGCGTCGACCATCAGGTACGCCCCGACCTCGTCGGCGATCTCGCGGAACCGCGCGAAGTCGATCAACCGCGGGTACGCCGTCGCGCCACAGATGATCATCTTGGGCCGGTGCGCGAGGGCCAGGTCGCGTACCTCGTCGTAGTCGATCAGCTCGGTGTCGCGCCGGACCGTGTAGCCGACCGTGTGGAACCACTTGCCGGAGAAGTTGACCCGGCTGCCGTGGGTGAGGTGGCCGCCGTGCGGCAGGTCCATGGCGAGCACCGTGTCCCCCGGCTGGACCAGCGCCGCGTACGCGGCCAGGTTGGCGCTCGCCCCCGAGTGCGGCTGGAGGTTGGCGTGCTCGGCGCCGAAGAGCTCCTTCGCCCGCGCGATGCCGATCTCCTCGGCCCGGTCGACCTCGGCGCAGCCGCCGTAGTAGCGCCGGCCCGGGTAGCCCTCGGCGTACTTGTTGGTCAGGGTCGAGCCGAGCGCGGCCAGCACCGCCGGCGAGGTGAGGTTCTCACTGGCGATCAGTTGCAGGCCGCCCCGGAGCCGGTCCAGCTCGCCGAGCACCACCCCGGCGATCTCCGGGTCGGTCGCGCGGAGCTGGTCGAAGTCCGGCCCCCAGAAGGTGCTCGTCTCAGTAGCCACGACGCCAGAGTCTATTGGGCCGCACACTGGAGACCGTGAGATGCCTGGTCACGGGAGCAACGGGTTACATCGGCGGGCGGCTGACGCCCCGGCTGCTGGCCGAGGGGCACACGGTGCGCTGCCTCGCCCGCAAGGCGGGACGGCTGCGGGACGTGCCGTGGGCGGCGCAGACGGAGATCGTCGAGGGCGACCTGCGCAGGCCGGAAACGCTGCCCGCAGCGTTCGCGGGCGTGGACGTCGCCTACTACCTGGTGCACTCGCTCGGCCAGGCCGGCTTCGAGGCCGCCGACCGGGAGGCCGCCACCCGGTTCGCCGAGGCCGCGCGCGCCGCGGGCGTACGCCGCATCGTCTACCTGGGCGGGCCGGAGCCGGCGGCGGACCGGGAGGTCCCGTCGGCGCACCTGCGCTCCCGGGCCGAGGTGGGGCGGATCCTGCTCGACAGCGGGGTGCCGACGGCGGTGCTGCGGGCCGCGGTGATCATCGGGTCCGGGTCGGCCTCGTTCGAGATGCTGCGCTACCTGACCGAGCGGCTGCCGGCCATGGTCACCCCCCGCTGGGTCCGCAACCGGATCCAGCCGATCGCCGTCCGGGACGTGCTGCGCTACCTGGCCGGCTGCGCGCACCTGCCGCCGGAGGTCAACCGCGCCTTCGACATCGGCGGGCCGGACATCCTCACCTTCCAGGACATGATGCAGCGGTACGCGCGGGTGGCCGGGCTGCGCCGGCGGACCATCGTGCCGGTGCGACCGCTGACGCCGTCGCTCTCCTCGCACTGGGTCGGGCTCGTCACGCCGGTGCCGAACGCGATCGCCCGACCGCTGGTGGAGAGCCTGGTCCACGAGGCCGTCGCCCACGAGCACGACATCGCCGCGTACGTGCCCGACCCGCCGGAGGGGCTGACCGGCTTCGACCAGGCGGTCGCGGCGGCCCTGGCGAAGGTCCGCGACGGCGAGGTGGAGACCCGCTGGTCGACCGCGAGCGGCCCCGACGCGCCGGCCGAGCCGCTGCCCAGCGACCCGGAGTGGTCCGGCGGGACCGCCTACACCGACCTCCGCGAGCGGGCGGTGCACGCACCGCCGGAGGAGCTGTGGCGGGTCGTCGAGGGCGTCGGCGGGGAGCACGGCTGGTACTCGTTCCCGCTGGCCTGGTCGGTCCGCGGCTGGCTGGACCGGCTGATCGGCGGCGTGGGGCTGCGCCGGGGCCGGCGCGACCCGCACCGCCTCCAGGTCGGCGAGGCGCTGGACTTCTGGCGGGTGGAGGAGATCGTGCCCGGCGAGCTGCTGCGGCTGCGCGCCGAGATGCGGCTGCCGGGCCGGGCCTGGCTGGAGATGCGGGTGGTCCGGGTGGACGGCGAGGGCAGCCGCTACCAGCAGCGGGCGGTGTTCCTGCCGCGCGGGCTGCCCGGGCACGCGTACTGGGGCGCGGTGGCGCCCTTCCACGCGGTGGTCTTCGGCGGGATGGCCCGCAACATCGCCCGCCAGGCCGAGCAGGCGGCCCGCCGGCCCGTGGCCGCGCCCCCGCGCCGCTGAGCCGCCCGCGCCCCTGCGGCCCGCCGGGCTCAGTTGCCGGCGCGGGCGCCGGTGAGCCGGAAGGCGGTCTCCTCGCTGGGCGGCACGAAGTCGCGGACGGGCTCGTCGCGCAGCGCGAAGGCGAGCACCTCCCCCACGGCCTCGACCAGCTGCCCCTGCACCCGCTGGCCCACCGCGTCGCGCGGGTCGTCGGGGTTCGCGGCGATCGAGGCGACCGCGAGCTGCGGGGTGAAGGCGACCACGGTCTCCGTCGCGTACCCGTCCGAGCTGCCCGTCTTGCCCGCCACCGGCCGGCCGAGCTGCCGACGCAGCCCCTCCGCGGTGCCGCCGTCGCACTCCCGGTACATCGACTGGTCGCCGACCACGCAGCGGGCCGCGTCGGCCGCCGCCCGGGCCACGTCCGGGTCCACCGCCTGCCGGCAGTGCGTCCGCGCCGCGGCCACCGGGCGGCCGGCGGCGTCGGCGATCGAGACGACCGGCAGCGGCGCGCACCACGAGCCCTCGGCCGCCACGGCGGCGTACGCGCCGGCCAGGTCGAGCGGGGTGGTGGCGGAGACCCCGAGGGTGAACGGCCCCCACTCGCGCGCGCCGTGGCGGGCCAGCCGCGCGTCGTCCTCGGCACGGAAGACGATGCCGAGCCGCTCGGCCATCTCCACCACCCGGTCCGCGCCGACCCGCTCGGTCAGCCAGGCGAAGTACGTGTTGACCGACTCGCCGAAGGCGGTCCACATGGTGTGCCGGCCGTCCATCAGGTCGCTGGCGTTGCGCGGGCACCAGTACCCGTCGCAGCTCGCCGCCCCGCTCGCCGAGTAGTCGGTCACGATCCGCTCCGGCGCGTCGAACTCCGTGCTCAGCGGCAGCCCGGACTCCAGCGCGGCCAGCATCGTGAAGACCTTGAACGTGGAGCCGGCCTGGTAACCCTCGATCGCCCCGCCCCCGGCGACCAACTGGTTGACCGTGTTCGGGTGGTTCTTCTGCCCGGCCGGGTTGTCGGCCACGCCGTAGTTGCGGTTCACCGCCATCGCGAGGACCCGGCCCGTGCCGGGCTGGACCACCGCCGTCGGCGCCGCCCGGCGGTCGTCCACCGAGTAGATCCGGCGCACCTGCTCGGTGGTGGCGCGCTGCACCGCCGGGTCGAGCGAGGAGACGATGGAGAACCCGCCCCGGCGCAGCGTGAGCTGCCGCTCGTCGACCGTCGCGCCGAACGCCGGCTGGGCGTTCCACCAGCGGGTGAACCAGTCGCAGAAGAAGCCCCAGTCGTTGTGCTCCGCCGGCACCGCCGTGCAGTCGTTCGGCGTCTGGCTGGGGCGCAGCTTCAACTGCTCCGCCCTGGCCCGGTCCGCCGCCTCGGCGGGGACCTGCCCGGACTCCACCAGCCGGTCCAGCACGTACGCCCGGCGGGCGAGCGCCGCGTCCGCGTCGCCGTTGATCGGGTCGTCGGTGTGCGGGGAGCGGACCAGGCCGGCCAGCAGCGCCGCCTCGGCCAGGGTGAGGTCCGCCGGCGGCTTCGAGAAGTATCGGCGGCTCGCGGCGCCCACCCCGTACGCGCCCGCGCCGAAGTAGGCGATGTTGAGGTAGCGGGCGAGGATCTCGTCCTTGCTCAGCTCCCGCTCCAGGGCCAGCGCGTACCGCATCTCCTGGATCTTGCGGGCGGTGCTGAGCTCGGTGGCGGCGGCGCGCTGCCGCTCGCTCAGCCGGGGGTCGTTGCTGAGCACGTTGCGGACGTACTGCATGGTCAGCGTGGACGCGCCCTGCCGGGTCTCCCCAGCCCCCCGGTTGACGGTGAAGGCCCGCGCCACGCCGCGCAGGTCGACCCCGCTGTGCTCGTGGAACCGGGTGTCCTCGGCGGCGATGACCGCCTGCCGCATCACCGGCGCCACCTCGGCCAGCGGCACGTCGACCCGGTCCTCCTGGTAGAAGGAGGTGATCAGCGTCTTGCCGTCGTTGGCGTAGAGGTTCGAGCGCTGGGGCGTGGGCGGCGTGCGCAGCGTGTTCGGCAACTCCGAGTACGGCGCGGCGAGCGCCGAGAACCCGATCCCGAAGACCAGCGCGGCCGGGAGGGCCGCCACCGCGAGCGCCAGCCCGGCCAGCGAGCCGGCGAGCAGCACGGTGAACACTTTGTCGAGGCGTGCCCGGGTCATCAGCTCTCCCCGCAGGAGCCGGTCAGGACCCACTCAGAATGACCCGAAAGCCCCTCTGTACCGCCCCTTTCCCCCAAACCCGCAGGAAACTCACGCGGGCGGGTACCTCGGGCGGGTTACGGCAGCAGCACCGCGGCGAGGGGGTGGACGCTCTCCTCGATCTCGTCGGCGACCCGGCTGAAGCACTGGTCGCCGCGCCCCCACGGATCGTCGAGATCGTCGGTGGGCAGCGAGGTGGTGCCCAGCCGGGCGGCGTGGGCGGCCTCCACCAGGGCCACACCGCGCGCGTACACCGCGTCGGGGGTCGCCCCGGCCGCCGGCAGGGCGGCGGCGTCCACGCCGGCGAGCAGCCGACCGAACTCGCCCAGCACGAACGTGCGCGACTCGGCGTCGGGGCGCAGCGCCACCACGTACTCCTGCTGGTCGGCAGTGGCGGTCAGGACGAGGTCGGCGGCGTCGATGTGGTCCGACCGCAGCTTGCGCGCGGCGAAGCCGGCGACGCTGCCGCCCCGGGAGGTCACCTGGCGCGACGCCGGCGGGTTCATCTCCTCGCCGGCGTGCCAGCCACCGGTGCCGGCGCTGTGGCTGTGCAGCAGCTCGTCGGCGCGCTCCGGGTCGACCTCGCGGCGGGCCAGCCGTTCCCGGACGGCGAGGGCCAGCAGCCGCTCGGCCATCGGGGAGCGGCAGATGTTGCCCATGCACACGTGCAGCACGGTGAACGGAGGCACTCAGACCCCCTGGCCGACGAGGATGTCGGGCACCACGTCGCGGAGCTTCTCCAGCCCGACGGCGCCCTGGCGGAGAAGCTGCGGCACCTCGCCGGTGAGGTCCACGATCGTGCTCGGCACCGGATCCGGGCAGGGCCCGGCCTCCAGGTAGGCCCGCACCGAGTAGGAGAGCTGGTCGCGGGCCTCCTCGGCGGTGAGGGCGGCCGGCTGGCCGGTCTTGTTGGCCGAGGCGACCGCCATCGGGCCGGTCTCGCGCAGCACCTCCAGCGCCACCGGGTGCAGCGGCATCCGCACCGCCACCGTGCCGGAGGAGTCGCCGAGGTCCCAGCGCAGGCTGGGCGAGTGGGCCACGATGATGGTCAGCGCCCCGGGCCAGAACGCCTCGACGAGGTCCCGGGCCGCCTGGGGCAGCGAGTAGACCAGGCCGTCGAGGGTGTGCCGGGAGCCGATCAGCACGGGCGGCGGCACCTGACGGCCGCCCTTGGCGTCCAGCAGGGCCTTGACCGCGTACGGGGTGAACGCGTCCGCGCCGATCCCGTAGACCGTGTCGGTCGGCAGGACGACCAGCTCGCCGTTCTTGACCGCCTCGATGGCAGCGGCGATGCCGCGGTCCCGGTCGGCGGGCGACCGGCAGTCGTAGAGCATCACGAGGAGTCAGTCTGCCACGTCGCGGCGACGGCGGCGTGCTGGCCGTCCGCCCGGCGGGACGCGGTCGCGAAGCGGGGCCGTCCGGCCAGGTCCAGGTGGCCGGCGACCGCCTCGAACCGGCCGTCCGCGGCGAGCAGGTCGGGCACCGCCGTGCCGTGCGTGTCGTCGTGCTCCACGCCGAACACGCCACCCGGGCGCAGCAGCGCCGCCGCCCGCGCGATCACCGGGCGGATCACCGCCAGGCCGTCCCCACCGCCGAAGACCGCGTTCGCCGGATCGTGCCGGCCCACCTCCGGGGGCACGGCCACCCCCGACGGCACGTACGGCGGGTTGCAGAGCAGCACGTCGACCCGGCCCACCAGGTCGGCGAGCAGGTCGGCGGCGGTGACGTCCGCCGCCACCACCTCGATCGGCCGGTCCCCCGCCTCGGCGCGGGCCGCCGCGTTGCGCCGCAGCCAGGGCAGCGCCGCCGCCGACCGTTCCACCGCCACCACCCGGGCCGCCGGCAGCTCCTGGGCCACCGAGAGGGCGATCGCCCCCGAGCCGCTGCACAGGTCCACCACCAGCGCGGCGCCCAGGCGCCGGCCCTGCGCGATGCCCCAGCCGGCGAGCAGCTCCGTCTCGGGCCGGGGCACGAAGACGCCCGGCCCGACGGCCAGTTCCAGGTGCCGGAAGCCGGCACTGCCGGTGAGATGCTGCAAGGGTTCCCGCCCGGCCCGCCGCGCGACCAGCTCGTCGAACCGGTCGAGCTGGTCGGCCGTGAGGTCGTCGGCCAGCGCCAGCCGCCCCCGGGGCACCGCCAGCACGTACGCGGCCAACTGCTCCGCCTCGGCGCGGGGCGAGGCGATACCGGCGTCGGCGAGGGCCCGGGACGCCCGGGCCAACGCCACGGAAGGGCGCTGCCGTCTCGTCCCTTCGGACGGGTGTTGCGGCACGGTGGTCACGAGATAATCATGGGGCGTCGCGCTGGACATCACGAGCGGATGCGTCCGGACGCACACCGACAGGAGGTCGCGGTGGGTTGGCTCGACCGGGTCACCGACCAGGTTGACGCCCTGACGCGGGCGCGGGCCCTCCAGGAGTCCAGCCGCTCCGCCGAGGCGTACGCGATCCTCGACCGGGTCGTCGCCACCACCACCGACCCGTACGCGCGGGCCGACGCCCTGGTGCAGCGCCTCTCCGCAGTGATCAACCTCGGGCGGACGGCGGAGTACACCCGGGCCGTCGAGGAGGCCTCCACCGCCGTCCGCGACCTCGCCGAGCCCTACCTGCTCGGGCACCTCAACGCGCTGGCCGCCCTCGCCGCGCACCACCAGGGCGCACTGGACCGCTGCGTCACCCACCTGGTGAAGGCCGCCCGGGCGTTGGGCGCCGTGGCGGACCCCGACCGGGACACCGCGTGGGGCTGGCACGACCTGGCGATGGCCTACTCGTACCTCAGCTTCCACGGCTACGCCCTCGGCGCCATCGAACGGGCGCGGCAGCTCGGCAGCGCCGCCGAGATCCCGGAGGAGACCTTCGCCGCCCCCGGGATCCGACTGCGCAACGCCGTCGCCCTGGACCACAACGGCGACAGCGACGGCTGCCTGCGGGTGCTGCGCGACGTCGCCGCCGACCTGGACCGGTTCCTGGGCAGCGGGCGGGCCGGGAAGCTGCGCCCCAGCAGCCTGGCCGCGTACGGCTACGCCGCCGCCCGGCGGGCGGCCCTCGGCGACCGGTGGGACGCCGACCCGAAGGCCGGCCCGGCCCGGCTGCTCGGCCACGGCGGCGACAGCGCCCGCGCCCGCGACATGCGCCAGCTCGGTCAGGTCTGCCTGGCCGTCGCCGAGGGACGGCCGATCGAGGCAGTCACCCGGCTGGACACCGTCCAGGTCTCCACGGAGACGCTGGGCGCGGCCGAACCGGCCCGGCTGCGCAGCATCGCCCTGGCCCGCGCCGGCGACCACGCGGGCGCGCACCGGGCCGACCGGCTGGCGTTCCGGCTGGCCGCCCAGCGCAACGACCGGCTCCGCGACGTCTACATCGACGGCATCGCCGCCCGCATCGACCACGAGGAGATGCGCCGCGAGGCGGCCCGCTTCGAGGGCGAGGCGTTGACCGACCCGCTGACCGGGCTGCCCAACCGGCGGCGGCTGGAGCGCTACATCGCCACCCTGGTCGCCCACGGCGACCGGGTGGTGATCGGCGTCTGCGACCTGGACGGCTTCAAGGCCGTCAACACCCGGCACGGGCACCACTCCGGCGACCTGGTGCTCCAGCGCATCGCCGGGGTGATCAACCGGGTGATGCGCCGTGGCGACTTCGTGGCCCGCTACGGCGGGGACGAGTTCGTGGTGGTGCTGCCCGGCGCCGGGATGACCGAGGCGGCCGAGGTGGGCCGCCGCATCGACGCCGCGGTGCGCACCGAGGACTGGGAGTCGCTGGTCCCCGGCACGCCGGTCGGGGTCAGCGTCGGCTTCGCCGAGGTGGGCGCCACCGGTCCCGGCCTGCGCGACGCCCTCGGCACCGCGTTCGAGGCCGCCGACCGCGCGATGCTGGCGGCGAAGACCCGCCCCCGCGCCTCCTGACCCCGGCCGCCCCGTCGGGCCCCGGGGTCAGCGGCGGGTCAGCTCGGTGTCGCCGGCCAGGCGGGCGGCGCGGTCGGCCTCGGCGAGGGCGTCGAGGACCCCGTCCAGGTCACCGGCGAGCGCCAGGTCCAGGTTGTACGCGGTGTAGCCGATCCGGTGGTCGGTGATCCGGTTCTGCGGGAAGTTGTAGGTGCGGATCCGCTCGGAACGGTCCACGGTGCGCACCTGCGCCTTGCGGGCGTCCGAGGCGGCCGCGTCGGCCTGCTCCTGGGCCGCCGCCAGCAGGCGGGCGCGCAGAATCCGCATCGCCTGCTCCCGGTTCTGCAACTGGGACTTCTCGTTCTGGCAGGAGACCACGATGCCGGTCGGCACGTGCGTGATCCGTACCGCCGAGTCGGTGGTGTTCACCGACTGGCCGCCGGGCCCCGACGAGCGGAACACGTCGATGCGCAGCTCGTTCGGGTCGATGGTGACGTCGACGTCCTCGGCCTCCGGCAGCACCAGCACCCCGGCGGCGCTCGTGTGGATGCGGCCCTGCGACTCCGTGACGGGTACGCGCTGCACCCGGTGCACGCCGCCCTCCCACTTCAGCCGGGACCAGACGCCGTTGCCGCCCTCGGGCACGCCCTTGGTCTTGATCGCCAGCGAGACGTCCTTCACCCCGCCCAGGTCCGAGTCCTGGGCGTCGAGCACCTCGGTGAGCCAGCCGCGCCGCTCGGCGTAGCGGGTGTACATCCGCAGCAGGTCGCCGGCGAACAGCGCGGACTCCTCGCCGCCCTCGCCCGCCTTGATCTCGACGATCACGTCCTTGGCGTCGTGCGGGTCGCGCGGGATCAGCAGCTCCGCCAGCCGCTGCTCCAGCGCCGGCAGGCTCTCCGCGATCGACTCGGCCTCGGCGGCGAAGGACGCGTCCTCGGCGACCAGCTCCCGGGCGGCGGCGAGGTCGGCGCGGGCCTGCTCCAGCTCCCCGGCCGCCTTGTGCAGCGGGACCAGCTCGGCGTACCGGCGGCCGATCCGGCGGGCGGTGCCCTGGTCGGCGTGGATGGCCGGGTCCGCCAGCCGCTTCTCCAGCTCGGCGTACTCGTCGAGGAGGGCGGCCAGGCGCTCGCTGCTCATGCGGGGGAGGCTCCTTCGACGGGGACGGGGGCAGGACCAGGGGGAATACGGACGGCGCCCGCGTCCGGCACGAAACCGGACGCGGGCGCCGAACGAGGAGCTACTTGGCCTTCTTGGCCTGAACCTTGGCGTACTTCTGCTGGAACTTCGCCACCCGGCCCGCGGTGTCCAGGACGCGCTGCTTGCCGGTGTAGAACGGGTGGCAGGCGCTGCAGGTCTCGACGTGGATCGAGCCGCCCTTGGCGGTGCTGCGGGTGGTGAACGTGTTACCGCAGGAGCAGCTGACCTCGGTGGTCACGTACTCCGGGTGGATGTTGGACTTCATCTCGCCTCGGTCCTCTCGTGGATGGTCGCCGGGTCGCCGTCGGTGTCCGTCGCGGCGCGCGACGGGCTCGGGCGTGAACCGGAACCGGTGGCCGATTGACCAGTGTGCCATGGGCGTACGCCGACCCGGCAGTCGGGCCGCACGGCTGGTCCGGCATCGACAACGCACGCCCCACCCCCCGCATTCCCGACGCCTGGCCGGGCATTCGTCCCGGCACGGCCGCCGTCGGCGGGTCGTACCCCGTCCGGGGCACGACCCGCCGAGGGCGACTTCCTTACACCTCAGGCGGCGGGAGCCGCGGCGGCGGCCGTCAGGGTGATCGTCGCCTCCGCCCGCGCCCCGTTGACCGCGACGGCGAGCTTGACCTGCGCGCCGGGGCGCAGGGCGGTGAGCTTGCCGGTGGCCGGGTCGAAGCGGGCCACATGCCAGGGCTTCAGCCCGAGGATCGAGCCGACGTGCACGTTCGGCGAGGCGGACCAGTCCGCGCTCACCGGCGCCGCCACCGGCACCGTACGCCCGCCGGGCTGGGTCACCGTGGCGGTGACCGTCGCCGGGGTGCCGACCGCGACGCTGGCCGGGGCGGCCAGGGCGAGCGCGTCGACGTGCGCGTGGAACTCGGCGGCGACCCAGCGCGGGCCCTCGACGAGGGGGTTGCGCCGGGCCCGGTCGGCCTCGGCCGGGCTCACCGGGTCCACCCCGAACTCGGTCCACCCGGTGAAGCCGCCCTGGTCGGCCGGGGTGGAGGGGTTCTTCCCCGAGTTGCCGTTGATCAGGTACGGCACCCCGTCGACCCGGTCGGCGTGGAAGGTGCCGACGTGCCCGCCGACGAACGCGGCACCCTTGCCGGTGCGGTGCTGGAAGTCGGCCAGCCACTGCTCCAGCAGGGCCGCCTCCTTCCGGTCGCCGAGCTGGCTGGCCTTGGCCGGGCTCGGGTCGCGCGGCGGGTGGTGGTGCAGCACGACCACCGAGTTGACGGCCGGGTCACCGGTCGCCGAGTCGAGCGCCTCGCGCAGCATCCGCACCTGGTCGAAGCCGCCGCCGCGCAGCGAACCCGTCGACGAGTTCAGCGTGACGAACCGGGTGCCCTTGTGGTCGAAGGTGCGCTCGGTGTCGCCGAAGGCGGCCCGGAAGTTGGCGATCGGGGCACCCATGATCTCGTGGTTGCCGGGCACGTAGTAGTACGGCACCTCGCCGCCGAGTTCCTCGTCCAGTAGCCGCTTGGCCAGCGCGAAGTCCGCCGGGTAGGCGGTGTCCACGAAGTCGCCGTTGATCACCAGGAAGTCCGGCTTCGCGGCCTTGACCTCGCGGAGCGTACGGCGGGCCTGGGCGACCAGGTCGCTGTCCGGGTTCGCCGCGACGAACTGCGCGTCGGACAGGACGGCGAAGCGCCAGGGCGCCCCGTCCACGGTGCCGTCGCGCAGCACCACCCGGTCGGTACGCGGCTTCTCGGCCGGCACGTCGACCGTCGGCGGCACCTTCGCCACCAGGTCGTCGATGATGACCTCGCTGCGGTACTGCGCGGCGGCGTTGGTCTCCGCCACGTAGAACCGGCGGATCCGCACCGGGTACTGCACCCCGGCGGGTACGGCGAACTCGACGTACTTCCAGCCCGTCCAGGTGATCAGCGGGCCGCGCAGCACGTGCTGGGTGTCCTGCGCGTCGTGCAGGTGCAGGCTGGGCCACTCCCCCGTGCCGTTGCCGTGGATCCACATGCCGAACGCCTGCGGCTGGCCGGGCACCGCGATCCAGGCGGGCGGGTCCGCGTACGCGGCCCGGGTGCCGGTGGACTGGCTGAAGTCGTACGTCATCTTCAGGCCCGTGCCGGTGCGGCCCGGCGCGGGCGCGACCGCGCCGCTGGCCCGCGCCTGGCTGAACTTCCAGGATGCCGCGTCGTCGAAGCCGGCCACCGGCACGTCGGTCAGCCCGACGGTGACCGGCAGGACGGTGCTGCTCCGGCCGACGTGGACGGTGACCAGCGCCGAGCCGGTGTCCCGCAGGGCGGTGACGGCGAGGTTGCCGTCGGCGGTCGGGGCGATCTTCAGCAGGTCCTTGTCGTAGTCGAGCTTCAGGTCGGCCGGCTCGATGGGGGCGGTGTTGCCCTCGGCGTCGTAGCCGACGACGCCGAACAGCGCGCTGCCCTCGGCACCGGTCAGGCCGACCCTGTCCACCGTGGAGTCGATCCGGGCCAGCGGCCCGAGCACGGTCAGGTCGAGGGTGCCACGGGCCGCGCCCCGCGAGGCGGTGACCGTGGTGCTTCCGGGCAGGAGGGCCCGGAAGCGGCCCTTGCCGTCGACGACGCCGTGCGCCGCCGGGTTGGCCCGCCACGTCGGCGCGCCGGCCGCCGGGCCGTACGTCTCGTCGTGGCCGGCGGCGGTGAGCTGGCGGGTCAGGCCGGGGAAGACGCGGTCGGGCCGGCCGCCGCGCACCGGCGCGACGCCGGGGGCGGTGGTCGGGTCGCTGGCGGTCTCCAGCCAGTACCCGGTGAGCCGGCCGCTGCCCTTGGGCGCGTAGATGGCCAGGCCGTTGGGCACGGCCCGCTCGCTGCCGTCGGACGGGCTGTTCTCCACCTGCACAGCCGCCGCGCCCGGCTCCCGGGCGAGCAGCGTCGAGGAGCCGCCGCCGTCGAGGTTGAGCGCGTGGTGCGCGCCGAGCTCGGCCATCATGCGGCCCATCTCGGTCTGGGTGACGCCCCGGCTGTCGACCTGCCGGCCGTCCACCGTCAGCATGATCATGCGCCGGCCGTCGGCGGAGAAGCCGACGGACGTGCGCGGAGCCAGCGACGCGTCGGCGATGCTCTGCACCACCCCGTCGCGGACCAGCACGTTGCCGCCGCCGACGGCCGCGTGCAGGTTGCTGCCGTCGGCCGGCTTCGGCCGGTAGGCGACGGTCACCGCGTCGCCGGGACGCAGCCCGGCGAGGGCGTCCGCGCCGGCGTCGCGGCCGAGCAGCACGGTGGTGCCGGCCGGGACCGCCCCGCTTCCGGCCGTGCCGGCGACGGTGGCGACGCGGCCGTCGACCACCGTGACCTCGGTGACGCGGGCGGCGCCCTCGACCGCACGCTGCCGGGTGTACGACCCCCAGAGCGCGGTGAACACGCCGATCCCGTTCGCCTGGATCATGTTGTTGAACTGGGTCAGCGTCACCGGACCGGTGGGCAGGGTCGCGGTGCCGTCGAAGTTCACCTCGATGACCCGGCCGAGCCCCTCGGTGGTGATCGCGACGGCGTTGCGGTGCCCGCTGACCGCAGACTGGACCAGCTGGCCGTCGCGGACGCCGACGCCCTGGGCGGCACCGGAGTTGTTGATGTCGAAGAAGTCGCCGTTGACGGCCGCGACCGCACGGGCCGCGTCGACGGCGCCGCGCAGCGGCTCGGCCCGGCTGACCGCGCCGGAGTTGACGTAGTCCACGGTGAGGCCGCCGGTGAGGTCGGCGGTCAGCGCGTCCGCGCGCAGCCAGCCGTCGGCGTCGTACCGGTCGAAGGAGGTCAGGTTGAGGCCCGGGGCGACCGGGCGGGTGGTCTTCGCCGTCTCCAGCCCGCCGGCCGGCTCCACGCCGGTCGGGGCCGCGGTGGCCGACATGCTCGCGGCAGGGTCGCCGGCGAGCGTCACGGAGCCCGCGGAGTACGAGGAGGCGCGCGGCGCGTCCTCGGCGGCGGTGAGGGACGGGTCGGTGGCCGGAGCTGGCGCACCGGCGTTCGCCGGCACAGTGCCGGCCAGGGTGAGCAGCGGCGTCAGCAGCAGGACGCCTGCGAGCCGGGCGGATCGTCTGCGGGTACGCATGGGCGACAGTCAACCGGACGGTGAATAGAAGTTTCAATACCTGCCGGCCAAAGCGAAGGAAAACTCCACCCTTCCGGCGGTCGTCCCCGCCATTGCCGGCACCGCCCTTCGAAACGCGGACCCCCGGGAGCGCGGGCCCCGCACCGCACCTCCCCGAGCGCGGGCCCCGGGAGCGCGGGCCTCCGGAGCGCGGGCGCCGCACCGCACCTCCCCGCACCGCACCACCCGGCAGCACGTGCTGCGACCGCGCGCCCCGCCGCCGCACTCACGGGCCTCACGGCGCACTCACGGACCTCACCGCCGCACTCACGGCCACACCGCGACATGCGCTCGGGGCCCCACGGCCACCCACACCGCGCGTGCGCTCGGGGGTCGCCCTGCGGCGTGCGCTCAGGGGGCCGCCCTGCGGCGTGCGGCCCTGCGGCGTGCGGCCCTGCGGCGTGCGGCCCTGCGGCGTGCGGCCCTGCGGCGTGCGGCCACCAACATTCGGTCACGGAGAGTGGGCGACTCCGCGCCGCTCCACCCCCCGCTCCGTCCCCTTTGCTCTGCATCCATATCCGCACCGGACACGCCATGTAAGCGGTGCCTATGTGGATGCAGAGCAAAGGGGAACTGGAGGATGGTGCAGCCGGATCGCAACCCACGACGAATTGCCTGGTCACAGGCCATCCGCAGCGACGGCCGGAGCGGCAAGCTCTTCACGCGCCCAAATTCAGTCACATAGAGTCACAACGAGGCTCTTCGAGGCGAAGGTTACCGATCGTCACGGAAGCGAGCTGGCAAGGTGGACCGTCCGGCTGCCCGTCTGCGGTACGCAGCACCCGACGCCCGACGCCCGGCACGCGGAACCCGACGCCCGGCACCCGGCATCGCACCGGCATGCGGCATGCGGCATGCGGCATGCGGCACCGAAGCTCACCCACGAAACCGACGGGCAGGGACGCGAGAAGGGCACGGCCTCGTGGCCGTGCCCTTCTCGCTGCCTCACCCGGGGAGGGTCACTCCCCCGGCGTCGACTTGGCGATCTGCATCAGGAACTCGATGTTGGTACGGGTCTGCTTGAGCTTGTCGAGCAGCAGGTCCAGCGCCGCCTGCGAGTCCAGCGAGTGCAGGACCTTCCGGAGCTTGTGGATGATGGCCAGTTCCTCCGGCGCGAGCAGGATCTCCTCCTTGCGCGTGCCGGACGGGTGGATGTCGATGGCCGGGAAGATGCGCTTGTCGGCGATCTTCCGGTCCAGCTTCAGCTCCGCGTTGCCGGTGCCCTTGAACTCCTCGAAGATGACCGTGTCCGCCATGGACCCGGTCTCCACCAGCGCGGTGGCGAGGATGGTCAGTGAGCCGCCGTTCTCGATGTTGCGGGCCGCACCCAGGAAGCGCTTCGGCGGGTAGAGCGCGGTGGAGTCGATACCACCCGACATGATCCGGCCGCTGGCCGGCGCCGCCAGGTTGTACGAGCGGCCGAGGCGGGTCACCGAGTCGAGCAGCACGACCACGTCGTGGCCCAGCTCGACCAGGCGCTTCGCCCGCTCGATCGCCAGCTCGGCCACGGTGGTGTGGTCCTGCGGCGGACGGTCGAACGTCGCCGCGATGACCTCGCCCTTCACCGACCGCTGCATGTCGGTGACCTCTTCGGGCCGCTCGTCCACCAGCACCACCATCAGGTGGCACTCCGGGTTGTTGTGCGTGATCGCGTTCGCGATGGCCTGGAGCACCATCGTCTTACCCGCCTTCGGCGGCGACACGATCAGCGCGCGCTGGCCCTTGCCGAGCGGCATGACCAGGTCGATGACCCGGGTGGTGAGGATGTGCGGCTCGGTCTCCAGCCGCAGGCGCTCCTGCGGGTAAAGCGGGGTGAGCTTGTAGAACTCCGGCCGGCGCTTCGCCTCGTCCGGCTCCATCCCGTTGATGGTGTCCAGCCGCACCAGCGGGTTGTACTTGTCCCGCCGCTGCTCGCCGTCGCGCGAGGCGCGCACCGCACCGGTGATGGCGTCGCCGCGCCGCAGGCCGTACTTCTTGATCTGCGACATGGAGACGTAGACGTCGTTCGGGCCGGCCAGGTAGCCGGTGGTCCGTACGAATGCGTAGTTGTCGAGCACGTCGATGATGCCGGCCACCGGGACGAGCACGTCGTCCTCACCGACCTGCGGCTCGCGTCCGCCGTCGCGTCCGCCGTCGCGGCCACCGTCGCCGCCCTCGGCGCGCTCACCGCGGCCACGGCGGCGGTCCCGGAACCGGCTGCGCCGGCCACGCCGGCCACCGCTCTCGTCGTCGTCGCCGTCGTTGTCACGCTCGACGCGCTGGCCCCGGTCGCCGCGGTCGTTGCGGTCACGGTCGCCCCGCTCGGCACGCTCGCCCCGCTCGTTGCGGTCACCGCGCTCCGCACGCTCGCCGCGGTCACTCCGCTCGTTGCGCTCGCTCCGCTCGGCACGGTCACCGCGCTCGGCACGGTCACCCCGCTCCGCGCGGTCACCGCGGTCCGCACGGTCACCGCGCTCGTTGCGCTCGCCCCGCTCGCCGCGCTCCGCACGCTCGCCGCGCTCCGCACGGTCACCCCGCTCGGCACGGTCACCCCGCTCCGCACGGTCGCCGCGCTCGGCACGGTCGCCGCGCTCGGCACGGTCGCCGCGCTCGGCACGCTCGCCGCGCTCACGGCCACGGTCGGCACGCTCGCCGGCCTCGGCCTCGTCCGCGCGCGTCTCCGCCGGACGAACCTCCGCCGGACGGGCGGCCTCCGCCTCACGAGCCTCCGCCGGACGGGCCTCCGCGGCCCGCGCTTCGGAGGTGGCGGCCCGGCTGCGCCGGGTCCGGCCACGGGGCTCGGCCTCGGCCGCCGCCGGCTCCGCCGGAGCCTGCTCTGCGGTACGCCGCCCGGCCGCCGGCCGCTCGGTGCTCTCGCGGACCTCGGCCTGGGCCTCTTCACGGGCGGGAGCGGCAGCGGCCTCGGCCCGCGGTCGAGGGGTCCCGGCGGTGGCGCCGCCCTGCCGCTCGGAGATCGCGCTGATCAGCTCGCCCTTGCGCATGCGGGCCGTGCCCGAGATGCCGAGCGACGCGGCCAGGCTCTGCAGCTCCGGCAGCAGCATCGCCGACAGGCCGGTGCCGCTGCGCCGACGACGGGCGGGGGCGGCGGCGGTGGTGGCATCGCCAGCGACGTTGGAAACATCCGACGTCACGTCGGTGGTGTCGCTCAATGGATTCCTTCCCTCGATAGGCCGGGACTGCCCGGAGTCGAAAACAAGGTGGCCGGGCGGCCTCGGTGCACCCGCCTCGCATGGACGCGTCGCGGGAGTCTGTGACACAGCAGCCGGTCGGTTTCCCGACTCACCGAAGGTCGGTGAGCAGGTCTCGCCGTCTGCGGCGACCTGTGAAGACTGCGGTGCGGCGTGGGCCTAGGCAGGGGTGACGGGCTGACCGCCGAAAGCTTCGGGGGTGCGCCGACCCGCAGGGAGATCGCATGCTTCGCGGCTGTGCTAAGTCTAGAGCGTAATCAACTCTTCCGACCTGCGGCAACAGGGTCCCGCTCTGCGTGTCCCAGTCTACCCCGGGCAACCTGTGCTCCGCGCCCGTCTGGATCCAACCGCCAGACCTCCCAGCCTGTTCCCGGGTCGAAGCCCTCGGGCGGGCTGGTCAGGGCCAGGACGGTCGGGCCCGCACCACTGATCACGGCGGCCACACCGGCCGCACGCAGCGCTTTCACCAGGGCGGCGCTGCCCGGCATGCCGTCGGCGCGGTAGTCCTGGTGCAGCCGGTCGACCGTGGCCGGCAGCAGCAGACCCGGGTCGGCGGTCAGCGCGTGCACCAGCAGCGCGGCGCGACCCGCGTTCAGCGCCGCGTCGCCGTGGGGCACGGTGGCCGGCAGCGCGGCCCGCGCGGTGGCCGTCAGGCCGCGCTCCGCCGGCACGAAGACCGTCGGTCGTACGCCGTCGGCGACCGGCAGCGATACCGCCCGGGCGCCGGGGGGCTCCGTCCAGGCCAGCGTGAAGCCGCCGAGCAGGCACGGCGCCACGTTGTCCGGATGGCCCTCGATCTCGGCGGCGAGGCGCAGCGCGGCGGCGTCGTCGAGCCGGGTCTCGCCGTCGGTGACCAGCGCACGGGCCAGCAGCACGCCGGCGACGATCGCCGCGGACGAGGAACCCAGCCCACGGGCCTGCGGGATGCGGTTGACGCACTCCACCGCCAGCCCGGGCGGCTGCCCGCCGAGCCCGTCGAAGGCCGCCCGCATGGCGCGGACGACCAGGTGCCTGTCGTCGGCCGGCAACTCCCCGGCGCCCTGCCCGGCCACGGTCACCGTGACGCCCCCCGCCGTCACCTCGGCGGCCACGTCGTCGTGCAGCGCCAGGGCGAGCCCCAGGGCGTCGAACCCCGGCCCCAGGTTGGCGCTGGTGGCGGGGACCCGGACCCGGACCGGGCCGGAGATGAAGTTCGTCGGCACGGGCTCATGGTAGGGCTGCGCACCGACGGGGCGGATCCCCGCCCGACGGATGGGACCGGGCCGGACGACCTCGTCACCGGACTGTGGTGGCAGCGCCGGTCCGTTAGCCTGACCCGACCGACGGCGGCTGGAGGCGGGAATGCGCGAATTCGGGTACCTGGCGACGGCGGTCGTCTTCGAGGCGCCCACGGTGCTGGTGCTGCTGGTCGGGCTCGTACTGACCGCGACGGCCGGGGGGCGGCTGCCCCGCAAGCCCCGGCTGCTGGCGCTGTCCGGGCTCGGTGTGCTGCTGGTCAGCGCACTGCTCAGCGTGGCCTGGACCCTGCTGCTGCCCCGCGCGTTCAGTTTCGACTGGGGCTACTCGAACTTCCGGCTCATGAACCTGGCCTACGGCGGGGTGCAGGCCCTGGCGTACCCGATCGGGACGGGTCTGCTGATCGCGGCGGTGCTGGTCGGGCGGCGGGCGGGCGGCGCGGCAGCCGGCCCGTTCGGCGGACGACCGCTCGCCGGCGGCGGGCCGGTGCCGACCACCGCGCCGGTGCCCGCCGCCCAGCCGGTGCCGCCGACCGACCCGGGGTGGACCGTGGAGGGCGGGGCCGACGTGCCGGCGCAGTGGGGCGGTCGATCCCGGCCGGACGCGCCGACGGGCGCCGGGACGGACCAAGCCTGACCGCCGGGCGGGTCAGCGGGCGGCGCTCGGGGCCGGTTGCGCGGCCGGGTCCGTGAGCGAGAGCCGGCGGGTGGCGATCCGCCAGCCGACCGCGTAGACCACCGTGACCAGGCCGCAGCTGGCCAGCACCACCCGCTCGTCCACGGTGTCCACCACCGCGGCCACGGCGAGCTGGCTGACCGAGACGGCGAGGGTCGCCAGCATCATGTCGGTGGCGAAGACGCGGCCCCGCAGCCGGTCCGGCACCTCCCCCTGCAGGGCGAAGTTCGACATCACCCAGTTGCTGCCGCCCGCGAAGTGGGCGACGAAGACCAGGGCCAGCACCAGCGGGAACCAGTTGGCGACCGAGGTGCCGAGGTAGGCCAGGCCGTAGAGGGACATCGACAGCGCCAGCCCGGGCAGCAGCCAGGCGCGGTTGGTCAGCACCCGGCGCATCAGGATCGGCCCGACGAGCGCCCCCGCCCCGCGGACCGCGAAGAGCAGCCCGGTGCCGACGGGGCCCACGCCGTACACGGCCGCGAGCAGCGGGAACACCGTCAGCACGCCGTTGCCGAGGCCGACCGCCGACTTCACGGTGACCAGCGCCAGCACCCTCGGCCGGTGCCCGATGTAGCCGAGCGCCTCCCGGATCGCCGGCCAGGTCCGCTGCACGGGCAGCTCCGCGTCGCGGGGCGCCTGCAACGGCCGGCGGATCAGCGTGGCCAGGCCCGCGGCGACCACCAGGCCCACCGCCGCCACCCAGAAGCAGGCGTACGGGCCGACGGCGGCGCTGAGCACGCCACCCAGGGAGGCGCCGACGACGGTCATGGTGCCCCAGGCCGACCCCGCGACGGCGTTGCCGGCGGCCAGCTCGTCGGGGTCGAGCACGTTGGGCAGGGCCGCCTGGGCCGCCGGGGAGTAGAACGCCTTGGCGACCGCCACCACGCCGATCCCGGCCATCGCCAGCCAGGCGGTCCCCGCGCTGCGGACGCCGAGCAGCAGCAGCACGCCGAGCAGGGCCGCGACGTTCGAAATGATCATGATCTTGCGCCGGTCGAACCGGTCCGCGATCGTGCCCGTGTACGGCAGCAGCAGCGCCACGATCCCGGTGTCGACGGCGAGCACCAGCGCGCCCCACACGCCGCTGCCGGTCAGGTCCGGCAGCAGCACCAGCAGCGGCACCATGACGAACCAGTCGGCGCCGAAGACCACCAGCTCGGCGAGGAACAGATTGCGGAAGTTGCGGTTGCGGGTGAGGACCGAGACGGTGGACGGCACGTTCGGGACCCTACCGGGCGGTGACCGGCGGGCCGGCCGTACGGCGGGTACCTGACCGAACGCGAACACCCCCGGCGGGCGGGACCCGTCGGGGGTGTTCGCGCACTGCCCTTACTCGGTTGGCGGCAGCGGGGACGTGCGGCTCTTCGGCAGCCGCAGCACCTCGAACTGGTCGGTGCCGTCCACCAGCGCGCCCGACGGCGTCGGCCGGGACGCCGGGGCGTCGGTGGCATCCGTGCCGGCGGTGGACGGGCCGCCCGCGGCGGGCACCGGGACCGGCTCGGCGGCGGGTGCCCCACCGTCGTCGCCGGCCGGGTCGCCGTCGCCCGTGCCGGTGGCCGGGGCCACCCCGCCGGAGCGGCGGGCCCGGCGGGCGCGGAACGACTCCTTGGTGTTCTCCGCCATGGCGTAGAGCGTCGGCACCAGGATCAGGGTGAGCAGCGTCGAGCTGAGCAGCCCGCCGATCACCACGATCGCCAGCGGCTTGGAGATGAAGCCGCCCTCCCCGGTGAGGCCGAGCGCCATCGGCAGCAGCGCGAAGATGGTGGCGATCGCCGTCATCAGGATCGGCCGCAGCCGGCGCCGGCCGCCCTCGACCACCGCCTCCTGGACCCCCATGCCCTGGGCCCGGTACTGGTTGACGAGGTCCAGCAGCACGATCGCGTTTGTCACCACGATGCCGACCAGCATGAGCACGCCGATCAGCGCCGGCACACCCATCGGGGTGCCGGTGGCCAGCAGCAGGCCGATCGCGCCGGTCGCCGCGAACGGGATGGAGATCAGCAGGATCAGCGCCTGGACCAGGCTCCGGAACGTCGCCACCATGATCAGGAAGACGATCGCGATGGCGGCGAGCACGGCCAGGCCCAGGTCGGCGAAGGCCTCCTCCTGGTCGGCGCTGACGCCGCCGATGGCGAAGGACGCCCCCGGCACGTCGATGCCGTCCAGCTTCTTCTGCAACTCCTGCGTGATGGCGCCGAGGTTCGAGCCGGTGGCCGTACCGGTGACGGAGACGCTGCGCTCGCCGTCGATCCGGCTTACCTGCTGCGGGCCCTCGGTCTGGGTGACGTCGGCGATGTCGTCGAGCTTCACCGGCCCGACCGGCATCGCGCGCAGTTCCTCCACCGTGGTCGGCGGCTTGCCCGCGAACCGCAGCACCACGTCCCGCTGCCCGTCGTCGAGCGTGACCTGCCCCAGGGGCGAACCACGGAACGCCTGGGCCACCACCTGGCCGACGGCGGCCTCGGTGAGCCCGACCCGGCCGGCGGCGACCCGGTCGACGGTGACATCGACGCGCGGCACCCGCGTGGCGAGACTGGTGGAGACGTCCTCGACGCCCGCCAGCCCGGCCATCGCCGAACGGACCTCCTCGGCGGCCCGGGTCAGCGCCTCCGGGTCGGTGCCCTGGACGACCACCTCGATCTGGTTGGCCGCCGCCCCGCCCTGACCGGCGCCGAAGCTGACCTCACCGATGGCCGGGCCCAGCGCGTCGAACTCCCGGCGCAGCTTCTCCCGCATCTCCTGGGCGTCGGTCCCGTCACCGAGGGCCAGCGACCAGTTGGCGACGTTGTTGCCGCCGCCGCCGAACGGGTTGTCCCCGCCGCCCGCCGTGACCTGGTACGTCTCGACGTCCTCGGTGCGCTCCAGCACCGCCTCGATCTGCTTGGCCGCCGCGTCGGTGCCGACCAGGCCGGTGCCCGCCGGCAGTTCCTGGGTGATGCTCAGGGTGTCCTGGCCGGAGTCGTCGATGAAGTTGGTCTCCAGCTGGCGGGACAGGCCGAAGGTGCCGAACAGCACGAGCACGCCGAGCCCCAGCGTGATCCACCGGGTGGCCCGCTTGCGGGTGGCGAACCCGATCACCGGCAGGTACGCACGCTGCAACGGGTTGCGCAGCTCCTTCTCCTCGGCCGCCCGGCGCACCGCGGCGTCGTCCGCCGTGCCGCTCGGCGGCTTCAGGAACCAGTACGCGAGCACCGGGATGACGGTCAGCGAGACCAGCAGCGAGGCGAGCAGGGCCACCGTCACGGTGATCGCGAACGGCGCGAAGAGCTGCCCGACGAAGCCGCCCACCAGGGCGATCGGCGCGAACACGGCGACCGTGGTGAGGGTGGACGCCGTCACCGCGCCGGCCACCTCGCGGACGGCGGCGAGGATCGCCTGCCGCTTCGGCTCGCCGTACTCCAGGTGTCTCTTGATGTTCTCCAGCACGACGATCGAGTCGTCGACCACCCGGCCGACCGCGATGGTGAGCGCGCCGAGGGTGAGCAGGTTGAGCGAGTAGTCGCCGATCCAGAGGGCGATCAGGGCGACCACCACCGAGAGCGGGATGGAGACCGCGGTGACCACGGTGGAGCGGACCGACAGCAGGAAGACCAGGATGACGATGACGGCCATGACCAGGCCCAGCAGGCCCTCGGTGGTCAGGCTCTCGATCGACTTCTCGACGAAGGGCGCCTGGTCGAAGACGACGGTCAGCTCGGCGCCGGAGGCCTCCCGCAGGTCGGCGAGGCGGTTCCGGATCTCGTGGGAGATCTCCACCGCGTTGCCGTCCGGGGAGGCGGTGACCGCGATGCCCAGGCTGTCCTTGCCGTTGGTGCGGGTGATCGCGGTGGCCGGGGCGAGCTGCTGCTCGACGGTGGCCACGTCGCCGAGGCGGACCGGGGCCGCCCGGCCCGCCGCCGGTGCGACCACGACGCCCCGGAGGTCGTCCAGCGTGGCGAGCCGGGTGCCGACCTGCACCGGGAGCGCGCGGGTGCCGTCGGTCACCGCGCCGGCCGGCACCGTCACGCCGTTGGTCTTCAACGCCGCGCCGAGGGCGGTCGGCTGGAGCTTCGCCGCCGCCAGCTTGGCCGGGTCCGGGGTGACCACCACGACGTCGTCGCGGGCGCCGGTCAGGTCGACCGTACGCACCCCCTCGATCGCCTCCAGCTCGGGCACCACCGTGGCGCGCAGCTTCTCCACGAGGACGCGCTGGTCGGCACCGCCGGAGGCGGCGAGCACCACCGCGGGCAGGTCGTCGGTGCTGCCGGCGATGACCTGCGGGTCGACTCCCTCGGGCAGCTGCGCGTCGATCCGGTTGAGCGCGGTCTGCATCTTGTTGACCACGTCGTCCAGGTCGGTGCCGAACTCGTACTGGACCTGGACGGTCGTGGAGCCCTCGCGGGAGGTCGACGTGACCTGGTCCAGCCCGGGGATGCCCTGGAGGGCGTTCTCGATCGGCTCGGTGACCTGCGACTCGACGACCTCGGGCCCGGCGCCGGGGTAGACCGCCACGATGAAGGCCGCCGGGAACTCCAGCGACGGCAGGAGTTGCTGCTTCAGTGACGGTACGGCGAACGCCCCGAACAGCGTGGTCACCACCGCGATGAGGGCGATCAGCCCTCGGTTGGCGAGGCTGAATCTGGCGAACAGCGACATCGGCGTGACTCACTCCTGGAAAAGGCGATTGGCGGGGTACGGATTCTCCCCCACCCGGCCCGACCGGCCCCGGTCGGCCCTGCCCCAGTCCGATGCACAGGACTCGCCTGCGCCGCCCCGATTTTCCTCCCGTCGACTCGACCGGCGCCGATCCGTCGGCGGCTCAGGCGAGGCCGATCCGCCGGCGACTCAGGCGAGGTCGAACTGCTGGCGGCTCAGGCGAGGTCGAGGCAGCGGGCGGCGGCCAGCGGGTCGTTGGCGATGGTGGTGGGCACGGGCGCGGTGGAGATCGCCCACTCCGGGTCCTTCAGGCCGTGGCCGGTGACCGTGCAGACCACCGTCGAGCCGGCCGGGACCCGACCGGCGGCGGCCTGCTGGAGCAGACCCGCCACGCTGGCCGCGCTGCCCAGCTCGACGAATACCCCGACCTCGCGGGCCAGCAGCCGGTACGCGGCCAGGATCTCCCGGTCGGTGACGGCGGCAATCAGCCCGCCCGAGGAGTCCCGGGCGTCGAGCGCCCTGGTCCAGCTCGCCGGGTTGCCGATCCGGATGGCGGTGGCGATCGTGGACGGCTCGCGGACCACCTCCCCGGTAACGATCGGGGCGGCGCCGGCGGCCTGGAAGCCGTACATCTTCGGGGTGCGGGTGGCGTTGCCGTCCCGCAGGTCCTCCGAGTAGCCCATCCAGTAGGCGGAGACGTTGCCGGCGTTGCCGACCGGCAGGCAGTGGATGTCGGGCGCGTCGCCCAACGCCTCGACGATCTCGAACGCGGCCGTCTTCTGGCCGTGCAGCCGGTCGATGTTTACCGAGTTGACCAGGGCGACCGGGTAGTCCTGCGCGAGCTTGGCGGCCAGCGACAGGCAGTCGTCGAAGTTGCCGGTGACCTGGAGCAGCTTCGCCCCGTGCACGAGCGCCTGGGCCAGCTTGCCCAGCGCGATCTTGCCCTGCGGCACGAGCACCGCGCAGGTCAGCCCGGCGCGGGCCGCGTACGCCGCCGCGGAGGCGCTGGTGTTGCCGGTGGAGGCGCAGATGATCGCCTTGTTGCCGGCCTCGACCGCCTTGGAGACCGCGAGGGTCATGCCCCGGTCCTTGAACGAGCCGGTCGGGTTGGCGCCCTCCACCTTCAGGTGTACGTCGCAGCCGAGCCGGGCGGAGAGCACCGGCGCGGGCAGCAGCGGCGTGTTCCCCTCGTGCAGGGTCACGACCGGGGTGGCGTCGGTGACCGGCAGCCGGTCCCGGTACGCGTCGATCAGACCCCGCCACATGTCGTTCTCCCTCGCCTCTACCGTCCCGCCGAGTCGGGCACGCCTCCAGCCTGGACCAGTCCCGCCGTGTGCCCGCCGGCGCACCCGCAGTTAACCATCAGGCGAGACGCGGAAGCGCTCGCCCCGCCGGGCCGGGGCGGCGGACGGACCCCGGCACGCCCGGCCCGCACCGCTGGCGGTCCCACGCGCGTCACCGGGCCCCGCAGGCGGACCGCTCAGAGCCCGCCCTCGACCCGCAGCACGCTCGCCACCGAACGGACGATGTCCAGCCCGCGCAGCTCCCGCACGGTGGCGGCGAGCGCCGCGTCCGGCGCCACGTGGGTGACGATGACCAGGTCGGCGTCCTCGCCCCGGCCCGCCGCGCCGCCGCCCGCCGGGCCCTGCCGCACGGTGGCGATCGACACGTCGTGCCGGGCGAACACGCCGGCCACCGCCTCCAGCACACCCGGCCGGTCGGCCACGTCGAGGCTGATGTGGTAGCGGGTCAGCGCCTCCCCCATGGGCCGCACCGGCAGGTCGGCGTACGCGCTCTCGCTGGCCGACCGCACCCCGGCGAGCCGGTTGCGGGAGACGGCCACCACGTCGCCCAGCACCGCGCTGGCCGTCGGCGCGCCGCCCGCGCCCCGGCCGTAGAACATCAGCGGCCCGGCCGCCTCGGCCTCGACGAAGACCGCGTTGAACGCGTCGCCGACGCTGGCCAGCGGGTGGCTCAGCGGGATCATCGCCGGGTGCACCCGCACGCTGACCGTCTCCCGGCCGGCGGCGTCGGCGCCCCGGGCGGCGATGCAGAGCAGCTTGATGGTGCAGCCCATCGCCTTGGCGCTGGCCACGTCGGCCGCCGTGACCTCGGTGATGCCCTCGCGGTGCACGTCGGCCGCGCCGACCCGGGTGTGGAAGGCCAGCGAGGCGAGGATGGCCGCCTTGGCCGCCGCGTCGAAGCCCTCCACGTCGGCGGTCGGGTCGGCCTCGGCGTAGCCCAGCTCGGTGGCCTCCTCCAGCGCCTCCGCGAAGCCGGCGCCGGTGGCGTCCATGGCAGAGAGGATGAAGTTGGTGGTGCCGTTGACGATGCCGGTGACCCGGTTGATCCGGTCGCCGTGCAGCGACTCGCGCAGCGGGCGCAGCAGCGGGATCGCCCCCGCCACGGACGCCTCGTAGTAGAGGTCGCCGCCGCCCTCGGCCGCCGCGTCGTGCAGGGCGGCGCCGTCCTCGGCGAGCAGCGCCTTGTTGGCCGTGACCACGCTCTTGCCGGCCCGCAGCGCCTCCACCAGCCAGCCCCGCGCCGGCTCGATGCCGCCGACCACCTCGACGACCACGTCGACGTCGTCGCGCTTGATCAGGCCGAGCGCGTCGGTGGTGAACAGGGCCGGGTCGACGGGCAGGTCGCCCCGGTCGCGGCCGAGACGGCGTACGGCGATGCCGGCGATCTCCAGCGGGGCGCCGATCCGGGCGGCGAGGTCGGCCGCCTGCTCGTGCAGCAGCCGGACCACCTCGCTACCGACCGTGCCGCAGCCGAGCAGTGCCAGGCGCACAGGTGATGTCATCCCACGTCCAATGCCAGCAGGTCCTCTTCGGTCTCCCGCCGGACGATCAGGCGCGCCTGGCCGTCGCGCACCGCGACCACCGGGGGGCGGGGCACGTGGTTGTAGTTGCTGGCCATGCTCCGGCAGTAGGCGCCGGTGCCCGGCACCGCGACAAGATCTCCGGGCTGCACGTCGGCGGGCAGGAATTCATCCTTCACCACGATGTCCCCGGACTCACAATGCTTTCCCACCACGCGGGCGAGCATCGGCTCGGCGGTCGACGCCCGGGACGCCAGGGTCGCGGAGTAGGACGCGTCGTAGAGCGCGGTGCGGATGTTGTCGCTCATCCCGCCGTCGACACTCACGTAGGCACGACGCCCATCCGCTCCGTCACCACCAGTGCCTACCGGCACGGACTTGACCGTGCCGACCTCGTAGAGGGTGAACACGGCCGGCCCGACGATCGCCCGGCCCGGCTCGATCGACAGGTGCGGGACCGCCAGCCGCTCGGCGGCGCACTCGGCCTCGACGATCCGGCGCAGCCGCTTCGCGAGGTCCTGCGGGGCGGCCGGGTCGTCCTGCGTCGTGTACGCGATGCCGAAGCCACCGCCGAGGTCCAGCTCGGGCAGCTCCACCCCCCGCGCGTCGCGGATCTGCGCCTGGAGGCCGAGCACCCGGCGGGCGGAGACCTCGAAGCCGCTGGCGTCGAAGATCTGCGAGCCGATGTGCGAGTGCAGGCCGCGCAGCTCCAGGACGCCCTCGTCGAGCACCCGGAAGGCCGCCTCGGCCGCCGCCCCGCCCGCGAGGGAGAAGCCGAACTTCTGGTCCTCGTGCGCGGTGGCGATGAACTCGTGGGTGTGCGCCTCGACGCCGACCGTGACCCGGATCAGCACCCGGGGGCTGACGCCCCGCTCGCGGGCGAGCGCGGTGAGGCGGCCGATCTCGTCGAACGAGTCGAGGATGATCCGGCCGACCCCGGCGTCCAGCGCCCGGGTCAGCTCGGCCACCGACTTGTTGTTGCCGTGGAAGCCGATCCGCTCGGGCGGCATCCCGGCCGACAGCGCGGTGGCCAGCTCGCCTCCGGTGCACACGTCGAGGTGCAGGCCCTCCTCGGCGATCATCCGGACCACGGCCCGGCAGAGGAACGCCTTGCCGGCGTAGTAGACGTCGACGCCGTCGAAGGCGGTGCGGAAGTCCCGGGCCCGGGACCGCAGGTCGTCCTCGTCGAGGACGTAGACCGGGGTGCCGAACTCGGCCGCGACGTCGCGGACGCCGAGGCCGGCCACGGTGAGCACGCCGTCGCCGTCGCGCGTGACGTTGCGCGGCCACAGCGCCGGCACCAGGGCGTTGACGTCGACCGGGGTACGCAGCCAGGACGGCCCCCGGCTGCCGATGTCACCGTGCAGCGCACCGGCCTCGTGAGCACGCATTACCGCTCCTACATCCTTTCCGGGGCCGAGACGCCCAGCAGGCGCAGGCCGTTGGCGATCACGGTGCGGGTGGCGTCGTTGAGCCAGAGCCGGGCCCGGTGCAGGTCGGTGGTCTCCTCGTCGCCGCGCGGCAGGATCCGGCACTCGTCGTAGAACCGGTGGTAGGCCCCGGCCAGCTCCTCCAGGTAGCGGGCCACCCGGTGCGGGCCGCGCAGCTCGGCCGCCGCAGCGACCACGGCGGGGAACTCGGCGAGCGCCTTGAGCAGCTCGTTCTCCTTCTCGTGGCCGAGCAGATCGGGGCGGAACGCCTCGGCGTCGCCCCGGGTCAGCCCCACCTCGGCGGCGTTGCGGCCCACGCTGGCCGTCCGGGCCGCCACGTACTGCACGTAGTAGACCGGGTTGTCGCGGGTGGCCCGGGTCCACAGCTCGACGTCGATGTCGATCGGGGAGTCGCTGGAGTAGCGGGCGAGCGCGTAGCGGGAGGCGTCCACGCCGATCGCGTCGACCAGGTCCTCCAGGGTCACCACCGTGCCGGCCCGCTTGCTCATCCGGACCGGGGCGCCGTCGCGGACCAGGTTGACCAGCTGGCCGATCAGGATCTCCAGGCTGCGCTCCGGGTCGTCGCCGAAGCAGGCGGCCATCGCCTTCATCCGGCCGATGTAGCCGTGGTGGTCGGCGCCCAGCATGATCACGACGCGGTCGAAGCCGCGCTCCCGCTTGTCGAGGTAGTAGGCGCAGTCGGCGGCGAAGTAGGTCCACTCGCCGTTGGACTTGCGCAGCACCCGGTCCTTGTCGTCGCCGAAGTCGGTGGTGCGCAGCCAGGTCGCGCCGTCCGACTCGTAGAGGTGGCCCTGGTCACGCAGTCGCTGCAGCGCCAGGTCCAGCTCGCCCCGGTCGTGCAGGTCCTTCTCGTTGAAGTAGGTGTCGAACTCCACCCCGAAGCCGCGCAGCGAGGACTTGATCTCGGCGAACATGAGCTGCACGCCCTCGACCCGGAAGACCTCCTGGGCGGCGGCGTCGTCCAGCTCCAGCACGTCGGGGCGGGCGCCCCGGACGGCGTCGGCGATCTCGGTGATGTACGCCCCGGCGTACCCGTCCTCGGGGGCCGGCTCGCCCTTCGCGGCGGCGAGCAGCGAGCGGGCGAAACGGTCGATCTGGGAGCCCGCGTCGTTGAAGTAGTATTCCGTCCCGACCTCGGCGCCGGTGGCGCGCAGGAGCCGGCTCAGCGCGTCGCCGACGGCCGCCCAGCGGACGCCGCCGATGTGCACCGGGCCGGTCGGGTTCGCCGAGACGAACTCCAGGTTCATCCGCTGCCCGGCGAGCCGGTCGCTGCGCCCGTACGCCTCGCCCGCCTCGACGATCGTGCGGGCGAGCTGGCCGGCGGCGGCCGCGTCGAGCCGGATGTTGAGGAAGCCCGGGCCGGCGATCTCCACCGACTTGACCCCCGGGGCCCGGCCGAGCTGCTCGGCGAGGGCCGTGGCCAGCTCGCGCGGCGGGACGCCCACCTTCTTGCTGAGCTGGAGGGCCAGCGTGGAGGCGTAGTCGCCGTGCTCGGGGCTGCGAGGTCGCTCGACCGCCGTCCGCTCCGGCAGGGCGGAGCGGTCCAGGCCACGCTCGGTGAAGACGGCGTGGGCTGCGGATAGGACGACCTCGGCGAGTTCTGCGGGAGTCACTGATCCATGTTATCGGGGGTAGACTCGGCACCCGCGGCGGCGACCCAGTGTGTGAGACCGGCCCGCCGGATCCCCTGACCGACCGACCTGACGAGGCACGATGAGCATCAGCACACCGGGTGGCGGCCCCGAGCGGCGCCCGAACGTGGTCAGCACCGGCAAGAAGCCGGCAGCGGGCCGGCCGGCAGCAGGCGCCAAGACCGGGTCCGGCGGCGCCAAGCCCGGTTCCACCGGCGCGAAGACCGGTTCCACCGGCGCCAAGACCGGGTCCGGCAAGCCGACGGGCACCCGCCCCGGCGCCGGGGGCAAGGGCCGCAAGCCCATCGCCCCGGTGAAGGTGAGCCAGGGCCGCTCGTGGGGGCCGATCGCGCTCTTCGTCGCCGTGGGTGTGCTGGCCGTGGCGATCATCGGCTACGGCGCCTGGGCGACGTTCCAGGGCGCCAAGCCCTGGGAGGACCGGGCGGACGCGATCGACGGCATCGTCAACTTCCGCGAGAAGGACAAGGACCTCGTGTCCGGCGGCAACCACAAGACGGGACCCCTCACCTACACGGTGCTCCCGCCGGTGGCCGGCCCGCACAACGCGGCCTGGCAGAACTGCATGGGCGACGTCTACCCCGCCCAGATCGCCAACGAGCACGCGGTGCACAGCCTGGAGCACGGCACGGTCTGGATCACCTACCGCCCGGACCTGCCCGCCGACCAGGTGACGAAGCTCGCCGACAAGGTGCGGGGCAAGGAGAAGCTGATGCTCAGCCCGTTCGAAGGGCTGGACAAGCCGATCTCGCTCCAGGCATGGGGCTACCAGCTCAAGGTCGACAACGCCGACGACGGCCGCATCGACGAGTTCATCAAGACGCTGCGGGTCAACGCCTCGATCGAGGGGCCGACCGCGCTGTGCAGCCAGGGCATCACCGCCACCGGCACCACGCCGCGCGACGACGCCCAGCAGATGCCGCAGGGCTGAGGAGAGCGATGAGCATCCCGACCATGACCGCGACCAGCGAGCCGGCCAGCCCGGCTCCGGAGGAGCGGCGGTCGCCGGCCCGCTGGGGCACGGCCGCGCTGGCCCTGGCCGTCGTGGTCGGGCTGCTCCTCGGGTACGCCGGTGGCATGCTGACCCCCCGGCTCACCCGGCCGGGCGACGCCTCGGCGGAGGCGGGCTTCGCCCGGGACATGCTGACCCACCACGCGCAGGCGGTGGAGATGGGCCTGATCGCCTTCGACGAGGGCAGCGACCCGGAGGTCCGCAGCATCGGCGGCGACATCGCCACCTCCCAGCAGGGCGAGATCGGCACCATGCACACGTGGCTGCGCTCGTGGGGGCTCGACCCGGCGGGCAGCGAGCCGCCGATGTCGTGGATGTCCGACGGCGCCGGCCTGGTCAGGAACGGCCTCATGCCGGGCATGGCCACCCCCGAGGAGATGGCGAAGCTGCACGCGGCCGAGGGCCGGGAGCTGGACGTCCTCTTCCTGCAACTGATGATCAAGCATCACCTGGGCGGCATCCACATGATCGACGGCATCCTCGACGTCAGCGACGAGCCCGACGTCGTCAGGACCGCGCAGACCATGAAGAACACCCAGCGCAACGACCTCACCAATCTCCAGAACGCGCTGAAGCGGGTGGACGGCTGACCCGCCGCCACCGCACCGCCGCCCCGTCGAGAGGTCCGCGTCGCCGCCGCATTCACCCGGCCGACGCGGACCTCTCGCCATCCCGGCCCTCTCAGGGAGCCGACCATCCCCCGCCCCCTGTCCGCTTTGAGCGGTAAGCGACGTCATGAACGATCTACCCGATTGCGACACTAAGAGAGTTTTCTCCACACATATCGTGACCAGTTGCGATTCGGGCTCGTTGCGCAGGACGTGGGGGTTGCACTGAGAGACGCGCGGCGTTCGGTCACCAGCTGGTGCCGGCGCCACACCATCGGCGGTGACGGGGCGGTGGCAGCCGTCCGTCGCGGACAGCGGCAGGGCGAGCCGGGAACGCTCAGCCGCGAACAGGAGCTCGAACTCATCGACATCCTGCGGGGCGTCCATCCCGACGAGCTGGGCCTGGACGAGGAGCTGTGGACGCGGCAGAGCCTGCACGCCCTCATCCAGCACCGCTTCGAGCCGTCCATGGACGCCGGGGCGGTGGGTGCGTACCTGCGGGCCTGGGGGCTGGGCCCCCGGGAGCCCCGGGAACGGGCCTGCGGCCTCTGCGTCGGCGCGGTGGAACGCTGGGTGCGCAGCGAGTACCCGGCCATCACCCGGGCGGCGCAGGAACACCTCGCCGAGGTCTACTGGATCGGCCGCGTACGCCTGCGGGGCACGATGCCCGCGGCGGACGTCATCTCCGCCGTCTCCTCCCGGGGCCGGGTGCGCTTCATGATCACCACTCCGTCGGTCGACCCGCCGCTCCCGCGCGACTTCGTGCTGCGGCTCAGCGGCGAGGAGCAGCGGACCGTGCACCTGATCGTCGACGGCTCCTGGCCCCGCAGCGAGTGGCCCCGACGCCTGCCCCGCCGCATCGTGCTGCACCCGCTGCCGAGCTGCGGCCGCGCCATCGCCGCCTGACCACCCGCGCCCGCCCCCGGTGCCCGGACCACACCGCCCGGCACCTTCCTTGACCGCCCCCAGCCGGCCGGTCGCATCAGCCCGCCGCCTCGGCCGGCAACACCGACGAGCGGCCCCAACGGGCCGCACCAGCCGGCGGCATCGGCGAGTGGAACGTCAGGGGTGTATCCGGTGCCCGGAGACACCCCTGAGGTTCCACTCGTGCCGGCCGGAGGGCTTTCCAGCAGCGGCGTCCGACGCAGGTGGGACAGGGCGGCACCCGTCAGCGGTCCTCCGGCGAACGACACCAGCAGGGCGGGGCGACACGAGGGCGCGCGCCGGATACCGATTCGGCGTTCCGGGGGGACGTTTGCTAGTCTTCTCCAGTCGCTGAGCCCCCGTAGCTCAGGGGATAGAGCACCGCCCTCCGGAGGCGGGGGCGCAGGTTCGAATCCTGCCGGGGGCACCACACCACACCAGTCAACACCTCGCTCATCCGAGGTTGACCGTTCTCCTCCGTCAACCTGAAGACGACGATCACCACGCAAACGCCCGACGACAGGTGTCGTCGGGCGTCTCCGTGCACCAGGGCGGCGGCAAGGCCGTTTCCGGCAGCGAGGCGGGCGGTCTTCGACGCACGCCGTTCGAGCCCGACCGGTGCCCCGTCCCGCACGCGAACACCACCCGGCTGGCGCACCCAGGTCGCCGTGGTCACGTACTGCTGCGGCCCGGGTGGGGTGTCACCCGGGCCGCACTCGCGCCCACAGCCGCCGTCCGCGCGGACACCCGGCCGGAAGCCGGGCACGGACCGGGTGCGGGCGGGCGGCACCGCGTCGAGCAGGCGGCGGTGCCGCACCGCCACGGGGTCAGTCGGCGGCGAGGCCGTGCAGGAAACCGTCCTGGTCGCCGACCAGCAGCAGGTCGCCGATGACGACCGGCGGGCTGTAGCAGTAGGCGCTGGTCGTCAGTTGCAGCCGGGAGCGGACGGCCCCGGTGGCCACGTCGAGCCCGACCAGCAGTCCCGTGGTCGTCGGGGTCCACGCGACGCCGTCGTGGATCGCCGCGCCGGTGCTGACCGGGCGGGCGCCCAGCCCGGCTGTCCAGCGGGCCTGGCCGGTGACCGGGTCCACCCGGGAGGCGGTGCGACCGCCGTCGTCGAACATCAGCACGTCGCCGCCGTCCAGCACGAGCTTCGGGGCGTAGACGTAGGAGCCGGCCATCGACCAGCGGGGTTCCCCGGTCGCGGGGTCCAGCGCGAACGCGCTGGCCACGGTGGACACCAGGACCAGCCCGTTGGGCAGCACCTCCAGGTTGTCCGCCCAGGGGCCGTAGATGAGGCGGCTGTAGGCGGTGGTGCGGGTGGTGGTGGAGAACGACCAGAGCACGGCGCCGGTGCGGGCGTCGTGGGCGTAGACGTTGCCGTCGCCTGCGCCGGCGTAGACGCGGGTGCCGTCGCTGGCGGCGCGCCCGGCGAACATGCCCTTCCCGGCCACCCGCCACACCGGGTCGCCCGTGCGCGCGTCGACGGCCTGCCGGGTCTCGCCGGCGGAGATCACCACGACGGTACGACCGTCGACCGTGGTGACCAGCGGGCTGCCGAGCACCGGGGCACCGGCGTCGTGGGTGAACCGGCGCCGGCCGGTGGCCGCGTCGAGGGCGTGGAGGCGGTGGTCGTCGGAGGGGACGTAGACGGTCCCGCCGTCGGGGGCGAACGCCGGCCGGCCGTACACCGCGCCGATCCGGGTCTGCCAGCGCCGGGACAGCCCCCGGCGGGTGGGCCGGGCGCCGAGGACGTGCCCGCCGGTGGTCGCCGCGACCAGCAGGCCGTCCCGGGCCGCCAGGCCGGCCTGCACCGGCGCGCCGAGCTGCTCGCTCCAGCGCAGCCGCCGGGCGGTGTCGGGGAGTGCGAAGGTGCGGGTCTGCTCGTGCCAGGCGCCGTCGGCGTCGGTGACCCGTACGGTCATCCGGTGCTCGCCGGGCGGGAGCGAGGTGAGGTCCAGCCCGCCGGTGTAGCGGCGGCCGGCCCCGTCGGGGGCCAGGTTGCGCCACTGGCCGTCGTCCTTGAGCCCGTAGGTGTGCTGCGGATAGAGCTGGGCCTTCACGTTGGCGGTGCGGGCGTGCGGGGCGAGCCGCACGGACACCGCCAGCGCGGCGCCCGCCGGGTCGAGCGAGACCGCCTGGGGTCGCTGCGCGGCGGCGGTACGCGGGCCGGCGATCGGGATGTCCAGCACCGCCCGGGACTCGGCGCTGCCGTCGGCGGCCCGCTGCACGGCCGTGACCTTCAGCACCTCACCGTCGGGGCCGTCGGTGCGCTGCACCCAGTAGTAGATCGCCGAGCCGCGGGTGTCGTCGACCGCCAACTGGGTCACCCCGTTGAAGCGCTGCACCTGCTCGGCGTGCACGTGCCCGGCGAACATGGCCCGTACGTCGTAGCGGTCGAGCAGCCGCAGCAGCCGCTCCTGGTCGGAGACGTAGTAGTTGTCGCCGCCGAACGGGAAGTGGCAGAGCATGACGATCGGCACGCCGCGCGGCACCCGGTCCAGGTCGCGGGTCAGCCACCGGATGCCGGACTCGCCGAACCCGCCCGGCTCCTGGAGCAGGTGGCTCGGGTCCAGCGCGACGAAGTGCAGGCCGTCGTGGTCGAACGAGTACCGGCTCGGCCCGAACAGCGACCCGTACCGTTCGCCGGCCGTGCTGTCCCACCGCCAGTCGTGGTTGCCCGGCACGTGCCGGATCCGGGGCCGCAACGCCGCCGGGATGGTGTCGAGGTAGGTGTCGTACTCGGCCACGGAGCCGTGCTCGACGATGTCCCCGACGTGGCAGACGACCTCCGGGTTCCGGGCGGCGATCTGCTCGTACGTCCAGCGCACGCCCTCGGTCCGCTCGGGCAGGTCCACGTCGATCTGCGTGTCGCCCAGCAGCGCGAACCCCGGCGACCAGGGCCCACCGGGTCGGGGTGCGGGCCGCCCGGCGGTCGCGGGCGCGGCGCCGACCGTCGCGCCGGTGGCCGCTGCGGTGACCGCGCCGACGCCCAGGCCGAGCAGCCGGCGGCGGTCCATCGGGAGACGGGCGGGTTCGTTGGCGGTCGGCGATGGCATTGGGTGCGGTCCTTCCGACGGGCGCGGGAAATGCCGGGAAGTGTGGCATGGGCCACGACCGCCGAACCAGCGATCTCCTGCACATCTCGCCGAGATCCGCAGGAGATCGTCAACATCGCCGGAGAAATGTTCGTTTCCTTGCAGGACCGGGGTCACGCCACCTGGTCGGCCGGGTCCGTGACGCGCCGTGCCGCCTGGCCGGTGGGGCCCGTGCCGGGCCGCCCCGCCCAGCGCAGCAGCGCGACGAACGCCAGCGCGGCGGTCACCGCCCCGCCCACCAGACGCACCCGGTGCCCGGCGACGAACTCGGCCGCGACCTGACGCAGGTACTCCGGTGAGTGCGTGCCGACCGGGTCGACGAACATGATCTCGTTGCGCGGCCAGAAGAAGAACACGGAGAACAGGAACTCGCAGGCGACGAAGACCACGGCCGCGCCGGCGATCCACCAGCGCAGCCGGCGGTCGCGCCAGGTCAGCACCGCCGCGGCGAGGCAGGCGAGCACGACGGTCGCGCCGAGCGGCGGGAAGTAGTCACTCGGGCCGCCCGCCACCAGGAACTCGCGGGCCCGGTCCAGCGACGCCGGCGGGTCCCCGAAGATGTTCGGGTAGAGCATCACGGTCTCGGCGGCGACGCCGCCGAACGACATCATCGCCGTCCACACCAGAACGACGAGCACCGTCCAGGTGAGCCTGTCGCGGGTCATGGGTCCTCCTGCCGATCCGTCGACGCCGTCCCGGCGCCGTCGGCCGGGTCGTCCCGGCGCCGTCCGCTGGGTCGCCGTCGACGCTAGGTCGGCCGCCGCGGCCCGTCTGCCGCCCGACGGCGTGAAGGCGGGGTCGCCTCTGGACGTACGGCGGCGCAGGCCGGTCGCCCGTGCGCGCGGCCGGGCGTCGCCTCCCGACGTAGCCCGGGTGGACGAGAGGCGACGGACGACGGGACGAGCGACGGCAACGGGCGCCGGTAGGGCCGACGGTGGCGGGCGGGGCTGGTGCGCGTACGTCAGCCGGCGGCGCGGCGGGCGCGGGCCCGGCGCTTGCCCTCGTGCATGGCCTGCACCCGGGCGACCGGGATGGTGTGCCCCTCCGCGACCAGGTCCGCCGGGAGCCGCTGCGGCGCGGGCAGCCGCTCGGCCCAGGGGTCGCGTCCGGCGGTCAGCGCCGGGGCGGTGCGGATGGTGAAGTCGGCCGGGGTCACGTCGCCCAGGTCGGCCCAGTCGACCGGGAAGGAGACCGGCACGCCCGGCCGCAGCCGGGGGCTGTAGGCGGCCACCACTGTCGCCCCGCCGGCCCGGGTCGAGTCGACGAACACCTTGCCGCCCCGGTCCTCACGGATGAAGGCGGTGGTGGCCAGCGCCGGGTCGAGCCGTTCGGCGCGGGCCGCCACCGCCCGGGTCGCGGCGGCCATGTCCGCCACCGTGGCGCCCTCCGCGACCGGCAGGAAGACGTGCACGCCCTTGGCCCCGCTGGTCTTGACCGCGCTGGCGAGCCCCGCATCCGCGAGCGCCTGCCGGACCAGCCGTGCCGCGGCGACCGCCAGCGCGAAGGAGTCCCCCTCCGGCGGATCGAGGTCCAGCACCAGGTGGGTGGGGCGGTGCAGGTCGTCGACCGTGGCCAGGGTGGGGTGGTACTCCACCGCGCGCTGGTTGGCGAACCAGAGCAGGGTGCGCCGGTCGTCGCAGAGCGCGTACGAGATCTCGCGGTGCGACGCCTCGGCCCAGACCGGCGTGCGGGCCACCCAGTCCGGCGTGTACTTCGGCAGGTTCTTCTGCATGAACGGCGGCTGCCCCGGCCGGACCCGGATCACCGACAGCGGCCGGCCGCGCAACTGGGGCAGGATCCGCTCGTGCACCGCGTCGAGGTAGTCGACCAGGTCCCGCTTGGTCGCGTCGGCGCCGTCGAACAACGGCTGGTCGAGGTTGGTCAGCGACACCCCGTCCCGGGTCTCGTCAGCGCCACTCATCCAACCACCTTCGCGGCCCGGGGGCCGACGGTCAACCGGACGCGGCGGGGCGAACCGCCGCGAACGGATCGCCACCGGCCCGGACGACGTCGAGCATCCGCTGCGTGTGCCCGCGGGCGGCGGCGTACAGGCCCCCGCCGTAGCTGACCCGGGCCACGTCGAGCGCAGCCAGCTCCGGCACCGTGGGGGCGCCGGGGCGGGCGAGCGCGTTCACCGCTCCGGGCACGGCCGCCACCAGCTCGGACAGGATCGCCGGGTCGGCGAGCAGGATCGGGTAGACACAGTCCGCGCCGGCCGCGAGGTAGCGGGTGGCCCGGCGGACCGCCTCCGGGAGCAGGGCGGCGGGGTCGCCGCCGCCGGCGAGGAAGACGTCGATGCGGGCGTTGAGCACCACCGGCACCCCGGCCGCGTCGGCCGCCGCCCGGACCTCGGCGAGCAGGTCGGCCTGCGCCCCGGCGTCGACCGACCGGCCGGTACGCGGGTCGGAGTCCTCCAGGTTGAGCCCGACCGCACCGGCGTCGAGCAGGCGCTCCACCAGCTCGGCGGGGCGCAGCCCGTACCCCCGCTCCAGGTCGGCGGTGACGGGGACGGCGACGGCGCGGGCGAGGCGGGCCACGGCGGCGAACATCTCCCCCGGCGGGGTGGCCTCGCCGTCGGCGTGGCCGAGCGCCTCGGCGACGGCGCTGCTGCTGGTGGCCACGGCCGGGAAGCCGGCGGCGGCGATCTGGCGGGCGGAGCTGGCGTCCCAGGCGTTGGGCAGGATCAGCGGGTCACCGGGCCGGTGCAGCGTGCGCAGCGCCGCCGCCCGGGCGGTGAGGTCGTCGGTCATCCGGCGATTCTCGGCGGACCGGTGCCGGGGCGCAGCCCCGATCCCGTGTCGATGGGCCTTGCCGCTTCGTTCGCCGACGGCGCACGGGCGACGCGGCTTGTCGGCGGGGAACACCCTCTGTGACCATGAGGACGGAGCGTGAGGAGGCATGGGCATGCCGCAGGGGAACAGCGACGGCACCGGCGGGCGGGCGTCCGAGGCGTGCGGGGCGGTCGACGGGTCCCTCGCCCCCGGCCAGGCCACGGCCTGCACGGTCCGCGAGGTGCTCGATCGGGTGGGCGGCAAGTGGAGCATCGGCATCCTCGTCGCCGCCTCCCAGGGCCCGGTGCGCTTCACGGAGCTGGAGCGCCGCGTGGAGGGGATCAGCCGCCGGATGCTCACCCTCACCCTGCGCAACCTCGAGCGCGACGGGCTGCTGCACCGGAAGGTCCACCCGACCGTCCCGCCGAAGGTGGTGTACACCGCCACCCCGATCGCGCTGGAACTCCACGAGTCGCTGGTGGCCCTGACCCGCTGGGCGGAGCGGCACCGCAGCGCGATCGCCGACGCCCGGGCCAGGTACGACGGGACGCACGGCGGGGACCTCCCGCCCGTCCCGCAGGGGTAAACCCCGGCCGCGTGTGGGGAACGCCACGCCCTCCATCTGACCGATCGGTCAGGGTCTGACCGATCGGTCAGGCATGCTGGTCGGGGAGGTGGACCGGCATGGCGCGGATGGTTCCGGAGACGCACGACGAGATCCTTGCGGCGGCGGCCCGACGCTTCGCGACGACCGGCTACCGGGGCACCTCGTTGCAGGACATCGCCCGCGAGGTGGGCTGCTCCAAGGCGGCGGTGCTCTACCACTTCGCCAACAAGGAGGCCATCCTCACCGAGCTGATGGCCCCGGCGATCGACGTCCTCCAGGCGCTCGACGAGCGGATCCGCGCGCATCACGGCGCGGACGCCCAACGGGTCGCCGCCGAGGGCTTCGTCGACCTCGCGGTCCGTTTCCGTCGCGAGATCGCCCTGCTCCGGGGCGAGTTCCCGGAGCTGCTCCAGCAGCCCGCCTTCGCGCACATCCAGCGGATCTCCGAGCGGCTTGTCGACGCGCTCGCCGGGCACCCGGAACGCCCGTCCGCCCGGATCGTGGCGCTGGTGCTGCTCGCCGGCATCTCCGAGACCTGCGGGGAGTTCGCCGACATACCCGACGAGGAACTGCGCGCCGCCCTGCTGGCACTCGCCCGGCGGGCACTGGAGCCCGTCGACTGATTCCCACCCAACCATCCACGACCGAGGACAAGGAACTCATGGCCACCCTGCTCTACCGGCTCGGCCGGGGCTCGATGCGCCGGCGGCGACTCGTCGCGGCGATCTGGCTCGTCGTACTCGTCGGTCTCGGCCTCGCCGCCGCGACCCTGCGCGGCCCGATAGCCGACAACTTCACCATGCCCGGCACCGAGTCGCAGCGCGCCCTGGACCTGCTCGCCGAGCAGTTCCCGGCGGCGAGCGGCGCGACCGGCACGATCGCGGTCAAGGCGCCGGCCGACGGCGCGCTCGCCAGCCCGCAGGGGCAGGCCGTGGTGAAGGAACTCACCCAGGAGGCCGCCACGCTGCCCGGCGTCGTCGGCGCCGTCGATCCGTTCCAGGTGGGGGCGGTCTCCCCCGACGGCCGGTACGCGCTGGTCCAGGTCCAGTTCGCCACCGGCGCCGACGAGGTGACCGACGCCCAGCGCGACGCGTACGAGAAGGTCGGTGAGCGGGCCGAGGCCCAGGGCTGGGAGGTCGCGCCCGGCGGCGAGGTGCTCAGCAGCGTGCCGGAGGTCGGCTCGACCGAGGCCATCGGCGTGGCGGTCGCCGCGATCGTCCTGGTGGTCACCTTCGGTTCGCTGGTGGCGGCCGGGATGACGATGCTCAACGCGCTGATCGGCGTGGGCGTCGGCATGGCGGGTCTGTTCGCGATCAGCAGCGTGGTCGACCTGAGCAGCACCGCGCCGATCCTCGCCCTGATGCTCGGCCTCGCGGTCGGCATCGACTACTCGCTCTTCATCACCTCCCGCTACCGGCAGAACCTGATGGAGGGGCTGCCACCGGACGAGGCGGTGGGCCGCGCGGTCGGCACCGCAGGCTCGGCCGTGGTCTTCGCCGGCGCCACCGTCGTCATCGCGCTGGCCGGGCTGGCCGTGGTGAACATCCCGTTCCTGACGGTGATGGGTCTGGCCGCCGCCGGCACGGTCACCATCGCGGTGCTGGTCGCGATCACTCTCCAGCCGGCCCTGCTCGGCTTCGCCGGCCGCCGGGTGCTGCCCCGCAAGCTGCGCTCCACGGTCGGGGACGCCGCAGCCGGGGACCGGGCGGGCGACGCCGCCGACGCGGGCACCCCGCCGGCCGAGGACCGGTCGGGCTTCGGGTTCCGCTGGGCGCGCCTCGTCACCCGGTTCCGGGTGCCGGTCATCCTGGTCGGGCTGATCGGGTTGGGGCTGCTCGCCCTGCCCGCGCCCGACATGCGGCTGGCGCTGCCCGACGCGGGCACCGCGCCGGTCGGCTCGGCCGCCCGGGAGTCGAACGACGTGATCACCGAGGGCTTCGGGCCCGGCTTCACCGGCCGGCTCGCGGTGGTGGTCGCCGGTGACACCCCGCAGGCGACCTCGGCCGCCATTCCGCAGGTCACCGCGCTGATCCAGCGCACCGAGAACGTCCTCGCGGTGGCCCCGCCGCAGCTCAGCCCGGACGGCCGCACCGCGCTGCTCGGGGTGGTGCCGAAGACCGGCCCGACCGACGAGGCCACCGAGACCCTGGTCAACGACGTCCGTGCGGAGGTGGGCGGGTTCCCCGACGTCGACGTGCTGCTGACCGGGGCGACCGCGATCGGCATCGACGTCTCCGAGAAGCTCTCCGACGCGCTGCCGGTGTACCTGCTGCTGGTGGTGGGCCTGTCGGTGCTGCTGCTGATGCTGGTCTTCCGCTCGCTGCTGGTGCCGGTCAAGGCCGCGCTGGGCTTCCTGCTCACCGTCGCCGCCACCTTCGGCATCACCGTGGCGGTGTTCCAGCAGGGCCACCTCGCCGACCTGGTCGGCCTGGACACGCCCGGTCCGCTGGTCAGCTTCCTGCCGATCCTGCTGATCGGCATCCTGTTCGGCCTGGCGATGGACTACGAGGTCTTCCTGGTCTCCCGGATGCGGGAGGACTTCGTGCACGGTGACACCGCGCAGCAGGCGACCATCAACGGGATGGGGCACGGCGCCCGGGTGGTGACCGCCGCCGCACTGATCATGATCTCGGTGTTCGGCGGCTTCGTCTTCCTCGACGATCCGGTCATCAAGTCGATGGGCTTCGCGCTCGCCATCGGCGTCGCCATCGACGCGTTCGTGGTCCGGATGACAATCGTGCCGGCCGTGATGTCGCTGCTCGGCAAGCGGGCCTGGTGGCTCCCCCGTTGGCTGGACAAGATCCTGCCCAACGTGGACATCGAGGGCGAGGGCCTCCGCGCCCACCTGGACGAAAAATCCCCCGCCCACCCCTGACCCACCCACCGCTTGGTCGATCATGCAGTCGTGGTGCCCCGCACAACCGGCGAACCCGGCTGGAACGGGCACCACGACTGCATGATCGCCGGGGCTGGGTGGGCCCGGGTCAGACGCCGGCCGGGTAGGTTTCCATCTCGCCGGGAGTGGTCAGGGCCGGGAGGGGGTGCAGGGCCGTGGTCTCGTCGCACCAGATCAGGGCGTCGTAACGCTCCCCGAGGCGGGTCGGCACGTAGTTGCCCCACGACTCGAAGGACGGGTCGTAGACCACCCCGATCGCCCGGTGGTCGGCGGTTCCGGTGACCCAACCGGGCTGGTCGTCGCCGCCGAAGACCAGCACGGCCCGCTCGGGCATCAGCTCGTGCAGCCGGTGCTCGACCGAGCCGGGGCGGGCCGGCGGCACCACCATCGCCTCGGCCGGCGAACCCCAGCGGGGCGCGGCGATCACCGTGCCCCGGTAGCCGCCGAAGCCGACCAGGACCACCTCGTCGGCGCCGTGCCGCTCGCGGGCCAGCTGGCCGATGTTGACCATCCCGTCGGCGGCCATGTCGGTGGCCCGGGCGTCGCCGACGTGCGTGTTGTGCGCCCAGACGACGCCCCGCGCGCCCGGGCCGTAGCGCTCCAGCAGCCGGTCCAGGGTGTCCGTCATGTGCGTGTCCCGGATGTTCCACGACTCCGGCCCACCGCCCACCATCGCCCGGTAGTAGCGCTCCGCGCCGGACACCACCTCCGCGTTCTGCCAGGCCGAGAAGCTGTCCGGACCGTCCGCGGCGGCCTGTTCGCGGGTACGCGCCAGCAGGCGCACGACCTCCTCCTCGCAGCGGGCGGAGACGAACCGGCTCGCCATGCCGTACTCCTCGACCCGCTTGCCGTACGGCTCGAAGCAGCGGTACGCGTCCTGCGCCGCCTCCAGCGATCCCGGGTCCTCCTCGCCGAGATAGTCGAAGATCGCCTGCATGGACTCCCACAGGCTGTAGACGTCCAGGCCGTGGAAGCCGGCCCGGGCGTCCTGGGGCCGCTCCACGTTCCACGCCCGCAACCAGGAGCAGAAGCGGGCCACCTCGGCGTTCGCCCACATCCAGGTCGGCCAGCGCTCGAAGCGCTCCAGCGCGACGCGCGGGTCGGCGGCCCCGCCCGGGGCGGCGGTCACCGAACGGTGCACCCGGTCGCAGTCGGGCCAGTCCCCCTCCACGGCCACGAAGGAGAACCCGCACTCGGCGATCAGCCGACGGGTGAGCTGTTCGCGCAGGCGGTAGTAGTCGTAGTTGCCGTGCGTCGCCTCGCCGATCATCACGATCCGGGCGTCCCGGACGCGCTCCAGCAACGGGTCGAAGTCGCTCGGCGCGCCGAGCCGCTGAACCAGCATGCCGGCGGCTACCCGGCGCGCCGCCGGAGCAAACCGCCGAACGTCGATCGGCGGGCGTGTGCCGGCGGCCTGAGCGGGTAGGCCGCCGGCATGACCGTCACCGGCGTGCAGTTGCAGGAGTACCTGGCCGGGCTCGACTACCCGGTCTCCCGGGAGGACCTGGTCCGCTGGGGCCAGGAGAACGGGGTCAGCACGGCGATGCTCCAGACGCTCCGGGCCCTGCCGGCGGAGGAGTTCGACTCCCCCGCCGAGCTGAGCGAGGCCCTCAACCCGCTGGCCTGACCTCAGCTCGGCAGGTCAACGGTGCGCCCCTCGGCGCGGGCGGTCTCGGCGGCGGCGAGCACGGCCACGACATCGCGGCCGAAGCGCACGTCGCAGCGGTGGTCCCGGGTGCCCGAGCCGATCTCCTCCAGCAGCTGGTCGATCGCCACCCCGAGGGCGGTCGCCGCGTCGCCCTGGCCCGCCGGAGCGGTCTCGACGCCGTTCTCGCCGTAGAAGACGAACTCCCGGGCCACCGCCTCCTGCGGGCCGTCCAGGGTCAGCGACACCGTGCTGGTGGCGCCCCCGTCGTGGGTGAGGAGCAGGTTGACGAGCCCGTTCGGCCCGTCCATCGCGGCGACGCGGGTGACCCGGCCGAGCACCGGCAGGACGAACGACAGCGCGTGCGGGCCGATGTCCCACAGCGCGCCGTGCTCCCGGCGCCAGGGCGAGGCCCCGTAGGGGCTGCCGGCTTGGAAGATGGACGCGAACCAGAGCGCCCTGGCGGTGTGCCACCCGCCGACGGCGGCCGTCGAGGCGAGGAAGGCGGCCACGTCGGGCCGGTAGCGACCGGTGAAGAAGACCACCGAGGCGACGCCCGCCGCCTGCGCGGCGTCGACCACCCGGTCGGCGTCGGCGACGGTCAACGCGAGCGGCTTGTCCAGCAGCAGGTGACGGCCGGCGGTGGCCGCGCGGACCGCGATGCCGGCCTGGACGTCCGGCGGGAGGGCCACGGCGACCGCGTCGCAGGCGTCGATGAGCGCGTCGGCGTCGTCGAACGCCGGCACCCCGTAGCGCTCGGCCAGGGCCGCGGCCTTGCGCGGGTCCCGGCCCCACACGCCGGCGAACGCGACCCCCGGGTGCGCGTGCAGCGCCGCGGCGTGCGTCTCGGCCGCCCAGTGACCGGTGCCGAACAACCCGAACCGCACCACGAGCACCTCCACCGTCGTCGCGTCACACCACGGTACCCGCGGCCATGCGCCACGCCGCGCCCTGTGCCGGATGTCGTCGGCGCGCCCGCACGGTGGTCAGGTGGCGGCTGGTTGTTCGGCCGCGCGCCGCCCCCTTCCCGGTGCCCGCCCGGCCGGCACGTGCGCACCCGCCGTCGGGTCGTCACGGCTGACCCGCCGGCGACCGGGTGCTCAGCTCCGCAGGGCGGTGGTCAACCGCTCCGCGGCGAGCTGGGCTCCGTCGGGGCTGATCGTGGCGGCGAACGCCCGGGCGCGGGCGGCCACCTCGGGCCGCAGTGCGGCGCTGAGAGCCGCGGTCAGCGACTCGACGGTCGGTACCGCGCCGGAGTGTGCGCCGCCGATGCCGAGCGCGGACACGCGGCGCGCGAAGTAGTGCTGGTCGTAGACCTGCGGGATGACTACCTGCGGCGTCCCGGCCCGCGCGGCCGTGGTCGTGGTGCCCGAGCCGCCATGGTGGACCACCGCGGCCACCCGCTTGAACAGCTCCTGCTGGTTCACCTCGCCGACGACCAGGCAGTCGGGCGCCCGGACGGCAAGCGAGAGGGGCGCCCAGCCCCGGGAGACGACCAGGCGGCAGCCGACCGCGCGCACCGCCTGGACGGCCGTCTCCAGCAGGCCCGGGGGTGCGGCGACACTGCCGAATCCGACGTAGACGCACGGCTCGTCGCTGGCATCCAGGAAGGCCGTCAACTCGGGTGGCAGCGCCCGCTCGTCCGGCAGGAGCCAGGCGCCCGGTTGGTAGACGGTCCGGTCGGCGGCGTCCGGCCAGGGCGCCAGCGTCCGGTCGACCGCCAGCCACGGCTGGTCGGTGTGGATGTGGGCGCTGACGTCCTCGACCGGAACCAGTCCGATCGTCGCCCGGAGCGCGTTGAGCGGCGCGCCGAAGGTGTCGTTGACGTGCCGCTGGTTGGCGGCCCACAGCTCGCGGTTGTCCGCGGACGCGGGCGCGGGCGCCTCCCCGAGGGCGGGCAGCGGCAGCGGAGCGTGGTGCGGTGAGGGAAGGGCCGCCGGGCAGAACGCCGTGAAGACGTACGGTATGCCCCGCTTCTCCGCCACGGTGCGGGCGGCGATCTGGAGGCCGGTCGACGCGACGACGGCGTCGCAGTCCCGGGCCGCCGCCGACAGCACCTCGAACTGGATGCCGATGGAGGACTCCGCCAGTTGACGCACCTGCGCCGGCGACGGGCGGGGTACGGCGGCCCGCGGCCTGGGCGCCGCCGACCTGCGCCAGGGCGGGCCGACGGGCACGAAGGGGATCTTGAAGGTGGCCACCCACCGGGCGAAGTCCGGTGGGGCGCAGAGGCGAACCTGCAGGCCGAGAGCTTTCAACCGCGATGCCAGCGCCACCAGTGGTTGGACGTCGCCGCGTGACCCGAGGGTCGACAACAGTACGCGCATGATGCTCGCCTTTCCGGCTGTAGCGACGGATCCGGGCACGGTGCAGCGAGCCGGGACCCGCACGTCGGGCCCGGCCGCACCGTCGATCTGCTACCTCGCCGGGGGACGCCCCGGCGCCAGTGCCGTGGGTCGTGTCCTGGCGGGAACCTGGCCGGGCACCCGGCGCGCGGCGCCGGTCACGGGCTGACGGGCCAGTAGTGTCAGCACGTCACCGAGCCCCTCGACCGCGCGCAGCTCGGCCACGTACTCGGCGGCCTGTGCCTGGCGCAGGTAGTCCAGCGTCTGCGGGTCGGCGGCGCACATCCCCGGCGTCGCGTCGGCGGTGGCGACCAGGTGGACCTCGCCGGCCAGCTGCACCGAGGCGGAGATGAACTGGCAGAGTTCCGGCCACAGCAGGTACCGCCAGAAGTCGACGCTGACGACCGCGTCCATGCTGCCCGCCGGCATGGGTGGGGCCACGCCGAGCAGGTGGAAGTTGGCCGGCCCGACGGGAGCGGAGTAGTCGTAGGTGAGCGCCGAGGCGGGCAGCCTCGCCTCGGCGCGGCCGGTGCCGATCCAGAGCGCCTTGGGTCCCCGCAACTTGCCGGCGAGGCGCGTGACGGCGGGCCCGATGGCGCAGGCCGAACGCTCGACGCACTCGTCGACCAGCGACCGGTAGTACAGGATCCGCCGGATCGCCTCGTACCCCATGACCGCGGTGAGGAACTCCCACTCGAGGCAGGGGTACAACCTGGCCGCCTGCTGGAAGTTGGCCTTCATCTCCATCCAGTTGCGGGTGATGTTCTTGTGGTGCGGCAGGTGGACGACCCTGGCCTCGTCGTCGTAGCCGAAGTTGACGCCGTCCGGCAGGCTCCGGTCCACGCGGTAGAACAGCTCGACGTCCTCCACGCCGTAGCTCAGACCGAACGCCTCGCGGTAGCCACCGACCTTCGTGAAGAGCGAGGTGGAGAGCGAGATGTTGTGCGTGTAGGCGATCACCCAGCCGGCCCGCAGCCAGTCGCCGCCGTCGTCCGGGAGTCCCGTCGCGAACCGCAGGTCGCCACCGTGCGGGAAGGCACGCGCGATCGTGTCCGACTCGCCGGCCAGCACGGCCGGGAGGTCCGCCAGGCCGATCTCGTCCCGCCGGCCGATCAGCACCGCCGCGTTGCCGGGCGTGCCGTGCCACGCCAGGTGCCTCTCCAACAGGTCGGGCACGGCCCACGAGTCGGCGTCGAGGAAGACGAGCAGGGGTGCGGTGGCAGCCCGCGCCCCCTCGTTGCGGGCGGTGGAGCGGCCCTTGCGCCGGGGAAGTTCCACCACGCGCAGGCGGAGGCCGGCACCTTCGGCGAGGGCCTCGGCGTACCCGTCGGACGATCCACCGTCCCGGACCACGATCACTTCGAAGCGCTCCGGCGGCAGCGTCTGCCGGGTCAGCGCCCGCAGGGTCAGCGCGAGGCACTGCGAATCCTGGTAGGTCGGCATCACCACGCTCAGCGCCGGGGGGATGGTGGGCAGCGACATGGCGATCCTCTCCGTCAGACGAACGTGCCGTCCGAATGTGGCGACGATGGCCCGAGAATAACGGTCCGCGACGTTCCGCTTACCCGCGAGTAGGGGTCAATAGGGGTACCCCACTGTCCTCTGACGACATTCGTCGCCGCCTCGGCGGAACACGCTCCCACGCCCGCTGGCCCGACGCCCTCGGACCACCGAGAGCCGGGACGGACGGAGGCCGGACCCCTGACAGGAGGCGGCGGGTGACGGGGTGTACTACGCGGGTTAGTAGGCTGTGCCGGTGACCGAGACACACCCCGGACGACCCCGATGACCAGCGCGGCGTCGGCGGGTTCGCCGGTGGACGGGCTCCTCGCGACCGCCTCGATCGTGCTGTCGCTCCTCGTCGCCGCGTGGGCGCTGGTCGCCACGCTGCGGCACCGCGCACCGGACCGGGTGCAGTTCGCCGGCCTGGCCGTGCTGGAGGTGGCGCTGCTCGCGCTCGCGGCGGTGGCGCTGGTGGCCATCGGCGGCGGCGAGCGGCCGGGCGAGCCGGGGGCCTTCTTCGGGTACGTCGCCACGGTGGTCTGCCTGCCGCCGCTGGCCTGGGTGCTGGCCCGGATGGAGCCCACGCGCTGGGGCTCGGCGATCGTCTGCGCGGTCTGCCTGGTCACGCCGGTGGTCGTCGTACGGCTACAGCAGACCTGGGAGGTGCTGGGTGGCTGACGTACGCACCCCGGAGGCGACGCGGACCAACGCCGGCCCGGGGCGGCTGCTGATCGCGGTCTACCTGCTCTTCGCGATCGCCGCGACGAGCCGCGCGGGCCTTCAGATCGCCACGAAGTTCGACGAGGCGCCCGTGGCGTACCTGCTCTCGGCCCTCGCCGCGGCCATCTACATCGTCGCGGCGGTGGGGCTGGCCCGCGCCGGCGCCGCAGGTCGGCGCGTCGCCCTCGCGTGCTGCGCCGTGGAGCTGGTCGGGGTGCTCGGCGTCGGCGCCCTCAGCCTCGCCGACCCGGAGCTCTTCCCCGACGAGACGGTCTGGTCGCGGTTCGGCAGCGGGTACGGCTACATCCCGCTGGTCCTGCCGGTGCTCGGCCTGCTCTGGCTCTGGCGCACCCGCCCCGCCCCGGCGGCCTGACGGCCGGCCCCCGCCCCGCCCGGCCCCCTCGGCGTCGATCATGCAGTCATGGCGCCCGTTACGGCCACTTTCGCCACTTCCGCGGGACACCACAACCGCATGATCGACGGCACCGGTCGTGGGGTCAGTCCTTGGGGCCGCCGGCCACGTAGATGACCTGGCCGGAGACGAAGGAGGCGCCCTCGCTGGCCAGGAACGAGATGGTGTGCGCGACGTCCTCGGGGCGGCCGACCCGGCGTACCGCGATCTCCGACTCGGCGTGCTTCTGGAGCGCCTCGAAGTCGACCTTCATCCGGGCGGCGGTGGCGGCGGTCATGTCGGTGACGATGAAGCCGGGCGCGACCGCGTTGACGGTCACCCCGAACGGGCCCAGCTCGATGGCGAGGGTCTTGGTGAAGCCCTGGAGGCCGGCCTTCGCGGCGGCGTAGTTCGCCTGGCCCCGGTTGCCCAGCGCCGAGGTGCTGGAGAGGTTGACGATCCGGCCCCACTTCGCCTCGACCATGTGCTTCTGGGCGGCCTGGCTGAACAGGAACGCGCCGCGCAGGTGTACGCCCATGACCGTGTCCCAGTCGGCGTCGGTCATCTTGAACAGCAGGTTGTCGCGCAGCACGCCGGCGTTGTTGACCAGCACCGTCGGGGCGCCCAGCTCGGCGGCGACCCGCGCCACGGCCGCCTCGACCTGGGCCCGGTCGGACACGTCCGCGCCGACGCCGAGCGCCCGGCCGCCGGCCGCCACGATCGCGTCCACGGTCTCCTTCGTCGCCGACTCCTCGATGTCGACCACGGCGACCGCGAGGCCGTCGGCCGCCAGCCGCCGGGCGGTGGCCGCCCCGATCCCCCGCGCCGCGCCCGTGACGATGGCGACCCGCTGCTCCTCCGACATGCCTACCTCCCGGTAACTTACGCTCGATCGAAGGAGCTTAACCCAGCCGTACGCCGACGCCGGCCCGGCGCGGGACGCCGGTCACGAGCATTGCCCGGCTACTCTCGCCGCCGTGGAGGCAGTCGAGATCGAAGCACCCGTCGTCGGGGTCACCGTCTATCCGGACCGGGCCCGGGTCACCCGCCGGGGCAGCACCCGGTTGGCCGCCGGTGAGCACCGCGTACGCGTCGCACCGTTGCCGGTGGGCCTGCGGCGGGACTCGCTGCGGGTCGGCGGGCGGGGCGCCGCCACCGTGCTCGGCGTGGACGTCACCACGTGGCGGCAGCCGCGCAGCACCGACGGGCAGGTCCACGAGCTGGAGCAGCGGAGCCGGGAACTGGCCGACGCGCTGGCCGAGGTCGACGACGCGTGCGAGGTCGAGACGCAGCGGGGGCAGTTCCTCACCCGGCTGGCCGACCGGGCCGGCGGCACGTACGCCCGCGCGCTGGCCTCCGGTGACGCCGCCCCGACCGACGTGGCCACCTTCGCCGACTCGGTCGCCGGTCAGCTCGCCGACTCCCAGCGCCGCCGTCGCGCGTTGGCCCGGCAGCGTACCGACCTGACCGAGGAACTGGCGGCCGTCGGGCGACAACTGGAGGCCACGCGCGGCAAGCGGAGACCGGACCAGCTGGTCGCCGAGGTGACCGTGTCCGTGGACGCCGACGACGACGAGCTGGACCTGGAGCTGAGCTACCTGATCGACGGGGCCCGCTGGCAGCCCTCCTACGACCTGCGGCTGGTCGACGACACCATGACCGTCACCTGGTTCGGGCTGGTCAGCCAGGACACCGGCGAGGACTGGCCGGAGTGCGTACTCGAACTCTCGACGGCCCGGCCGGCGGCGGCGACCCGCGTACCCGAACTGACGCCCTGGTATCTCGACCGGCTCCGGCCGGTGCCGCCGCCGATGCCGAGGGCGGCCAGCTTCGGCGCGATGCCGGCACCCGCGGCACCCGCCGGTCCGCCCGCCGGGGCCGTGGCCCGGTCCGGCGCGCCGCGCCCCGAGATGCGCGAGAGCGTGGCCACCGTCGAGCAGGGGGTCACGGCGGCCACCTACCGGCCGGCCCGCCCGGTCGCGGTGCCGGCGGACGGCAGCGCCCACCGGGCCACCATCGCCGTGCTGGAGCTGCCGGCCCGGCTGGACCACGTGACCGTGCCGGTCCGCGCGACCGAGGCGCACCTGCGTGCGACGGTCCGCAACACCTCGTCGCACACGCTGCTCCCCGGCGCCGCGGCGGTCTTCCACGGCGCCGACTTCGTCGCGGCCACCCGGCTGCCGGTGTGGGCGCCCGGCGAGGAGACCGAACTGGCGCTCGGGGTGGACGACCGGGTCCGGGTGGAACGGAAGCTGGGCCGGCGCGCCGACACCCGGGCCACGCTCGGCTCGACCCGGCGGCGGGACGTGGAGTACCGGATCAGCGTGGCCAACCACACGCCCCGGCCGGCGAGCGTGGAGGTGCGCGACCAGCTGCCGGTGTCCCGGGACGAGGCGGTGGTCGTGCGGGAGTCCACCCTCGTCCCGCCGCCGGCCGAGCGCACGGAGCTGGGCGAGCTGACCTGGCGGCTCCGGCTCGAGCCGGGCGAGAGCGGCGAGATCGCCATGGGTTTCCGGGTCGAGATCGCCAAGGGGGTCGAGCTGGCCGGCTGGCGGGAGTGACCGGCCGTCCGCCGGGGTGGGGCGGACGGCCGGTGACGTGGCGGCCGGGTCAGAGGCCGCGGCCCCGGCAGAGGCGGATCCACCGGTAGCCGTAGCCGGCCACCTTGAGCCGGTCCAGCTTGCCGACCTCGCCGTAGTTGCGGTCGGCGAGGACGTCGATGGGCAGGTCCGCCTCCGGCTCCAGCATGCTGAGGTCCACCTCGGCGTCGGTGGTGCCGAGGTTGTGCACGAAGAGCATCGTGCCGGTCCGCCCGTCGGCCCGGTGCGCCAGCACGCCCGGCGGCATGGCCACGTCGATGTGGGTGGTCGAGCCCGAGCCCACCTCGGGGGCCTCGCGCAGCGTACGGATCATCCGCTCGAACCAGGCGAGCAGCGACTTCTGGTCGCTGCGCTGGGCGGTCACGTTGACCTTCTCGTACGAGAACTCGCCCTTGTCGATCACCGGGCGGATCAGCTTCTCCGGGTCGGCCGTGGAGAAGCCGGCGTTCGGCTGGTACGACCACTGCATCGGGGTGCGGATCGCCTCCCGGCCGGGCAGCGACAGGTCCTCCCCCATGCCGATCTCCTCGCCGTAGCGCAGCACCGGCGTGCCGCGCAGCGAGAACTGCAACGCGTACGCCAGCTCGATGCGGCGGCGGTCGTTGCCGAGCATCGGGGCGAGCCGGCGGCGGATGCCCCGGTCGTAGATGCGCATGTTCTCGTCGGGGCCGAACTGCTCGTACACCTGGTTGCGCTGCTCGGCGGTGAGCCGGGAGAGGTCGATCTCGTCGTGGTTGCGCAGGAAGGTGGCCCACTGCCCGCCCTCGGGCAGCGCCGGGGTGTCCCGCAGCGCCTCGATGATCGGCTCCGGGTCCTGCCGGGCCAGGGCCAGCATCAGGCGCCCGTTGAGCATGAAGTCGAAGAGCATGTGCAGGCGGTTGCCCGAGCCGCCGCTGTCGGCGAAGAAGGTCGGCAGCTGGTCGGGCTCGACGTTGGCCTCGGCGAGCAGGACGGCGTCGCCCCGGCGCCACTGCACGTGCTGGCGCAGCTCGGTGAGGAACTCGAAGTCCTTCGGCGAGTTCGGGTTGCCCGGCTCGGTCAGCTCGATGATGAACGGCACCGCGTCCATCCGGAAGCCGGAGACGCCGAGCTGGAGCCAGAACGAGACGATCTTCTTGATCTCCTCGCGGACGGCGGGGTTCGTGAAGTTCAGGTCCGGCTGGAACTTGTAGAACCGGTGGTAGTACCAGGCCTTGGCGGTCCGGTCGTAGGTCCACGTCTCGTGCTGCTCGCCGGGGAAGACCATGCCCTGGTGCCGGTCGCTCGGCTCGTGGTCGGCCCAGACGTACCAGTCCCGGTACGGCGAGTCCGGCGAGGAGCGGGCGGACTGGAACCACGGGTGCTCGTTCGACGTGTGGTTCACGACCAGGTCGATGATGATCCGGATGCCACGGTTCTGCGCCTGGTGCAGCAGTTCCGCGAAGTCGCCGAGGGTGCCGAAGCGCGGGTCGATGTTGTAGAAGTCGGTCGCGTCGTACCCGTCGTCGCGGTTGGGCGACGGGTGGATGGGGTGCAGCCAGAGACAGGTCACGCCCAGCCGGGCGAGGTAGTCCAGCCGGCCGATGAGCCCCCGGATGTCGCCGACCCCGTCGCCGTCGGAGTCCGCGTACGTGTCGATGTCGAGGCAGTAGACGACCGCCTCCGAGTACCACCTGTCAGCCATGCCGGGCTAATGTCTCCGATCCCGGCTTCCCGCAAACCCCGGGCCCGGCGGGCGCGGCCCGTCAGGTGGCGATGTCGACGTCGCCGACCTGCCCGCCGCCGGCCATCGTCAGCCACCCGGCGTGGACGCCCTGCTTGGCGAAGAAGTTCCCGCCGCCGACGAACGCGAACCAGTCGTCGCCGCCGACCGCGACGTCGCTGACCTGCCCACCCTCGGCCATGGTGAGCCACCCGCCCTGGATGCCGTCCTTGGCGTAGAAGTTGCCGCCCTGCACCCAGCCGATCCGGTTGCCGGAGAGCACCACCTTCGTCGCCCCACCGGCGTTGACCGCCTGCCACGACGAGTACGCGCCATCCTTCGCGTACAACACCCCCGCCGAGTTCACGAACGCGAACCGGTCACCACTGACCGCGATGTCCCGCACCTGCCCGCCCCCGGCCAGCGTCAACCACTGCCCGTAGACACCCTCCTTGGCATAGAAGTTGCCGCCCTGCACCCAACCGATCCAGTTGCCGGAGAGCACCACCCTCGTCGCCCCACCGGCGTTGACCGCCTGCCACGACGAGTACGCGCCATCCTTCGCGTACAACACCCCCGCCGAGTTGACGAACGCGAACCGGTCGGGAGCGGCCCCGGCCGGCGTCAGGTCCGGGAACGGGAGGTTGATCGGCGCGCCCTTGGTCACCGTGGCGCCGCAGGCGTACGCCGGGGCGATGTTGTGGACCGCGCCGTTGCGGCGGATCTCGAAGTGCAGGTGTGGGCCCGTCGAGTTGCCGGTGCTGCCGACGTACCCGAGCACCTGCCCCTGCCCGACCTGCTGCCCGAGCGCGACCGAGGCCGGCTGCACCATGTGCAGGTAGCGGGTCTGGTAGCCGCTGGCGTGCGAGAGCGTCACCGAATTGCCCCCGCCGGAGGTCCAACCGGCGAACGCGACAGTGCCCGGATAGGCGGCCCCGATCGCCATCCCACCGTTCCCCGCGACGTCCACCCCGTAGTGGTCGCTGTCGGTGGCGCCGCACCGGTTCGACAACACCCCCGTGACCCGCCCGCCCACCGGCTGGATCATGGCCCCGGTCTGCGCGGCCGCCGGCTGCGCCGGCACGAGCGCAAGTCCGCACAGGACCGCCGCGGCCACCGTCAGCGCCCGCAGCCGCCTACCCGCTGTCTCCTTGCCCACGCCATGCCTCGCGATCTCATCGGCATCGATACAACTGCGGAGACAAGATAGACGAGACAGTCACCGGCGTCCTCCCCGCGCCCGTGCTGTGGCGGCGGGGACGTCCGGGCCGGGGCCGTCAGGTGTTGACCGGACGGCGGGCGATCAGGCGCACGTGGGTGACGGGCCAGTCGAGCGGCTCGCCGGCCGGGGTGCTGAGGGCGGCCACCGGGGCGAGGCGGTTGGTGACGATCCAGTCGTTGCGGGACGTCGCGCTCGCGGGGTCGATCTCGAATCCGACGTCGGTGAGCAACGACTTCCAGTCGGCGTACTCCAGGCCGCAGAACTGCTCCTGCGTCTCCGACAGCCAGTTGTCGGTGTAGTCCTTGCGGGTGAGGAAGTCCATCGCCGCGCCGAGGGTCAGCTCGACCACGCCGTCCGCCCCGTCCACCTGGCGGTACGCGAACGGGAACCGGTAGTCGACCGCGAACTGGTCCAGCCGGGCCCGGGTCGACAGCGCGTCGACGTACGCCGTCACCTCACCTGCCGGCAGGGCCGCCAGGTCGGCACGCGGCGTCGGCGGGTTGACGCCGTCCGTCGTGGCCAGGCGCAGGTGCACCGTCCGGTCCTGGCCGTCCGGCCCGCACACGTCGCTGTTGATCCACACCCCGCCGGGCACGGTGTGGTCGTAGAGGGCCTGCACGAACCGGCGCAGCGAGGCCATCCGCTCGCCGTACGACCAGATCTCGTGGGTCAGCGCGGAGGTCATCGTGGTGTCCACCGAGCGCGGCGCGAACACCGCCCCGCCGAGCACGTTGCGCCGGTAGAAGAAGACGTTCGGGTTGGCGAAGACGCCCTGTGCCTTCTTGTGGACGCACTCCTCGAACAGGTGCCGGGCCACCTCGACGCCGATCAGGTCGCTCTCCCGCAGGGCCGGCTCCCGGTCGGCCAGTTCCAGGACGGCGCCCGCGCCGCAGCCGACGTCGACGATCCGCCCCGGTCGCACGTGCTCGCGCACGGCGTCCCACTTGCGCTGCGCGGCGTCGCTGAACGCCTCGGCGTACGTCCGGTAGTCGCGGGTGGTGGTCAGTCCGCCCTCGTCGCCGACCACCGGGTCGTTCACCACCGAGCGGACCAGGTCGTCGAGCCGGTAGCGGCGGTACACGTCGACGGTGGCCGGGTGGGTGAGGTCCCGCCAGGACGGGTCGTCGTCGGCCAGCCGCAGCAGGACGTCCCACGGCCGGACCGGTGTCGGCTCGACGTCGGCCTCCACCCCGGCGATCCGGAAACCGAGCCGTTCGTACATCGCGGCGACCTCCGGCGTGGAGCAGGCGACCACCGTGTCCGCCGGGGTCAGCTCCAACCCGGTGGACGCCGCGACGGTCTTCAGGGTGACCTCGGCGAACCTGTCGGTCGGTACGGTGTCGAACACCGGCACCACCACCGACCGGAGCCCGGCGAGCACGCTGAACCGTTCGATCGCCGCCTCCCGCCGGTGGTACGGGACCGGGTTGCGCCGGGTGTTCTCGTGGTTGGCCGAGGTGACGGCCCACACCACGGTCGCCCCACCGGCGTCCTCGCTCCCGGTCGCGCCGCCCGTGTCCTCGCTCCTGGTCGCGCCGTCACCGTCGGCGAGGAGGTCGTCGCCCTGCGCCGCGAGCTGGCGGAGGTACCCGGCCTGGAAGCGGGTCAACAGGTGGTGGCGGCCGGGAAAGAGCAGGTAGCGGGGCATGGCACGTTCCTAGCCGATGCCCCGGGCGCGGTGCGCGGCAGGGTGGGTGGCATCGACCCGGCTGCGGGGCCGGGAGCCCTCGGCGGAGAACGGGGACCGCCCTCGGACCGGCCCGCCGCTACATTGGAGACATCAGCAGTCAACGATCTGGGCGCAGCCCGTCCGGAGCCGGCTCCGCGTCGCGCAGCCCGGACTGGGCCGCGGTGGGCGCGATCGCCGGCGTGCTGGCCACCGTGCTCACCCTGCTCACGTACGTGCTGCCGCGGGAGCCCTCCGTGCCGCCGCCGGCCCCGGGAGCCGGAGCGGGGCCGTCACCGGGGCCCGACCCGACCACGCCCGCCCAGGCCAGGCCCGACCGGACCCCGCCGGACCGGACGACCACGCCCACGGCGGACGCCACGAAGGACCACCCCGTCACCAGGACGCCGCGGCCGCCCGCCCCGGGTCGACTGCCGTCGTTGGCGCCGCTGCGACCCGCCGGCTGTGCGGAGGCGCTCGCCGTCGTCGAACGGTTCTACCGGACCTCGGGTACGACCAGGCAGAGCCGGCAGGCCGCCGCCACGACCGCGTACCAGGGCATGATGGGCGCGAGTCTCCAGGCCGAGGGCGGCGTTCACCAGGCCACGGTGGCACTGTCGCAGGACTTCTCCGAGCTGCGCTTCATCCTGTCGGGCATGGTCGCGAGCGACTACGAGGTGGTGCAGGCCAGGACTGATCGCGACGCCCAGCACCTCCGGGACCTGTGTGACGCCGGCTGACGGCACCGCCACGCGACACCGGACGGTCACCCGGGCTCGCAGCCACCCGACGCGGACCGGGCCCGTGCCGGCGTCCGGGCGGGCCACGGCGGTACGGTCGCCGGCATGGGTGACGCGGAGCGACCGGTCGACTGGGCCGAGGGTGAGTGGTGGAACGAGCCGGTGCGGGTCGAGAACGGGCCGGCGGGCGAGTTGCTGGTGCAGCCGGCCGAGGGCAGCGACCTGTGGCGGCACACCTCGTACGGCTTCGTCCACGACGACGCCCCGGCGCTGCTCGCGCCGCTGCCCGCCGGCGAGGCGATGGAGGTGGCCTTCGTGCTCGACTACGGCGAGCAGTTCGACCAGGCCGGCGTGCTGGTGCGGGTGGACGACCGGAACTGGGTCAAGGCCGGGGTGGAGGTCAGCGACGGCGAGCCGCAGGTGGGCGCCGTGGTGACCCGGGAGGTCTCCGACTGGTCGGTCGCCCCCGTGCCGAGGTGGGCCGGGCGGGAGGTGACCGTCCGGGTCAGCCGCGACGGGGACGCGCTCACCGTACGGGCCCGCGCCGACGACGAGCCGTGGCGGCTGGTCCGGCTCGCACCGCTGGCCCCGGACGCGGTGGCGACGGCCGGGCCGTACTGCTGCTCCCCCACCCGGGCGGGCCTGCGGATCCGGTTCACCGGCTGGCGACGCGGGCCGGCCGACGCGGCGCTGCACCCGGAGGGCTGAACCCAGGGTGGCCCGACTCACGGGCAGGTGTGGCGGCCGGGCCGCAGGGTAGATGTCTCTGATCGGACCCGGCCGAAAGGATCGCGATGGCACTCGCCGAGAACGTCGACCCGACCGAACTCGGCGGCCTGACCGGGTGGGTGGCGGGGGTGATCGACGCCGCCGGCGCCGTCGGCGTGGCCCTGCTGGTCGCCCTGGAGAGCATCATCCCGCCGATCCCGAGCGAGATCGTGCTGGCGATGGCCGGCTACCTGGCCAGCGAGGGACGGTTCAACGTCATCCTGGTGGGGCTCGCCGCCACCGCCGGCTCCCTGGGCGGGGCACTCGTCCTCTACTGGCTGGGCGCGGCTGCCGGCGAGGACCGGCTCAAGCGCTGGCTCGACCGGCTACCCCTGGTCGACCTGGACGACCTGGAGAAGGCCGACCGCTGGTTCGAGCGACACGGCCGGTGGGCGGTGCTCTTCGGCCGGATGATGCCGGTGGTCCGCAGCCTGATCTCCATCCCCGCCGGGGCCAACCGGATGCCGCTGCCGGAGTTCATCGTGTTCACCACGCTGGGCAGCGGCATCTGGAACGCGCTCTTCGTCGGCCTGGGCTACGCGCTCGGCTCCCGCTGGCAGCAGATCGAGCAGTACAGCAAGTGGTTCGACTACGGCATCATCGCCGTCTTCGTCGTGATGATCGCCTGGTGGGTGATCAAGAAGACCCGTCGCCGCCGCGCCCACGCCGACGCCACCCCCTGACTCCCCGCCCCGCCCCGCCGCACTCCCGGGGTGGGGCGGGGTGGGGCGGGGAGGGTCAGGAGGGGCGGGGAGGGGTCAGGGGAGGGTGTCCAGGTGGGGGGCCACCGTGCGGGCGAAGGTGTTGCCGTTGCTCACGTCCCAGTTGACCGACCAGGTCATCGCGCCGCGGATGCCCGGGTAGGTGCGCGGCGGGCGGAAGCTGCCGCAGTTGGTGCCCCGGGCCAGGCAGTCCAGCGCCGCGTTGACCACGCTGGGCGCGACGATGCCGCCGCCGGCCGCCCCGGGACCGGCCGGCAGGCCGAGGCCGACCTGGTCCGGGCGGAGCCCGGCCTCCAACTGGATGCAGGCCAGCGCGACGATGAAGTTCACCGTCCCCTGGGCGTACGCGGCGTTGCGGTCGCAGCCCAGCATCGCCCCCGAGTTGTAGAACTGGGTGTTCACGACGGTAAGGATGTCCTTGATGTCGAGCGCCAGCTTGAAGTAGCTGGTGGCCGGGGACTGCATGTCGATGGTCTGCGGAGCCATCGCGATGATCAGTCCGGCGCCCACCTTGGCCCGCAGTGAGCGCAGCGCCTGGGCCATGTAGGTCGGGTTGAGCCCGTTCTCCAGGTCGATGTCGACGCCGTCGAAGCCGTACCGCTGGATCAGCGCGTGGACGCTGTCGCTGAACGCGGCGGCGGAGGCGGCGTCGTTGACCGCCACCCGGCCGGTCTCGCCGCCGACGGAGATGATCACCTTCTTGCCCCGGGACTGGAGGGTCCGCACGTCGGCGGAGAAGTCGGCGTCGGTGTAGCCGCCGAGGGCGGTGGACAGGCCGGGGTCGATGGCGAAGGCGACCGCGCCGGGGGTGGCGGTGGCGTCGGCGAAGGCGACCGCGACGACGTCGTACTCGGCCGGCACGTCACGCAGCCGCAGTTCGACGGCCGGGTTGTCGAAGTTGTGCCAGTACCCGGTGAGGATGTGCTTCGGCAGGCCGGTGTTCGGCGGCGGGCTCGTCGGGGGCGGCGTGGTCGGTGGCGGGGTGGTCGGGGGTGCGGTCGTCGGCGGCGCGGTGGTGGGCGGCGCGGTGGTGGGGCTGGTGCCGCCGCCGCACGCCGTGCCGTTGAGCTGGCAGTTGGTGGGCGAGCCCGGCCCGGCGCCGAGGAATCCGAACGAGACCGAGGCGCCCGGGGCGAGGCGACCGTTCCAGGACCGGTTGGTGAAGGTGTGCCGCTGGCCCGACGAGGTCAGCAGCGCGTCCCAGTAGCTGCCGAGAGTGGTGCCGGCCGGCAGGTCGAAGGCGACGGTCCAGCCGTCGACCGTGGACCCGCCGCCGTTCGTGATCGTGTACTTCCCCTCCCAGCCCGATCCCCAGTCGGACGTCTTGACGAAGCTGGCGGACACCCCGGCGGCGAACGCGGGCATCGCCACCCACACCGCGCCGAGCGCCGCCACCACCGCTGTGACCAGCGAGAACACCAGAGATCTAGGTCTTTTCACGACACCCTCCACACCCGGACGCCATCCATCGGCATCGACATTGACGCCCATTATTAGGAGTGTTAACTGTTTCTGTCCAGAGCAGGCCGACGGGAGCCCCCGGCAACGGCCGGGGGCTCCACGGGACTCAGCGAACAGGAGCGGGCTCAGCGGCGGAAGGTGAACCAGTTGACGTTGACGAAGTCGGCGGGCTGCCCGCTGTTGAAGGTCAGGTAGACCGTCCGGCGGCCGGTCGGGCCGGCGACGTTGCCGGGAACCGAGCGCCAGCTCTGCCAGCCACCGGTGTTCCCGATCGCGAAGCTGCCGATCGTCGGGCCGGTCGGGCTGTCCAGCCGCACCTCCACCAGCCCGCTGACCCCGCTCGCCGCGCCGGAGGCGACGCGGGCGACGAAGTCGCGCGGCGGGGCGGCCCCGAACTCCACGTTGTCGAACCGCACCCAGTCGCCGTTGCGCAGCGCGCCGATGTTCTGCCCGCCCTCGGCGCACGCCTCGACGAGCACCCCGTTCTGCGCGTTGAACGACTCCGCCTGGATCGTCGCGTACGCGTCGCGCACCCCACCGGGCGGCGGCGTCGTCGGCGGCGGGGTCGTGGGCGGAGGCGTGGTGCCGCCACCCCGGCTGTACACCGCCACGTAGTCGACGAGCATCGGACGGCCGGGGACGGTGGCGGCGGTCGGCGTGGCGCCACCGGCCACCCCGTTCGGGAAGGCCCCGCCCATCGCCACGTTGAGCAGCAGGAAGTAGCCGGCGTGGCTGGTCATCTGCGACCAGTACGGCTCGCCGACCCGGGACTGGCTGACCGAGTGGTAGAGCTGGCCGTCGACGTACCAGCGCAGTTGCTGCGGGCTGGCCGAGGCGTCCCACTCGAACCGGTAGGTGTGGAAGGCCGACTGGCAGGTGCTGCCGGGGCAGGCCCGGGACGCGCCGATGCCGTTGAACTCGTCGCACGGCCCGCCGGGGGCCACGCCGCAGTGCAGTACGCCCCAGACCGAGTTGATGCCGTTGACGTTCTCCATCACGTCGAACTCGCCGATGCCCGGCCAGTTCTGGTAGTTGCCCCGGTACGGCGAGCCGAGCGCCCAGAACGCCGGCCAGTAGCCGGACGCCTGGGCCCCGGTGACGTTCGGCATCTGGATGCGGCCCTCGATGGCCAGCACGCCGCCGGACGGCGGCTTGAAGTTGCTGCGCACGGTCTCGATCCGGGCCGAGGTCCAGCGGCCCGAGCCGTCGCGCAGCGGGGTGATCCGCAGGTTGCCGCCGCCGTCGTGACTGACGTTGGCGGTGCTGTTGGTGTACGTCTGGATCTCCCCGGTGCCCCAGTTCGGCGGGCCGCCGGGATAGCTGGTGCCGGTGTCGATGATCCAGTTGCCGGCGGACGGCAGTGTGCCGGCCGCACCGGTGAAGTCGTCGCTCCACACCAGGCTCCAGCCGGGCGCGGGCGCCGGGACGGCGGCGTTCGCGGTCACGGTCGTGCCGACCAGCGCGGTCGCGGCGGCGGTGAGGAGGGTCAACGCCAGGGTCAGCCGGCGTCGCGGGGGCAGGGCGGCGGGCGCCGCCGGGACATGTGTCATTGACGTGCCTCTCTGCGGGGACGGGCGAGAGAGCGCTCTCCCAGGAGTTGTACGTGCCGGCTCCGCAGATGTCAACGCTCATCGATGCGGGCCGGCTCGGGCCGCGGGCGGCGCAGCACCGCCTGCTCCCCCGCCGACCAGGCGGTGGTGGTGACCAGGTAGATCACCGCGGCCAGCGGCAGCACCAGCGCCACCAGCACCGTCGTGTACGGCAGCAGCGGCAGCAGCCGGCCGAGCACCGCTGCGCCGGGCCCCTCGGTCGGCGTACCGGCCACCGTTCCCGTCGCCGCCGCCGCGCGCCGCATCCGTCGCGACGTCCACCAGGCGAGAACGAGCAGGGCCGCCAGCAGGACGCCGAACAGCGGCAGCGCGCCGCCGACCGCCCCGTCACCGAGGTGGTGGCCCAGTGGCACACCGGCCAGGCGCTCGGCCAGCAGCCCGGTGCCGCCCTCGGCGGTGGTGAAGAGCCGGTACATCACCAGCAGGAACGGGGCCTGGAGCAGCAGCGGCAGGCAGCCGGCCACCGGGCTGGCGCCGTTGGCCCGGTAGAGCGCGAACAGTTCGCCCTGCAACCGGGTGGGGTCGTCCGCGTACCGCCGCTGAAGCTCGCGGACCTCGGGGGCGAGCGCCGCGCGGCGCCGCTCCCCGCGGACCTGCATGAGGGTGAGCGGCGAGATCAGCAACCGGACGACGACGGTGAGGGCGACGATGGCGGCGGCCGTGGCCGCGTCGCCGGCCAGCGGTTCCAGCAGGGTGGTGAACCAGGTGAGCGCGCGGCCGGCGGCGCCGACGGCGTCGTGCAGAGGTGCGAAGGCGAGCATGGGTGACCCCTCGGTCCGATTCCGGGTGCCGGTCCGGCGGGAAGGCGGGTCGCCGGACGGGCGGATGGCGGCGGAATCGGCCGCGCGGCGGTGCTACGCGGCCGAGGGGAACGGCCCGGGCGCGCGGGGACGGGGACGCCCGGCGGCGTCCGGGTCGACCTGCCGCGGCACCCGACGGCGGCGGGCCCGGGCCCGCAGGGCGGCGGCACGGCCGGCCCGGGGCGTGTCGACGACGCCGGCCGCGTGCGCCGCGAGCGCGACGGCGAGCAGTGCCACCGCGGCGAGCGCGGCCCCGGCGAGCAGCCCGACCGGGCGGTCGGCGAGCAGGGTCAGGTGGGCGAGGGCGTACGCCCACGTCCCCAGCACGATCCCCAGCAGCCCCGGCACGCCGACCAGCCTAGGACCCGCTGTCACGCCACCCGGTCCAGTTGGCGCAACGAGCCCGCTGCACCGGCTCTGACCTGCTCTTATACGACAGGTCCGGGGTGGACGGGGGCGCGGCGGAAGTGGTACGACTTGGGTGCGTCGACAGCCAACGACGTCGTGTCGTCCTTCTCGGTCACCGGTGTGCTTCCGCGTCGTCGGCGGGCCACGCCGGCCCGGACGGTGGGAGCGGGTCCTCCCGGTACACCGTCGGCACCGGGCGCCCGCCCCGGCCGACGGGCCGCCTCGACGAGGTGGCGGGCCATTCTGAGGAGCTGCCGTGCCCCACAACCGAATCCGATCGAGGCACCAGCCCTTCGAGATCGCCATCATGGCGACCGCCCCCGTGTGCGGGGTCCTCCTGATCGTCCTCGACGCCCGGCCGCAGTCGGTGGAGATGGCCATGCCGGGACCCATCCAGGTGGGGTGGGAGTCGGGCCTCATCGTGGCCGGCGTCGCCGGGCTGCTGGGCGTGCTCTGGCCGGGCCGGCTCTCCACGGGCCTCGGCATCGAACTCGCGTCGGTGCTCGTGCTGGGCACGATCACCGGCATGCACGCCGTCGCCCTGGCGGTGGTCGCCGGCGCGCAGGGGGTCGCGGCGATGGCGTTCATCGTCGCGGTGGCCGTCGGCTCCGTGTGGCGCGCCGTCCAGATCGCGCTCGACCTGCGCCGGCTGGCCGTGGCCGGTCAGGCCACCCAGTTGGCCGGGGTGGACGTCGGGGGCACCTTCTCCGCCAGGGGTGGGCTGTGAACACCACGGCGCCGGCCGCCCCGCACTGGGTGCAGGTCCTGCTCTCCGTCCTCGGCGTGCTCGGGGGGACCGGCGGCCTCGCCGTCATCGCCACCGTCATCGTGCAGCGGGGCAAGTTCAAGGCGGACGCCGCCGACACCCTCACCGACGCCGCCCTCACGCTGGTGCAGCCGCTGCGCACCCGGGTCGCCGAGCTGGAGGAGGCCGCGCTGCTCACCCGGGCGCAGCTCGACTCGGCCCGCGAGCAGGAACGGCAGCTGCGGGCGACGGTCTGGGACCTGCGCCGGACCCTGGACCGGTGGCGGGAGGCCATCCTGGCCCCGGACGCCACGCTGCGCCGCGTCCGCGCCCTGGTGCGCGACGGTGAGGACCGCGGGTCACGGTGACCCGCGGTGTGATCGCCCTTGTGGGTGCGCGGTGGGCGACACGCCGGGGCGCGTTTCTCCGCCTCCGCACGGTGGGTAACCACTGACCGACCCCGCGCGGACGGACCGCTGCCGGGCGCGAACGGACGGTGGTGACGATGACCGGCCAGGTGGCGGAGGCTCCGAGCGGTACGGCCGAGGGGACCGACCTGCTCACGGTGGGTGTCGAGGAGGAGTTCCTGCTCGTCGACCCGCACACCGGGGCCGCGGTGCCCGCTGTCGACCTCGTCATGGAGCAGGTGCCGCCCGAGCTGCGCGGTCAGGTGGAGCGGGAGTTCCAGACCAGCCAGATCGAGATCGGCAGCCCGCCCGGCCTGGAACTCTCCTCAATCCGGCACTCCCTCGGCGTGCTGCGGGCCGCGCTCGCCGACGCGGCCGAGCGGGCCGGCGTACGGCTGCTGGCCATCGGCACCGGGCCGGTCGACGGTCCGGTGCCCCCGGTGGTCGACAAGCCCCGCTTCGACCGGATGATCGAGCGGTTCCGCCTGCTGGTCCCCGGCCCCGGCAACAACGGCATGCACGTGCACGTCGGAGTGCCCGACCCGGAGACCGGCGTGCAGGTGCTCAACCACGTCCGGCCCTGGCTGCCGGTGCTGCACGCCGTCACCACCAACTCCCCCTTCGCCAGGGGCGAGGACACCGGGTACGCGAGCTGGCGGTCGGTGGAGTGGGAGCGCTGGCCGTCGGTGGCGCCCACCCCGTACCTGGAGTCCCACGAGCACTACGAACGGCTGATCCGGCAGCTCATCGCCAGCGGCGTGATGCTCGACGAGGGGATGCTCTACTGGTACGCCCGCCTGTCGGCCAAGTACCCGACGGTGGAGATCCGCATCGGCGACGTCTGCCCGTCGGTGGACGACGCGGTGCTCGTCGCCGCGCTGGTCCGGGCCATGGTGGCGACCGCGATGGACGACATCGCCGCCGGGCGGCCGGCCCTGCGTACCGACCACCACCTGCTGGTCGCCGCGCACTGGCGGGCGGCCCACGACGGGCAGGAGGGGGACGGCGTCGACCTGACCGACGGCGAGCTGCGGCCGGCCTGGGAGCTGTTCGACCAGCTGATCGAGCGGCTGCGCCCGGCGCTGGAACGGCACGGCGACCTCGACGAGGTGACCGGGCTCGTCGCCGGGCTGCGCCGGCACGGCACCGGAGCGGCCCGGCAGCGCGCCGTCTTCGCGCGTACCGGCAGGCTCGTGGACGTGGTGGAGGACGTCGCGCGGCAGACCCGTGGCGCGGGCCGCTCGTGACAGGATGGTGAACGTGGCGCAACGGCTGATCGTCATCGGTGGGGACGCCGCGGGAATGGCGGCGGCGTCGCAGGCGCGACGCCGGCGGGACCGCGGCGACCTGGAGATCGTCGCCTTCGAGCGGGGGCACTTCACGTCGTACTCGGCGTGCGGCATCCCGTACTGGATCAGCGGGCTGGTGCCCGAACGGGACCAGTTGATCGCCCGCGACCCGGAGACGTTCCGGGAGAAGTTCGACATCGACGTCCGGCTCCGGCACGAGGTGACCGGCATCGACCTCGACCGGCGCGAGGTCGTCGCGCGGGACCTCGACGGCGGCGGCGAGGTCCGGGAGCGTTTCGACACCCTGATGTACGCCACCGGGGCGCTGCCGAAGAAGCCCGGCTGGGCGGACACCGACGCCGGCGGGGTCTTCGGCATGCAGACCCTCGACGACGGCGCCGCGCTGCGCGATTGGCTGGACGCCGAGCCCCGGCCGCGTCGGGCGGTGGTGATCGGCGGCGGCTACATCGGCGTGGAGATGGCCGAGGCGCTGATCCAGCGCGGGCTCGCCGTCACCCTGGTCGAGCAGGCCGAGCAGCCGATGGCCACCGTGGACCCGGACATGGCCGAGCTCGTCACGGACGCGATGCGGGGCATCGGCGTCACCATCCGCACCGGCCTCGGGGTGACCGGCCTGGAGGAGACCGACGGCCGGGTGTCCGCCGTGGTCACCGCCGAGGGCCCCATCCCCACCGACGTGGTCGTCCTCGGTCTGGGCCTACGCCCCAACACCGAGCTCGCGGAGGCGGCCGGGCTGCCGCTGGGCACCACCGGCGGCATCCGGGTGGACCGCAGGATGCGGGTGCAGGGAGTGCCGGACGTGTGGGCCGCCGGCGACTGCGTGGAGACGGTGCACCGGGTGACCGGGCTGCCCGTGCACGTGCCGCTGGGCACCCACGCCAACAAGCAGGGCCGGGTCGCCGGCATCAACATCGGCGGCGGGTACGCCACCTTCGCCGGGGTGATCGGCACCGCCGTCACCAAGGTCTGCGACCTGGAGGTCGGGCGCACCGGGTTGCGCGAGAAGGACGCCGCGGCGGCGGGGTTCGAGTTCGTCTCGGTGATCGCCGAGTCGACCAACCGCGCCGGCTACTACCCGGGCGCCCGGCCGATGACGGTGAAGCTGATCGCGGAGAAGCCCAGCGGGCGGCTGCTCGGGGCGCAGATCGTGGGCTGGTCCGAGGCGGCCAAGCGGATCGACACCCTCGCGGTGGCGCTGTGGAACGGCATGACGGTGGACGACATGACCGCGCTCGACCTGGGCTACGCCCCGCCGTACGCCCCGGTCTGGGACCCGGTGCTGATCGCCGCCCGCAAGGCCGTCGACGCCCTGGCCGCCGTCGGCCGCTGAGCGTCAGGTGTGCGGAAGGGCCCCTTCCTGTCGCGTACGCGATGGGAAGGGGCCCTTCCTTGCGTGCGTGTCGGGGGTGGCCGTTAGCGTGTGCCCGCTCGCGCCCCACCGGTCACGCCAGGCCGGTCGCTGACCCCCCTCGGAGGCCCCCATGCCGCAGGAGACGACCTACCTCGAACTGTCCGAAGCGGATGGTGCGCACAAGTTCTACGAGGTCGTCGTCGACGACGCCGCGCTGACCGTCCGCTACGGCCGGATCGGCGACCAGGGCCAGGTCAAGACCACGGCCTACGCCGACAACGCCAAGGCCCGCGCGGCGGCGGCGAAGAAGATCGGCGAGAAGGTCCGCAAGGGGTACGCCCCGGCCGTGCGCGGCGTGCGGCAGAAGCGCGCCGTCTCCCGGCGGCAGATCGTCAGCACCCGCTCCACCGCCCGCACCGCCCCGGTGCTGTGGCGTTACGACTCCGGCGCCCCCGCCTTCGGCATCTTCGTCGACGGGCAGAGCTGCATGGTCGGCAACGAGCGCGGGGTCATCACCACGCTCGGCCACGACGCCCGGGTGCTCGACCAGGTCCGCCTCCCCGACGGGGTGAAGTGCATCGTCGCCGACGACGCCTGGATCTACGCGGGCTGCGACGACGGCAACGTCTACGACCTGTCCGGCAAGGTGCCCCGGGTGGCCTACGAGATCGCGCCGGAGATCGACATCTATTGGCTGGACATCCACGACGGGGTGCTGGGCGTCTCCGACGCGGGCGGCGGCATCGTCGCCGTCGACCACGAGGACGAGTTCCTCTGGCGCCGGCAGGGTCGCGGCCGATCGGCGTGGATGGTGCGCTGCGACGCCGACGCGCTCTACCACGGCCACTCCCAGGGGGTGACCAGCTACGACTGGCGGACGGGCCAGGAGCGGTGGCACACCCGTACCGGATCGGTGCTCTTCGGTTGGCAGGAGCGCGACGCGGTCTTCGCGGGCACCGGCACCCGGGAGGTGGTGCGGCTGGCGAAGGACGGCCGCGCCGAGCGCACCTACCGCTGCGACGCCCCGGTCTTCTCCTGCGCCACGGCCGAGGGCGGCCGGTTCGTCTTCGCCGGCGACAGCCAGTCCTCGATCTACTGCTTCGACGCGGCCGGCAACCGGCTGTGGAAGCTCGGCACCGGCTGCGGCTCGGCCTACTCGATGCAGTACCACGAGGATCGGCTCTACGTGGTCACCACCAGCGGCCACCTGGCCTGCATCGACGCCAGCGAGCCGGCGATCCGGGCGGCGGAGGCCGGCAGCGTGCCGGAGGTGGTCGACGTCAAGGCCCCGCCCCGGATGCCGGAGCCGGCGGCCTGGACGACGGTCGAGGTGACCAGCGACGTCGACGGCGGCGTGATGGTGCAGTGCGTCGAGGACCGGGGTCGGCTGCGGGTGCACGTGGTCTCCCCCGGCTACCACCGGGACTGGTCCGTGCAGTTCCCGAAGGGCATCCGCGAGCCGGGCGCGCGCTACCTGGTCACCCAGGTCCGCGAGTCCGGCCGGGGCGGCTTCTACCGCGCCCACGGCGACATCCGCCGCCTCCGCTGACAGCGCTCCCTCCCCCGCCCCCTCCCCTCCGCCGCCTGCTCGCCCCCTCCCCGACGCGGTGATCAAGAGGTTTGCGTCCGGTTCGATCTCCGTTGCGGACCCGAACCTCTTGATCACCACCACCGGCGGTGGGCGGGGAATCGGTGGTGCGGGGTGGGTGGGCGGGCGCTGGTGAAGGAAGGATGGCCGGGTGGATTCCGAACTCCTGATCCCCGACGGGCTGGGCTGGGTGCGGGGCACGCCGGCCGGGCGGGAGTGGCTGGCGGCGCTGCCGGAGCGCCTGGCCGCCTGCGCCGAGCGCTGGTCGCTGCGGCTCGGGCCGCCCTTCCCGTACGCCTTCGCCTCGCTGGCCCTGCCGGCGGAGCTGCCCGACGGCACGCCGGCGGTGCTGAAGCTCCAGTACCCGGACCCCGACAGCGTCCACGAGGCGACGGCACTGGAGTGCTGGGCCGGGGTGGGGGCGGCCCGGCTGCTCGCCCACGACCCGCAGCGGCGGGCGCTGCTGGTCGAGCGGTGCGTGCCCGGCACTCCGCTGCACGAGTTGCCCGCCGACGCGGCGCTGGACGCGGCGGTGGAGTTGCTGCCCCGGGTCTGGCGTCCGGCCGGTGCGCCGTTCACCCCGCTCGCCGAGGAGGCAGCCGGCTGGGCGGAACGGTTGCCGGCCAACTGGGAGCGGGCCGGCCGGCCCTACGAGCGGCGGCTGCTCGACACGGCGCTGGGGCTGCTGGCGGACCTCGTCGACAGCCAGGGCGAGCAGGTGCTCGTCAACCAGGACCTGCACGCCGGCAACGTGCTGCGGGCCACCCGGGAGCCGTGGCTGGTCATCGACCCGAAGCCGCTGACCGGCGAGCGCGAGTTCGGGGTGGTGCCGCTGGTGCGCGGCGCGGAGCTGGGGCACTCGCCGGACGCCGTCCGGCACCGGCTGGACCGGCTCAGCGCGGAGCTGGGGCTGGACCGGGATCGGGTGTGGGGCTGGACGGTCGGGCAGACGCTGGCCTGGAGCATCGGCGAGGGGCAGGTCTTCCCCAACCAGGTCGAGGTGGTCCGCTGGCTGCTCGCCGCGCCTCCCCGGTGAGACCGACGTCGGCGTGGGCGGCGGTCAGGACGGTTGGCAGGTGGGACACCAGTAAAGGTTGCGGCCGGCCAGTTCGCCCCGGCTGATTGGCGTGGCGCAGACGTGGCAGGGGTCGCCGGGGCGGCGGTAGACGTACACCTCGCCGCCGTGCCGGTCGACGCGGGCGGGGCGGCCCATCGCCTCGGGCAGGTGCGCGTCGCGGACGGTGTCGATGCGGCCGCGGCCGACGGCGAGCCGCATCAGCGCCACCAGGTCGGCCCAGAGCGCGTCCCAGCCGGCGCGGGTCAGCCGCCGGCCGGGCAGCGTCGGCGGCAGCCCGGCCCGGAACAGCGCCTCGGTGACGAAGATCAGCCCGGTGCCGGCCACCACCGACTGGTCGAGCAGCAGCGCGGCCAGCGGCGTGGGGCTGCGGGAGATCCGGGCGTACGCCCGCTCGGGGTCGGCGTCGGCGCGCAGCGGGTCGGGGCCGAGCCGGGCCCGCAGCGCCGCCACCTCGGGCGGGGTGAGCAGCTCGCAGGCGGTGGGGCCGCGCAGGTCGAGCCAGTGCCGGTCGCTGGTGAGCCGCAGCCGCACCTGGCCGACCGGCTCCGGCGGCTCCCCGGCGCCGTCGGTGAACTTCCCGTAGAGCCCGAGGTGGATGTGCAGGGTCAGCTCGCCCGCGTGGTGGTGCAGCAGGTGCTTGCCGTACGCCTCGGTGGCCTCCAGGACGGTGCCGGATAGGCGGGCCGCGCCCTCGGCGAAGCGGCCCTGCGGGCTGGCGGCGTGCAACTTGTCCCCGCCGAACAGCTCGGCGTGCCGCGCCGCCAGGCGGTGGATGGTGTGTCCCTCTGGCACGGGTGCCAAGGATACGTGCGGCTCGCGGGGCCGCCGACCGTGGCGTGCTGCGGATGCTCGCGCCCCGCCCGGTCGGTCGGCGGGGCCGGACGGAGGCGCGGAGGAATTCGTCGACTTCTAATAGATACGGCTTGCCCCGGCGTGGGGTGCCGCCCGGCTGCCGGGCGGCACCCCCTCGTTTCGGTCGACCCGCTGCCGGGAAGAGGTCGGGACAGGCCGACACAGGGAGGCACCACGATGGATCACCGCACCCCCCGGCGTTCCGCCACCAGACTGCGGCGATCCACCGCCCTCGGTGTGTCGTTGCTCGGTGCCATCGGCCTCGGCGGTGGCTGTACCGCCCCGGCCGACGATCAGGGTCAGAGCACGGCACCCACCCCTTCGGCGACCGTGTCGACGCCCACCGCGACGGCTCCGCTGCCCTCGCCCAGCGGGAAGGCGCCGGTGACCATTCCCACCTCGGCCTTCCTCGAACTGCCGCCGGAGCATCGGAAGTCGCCCCGGACGACGACGCCCGTCGCAAACGCCCTACCCAAGCTGTGCGGCGAGGAGTTCGGCACCGGCGGTCGGGCGGTGACCGCGAGCGCCTCGATGATGAACGTCTACAAGCAGATCGAGGACCCGCCCGAGAACGTGCCGTACGGCACCGTCACGCAGACCATCTTCACCTTCGAGGGCGAGGGCGCCTCGGACTACCTGCGGCGGCTGCGCGACTCGCTCGACTCGTGCCAGTCCTACCGCCGGTCGGGGGCCACCGTCGAGGTCCGGACCCGCCCGCTGCCCGGCGTCGGCGACGAGGCCCTGCTCGTGACCCAGACCTGGCCGCAGACGGACCTGCAGGGCAACCGCACCGGCGGCGACGCGGTCAGCCAGATCGCCGTGATCCGTGTCGACGACGTCACGACGGTGCTCCACGACCAGGGCTGGGAGGGCACCAGCGGCAGCCCGGACCTCATGGACGACTTCGCCCGCACCGCCGTCCGCGCCCTCGACACGTGGCAGCGGTAGGACGCCGCGCCCGGCTGCACGCGCGGATCGGAACCTCCTCCGCACCGACCCGGCCCACCGCCGCGCGCGCCCGGTGTCGCGGAACGACCGCCTGGGTATTGCAGAGGCGTACCGCGTGGGCGGCAGTCGTTGCATCGGCCACCACGCATTCACGAGGAGGTGTGTGTGGTGAAGATTCCCTCGCTGTCCCGCAGGTCGGAAGAGGCGCCGACACGGGACGAGAACCTCGACGGCCGCGTCGACGACCGTGACGCTCCCGCCGGCACCGGCCGGGACGGCGTACCGCGGGCCGACGCGGACGGCAGCAGCGGGCCCAGCCGTCCGGTGGTCACCGACCGCGACGGCGAGCAGACGACCTACCGCAGCAGCGCCGCGCCCGACGGCGCCGGGCGGGACGGCGCCGCCGAGCGGCGGGCGGCCGAGCGGGCGGCCGTCGCCCGGGCGGCCACGGCCCGGCCCACCGACGACGACCACCGACGCGTCCCCCGGAGCACCGAGCCCGACCCGACCCTTGAACGGACCCTCGACGGTCGGACGACCGATCTGGACCGGAACGCGACGCTGGGCGCCCGGACGGACCGGGACCGCGCGCTCGACGGAGACACCGTGGAGCGGCCCGTCGACCGCGACGGCGACGGCGTTCCCGACCGCGAGCCGGAGCGGGCGGTGGTCGCCGGCCCGAAGCCCCGGGCCAGCATCCTCGCCACGCTGGGGCTGATCGTCGGCGTGGCCGGGGCGCTCTTCGTGCTCACCGGCAGCCTCGCCGGGTACGGCATCGCCCTCGGCGCCCTCGGCGCGGTCCTCGCGGTGCTGGGCCTGATGGCCACCCGTCGCCGGCACATCGCCGGCAAGACCGACGCGCTGCTCGGCGTCGCGCTGGGTCTCGGCGCGGTGGTGCTCGGCGTGCTGGCGATGACCGGCCAGTTCGACTGGCCGACCACCGACGGGGACTGGGTGCAGCGGTTCCGCGAGTGGCTTGACTCACAGTTTGTGGACCGCTTCTAGCGGGCACTGTTCGGCTCGCCGGCGGTGCGCCGGCAGCGCCGGTGGTTCACCGGCGACGCCCGACCAGCCTGGTGGTTCACCAGCCGGGCAACCCTTGTTCGGGGGCGGCGATTCGCCGCCCCCGAAGTGTTTTCCGGGCCCAACTTCCGGCCGGGCACACCAACAGGGGCAGATACGCAACGAACCATCGTCCAGCACTCCCCAGACGCAACGTTTCGTCGGCCTGCGCAACTTCCAGCGGTGGATTCCACCATCGGCGCCGCATAACGTTGAGCAACGGCGCCAGCCCGTGGGCCGAAGGTGGCCGGGCGCGCCCGACCCCTGGGAGCAGGACAATGACGATGGACGCCACCAGCCAGCGCTTCCTGATGTGCCGGCCGACGTACTTCGCCGTCGACTACGCCATCAACCCGTGGATGGACCCGACCGCACCGGTCGACACCGACCTCGCCGTCCGGCAGTGGGAGCAGCTGCGCCAGATCTACCGGGACCTGGGCCACACCGTCGAGGAGATCGCTCCGGTGCCCGGCCTGCCCGACATGGTGTTCGCCGCCAACGGCGGCACGGTGATCGACGGCAAGGCCATGGCCGTGCAGTTCCGCGACCCGCAGCGCGCCGACGAGGCCCCCGCCTACCGCGCCTGGTTCGAGGCCGCCGGCTTCGAGATGCACGACCCGAAGCACGTCAACGAGGGCGAGGGCGACATCCTGCTGGCCGGCGACTTCCTGCTGGCCGGCACCGGCTTCCGCACCGCGCACGCCTCGCACGCGCAGCTCCAGGAGGTCTTCGGCTACCCCGTGGTGACCATGCAGCTGGTCGACCCGCGCTTCTACCACCTGGACACGGCGCTCACCGTGCTCGACGAGCGGACGGTGGCGTACCTGCCGGAGGCGTTCTCGCCGGGCAGCCGGGCGGTGCTGCGCCGGCTCTTCCCCGACGCGGTGCACGCCACCCTCGCCGACGCCGAGGTCTTCGGGCTGAACGCGGTAAGCGACGGCCGGCACGTGGTGCTGCCGGAGCAGGCCACCGGCCTGGCCGCGAAGCTGCGCGACCGGGGCTACGAGACGATCGGTGTCGACCTCTCCGAGCTGCGCAAGGCCGGCGGCGGACCGAAGTGCTGCACGTTGCGACTCCGTCAGGGAAAGGCGAGCCAGTGATCGACGACATGCTGCGGACGCCGGAGGCGATCCGCGACGCGGAGCGGTGGACCGCGCACAACTACCACCCGCTGCCGGTGGTCATCTCCTCCGCCGAGGGCTCCTGGTTGACCGACGTGGACGGCCGCCGCTACCTCGACTGCCTGGCCGGCTACTCGGCGCTGAACTTCGGCCACCGCCACCCGACGCTGATCGCCGCCGCGCACGCGCAGCTCGACCGGCTGACGCTCACCAGCCGGGCGTTCGTCCACGACCAGTTCGCCGACTTCTGCCGCGAGCTGGCCGAGCTGTGCCGCAAGGACCTCGTGCTGCCGATGAACACCGGCGCCGAGGCCGTGGAGACCGGCATCAAGGTCGCCCGCAAGTGGGGCTACCAGGTCAAGGGCGTCGCGCCGGGGCAGGCCAACATCGTGGTGGCCGAGGGGAACTTCCACGGCCGGACGACCACCATCGTCAGCTTCTCCACCGACGAGGACGCGCGGGCCGACTTCGGGCCGTACACCCCGGGGTTCACGGTCGTCCCCTACGGCGACCTGGCGGCGCTGGCCGCCGCCATCGACGAGAACACCGTCGCGGTGCTGATCGAGCCGATCCAGGGCGAGCAGGGCGTCGTCGTGCCGCCGGAGGGCTACCTGCCGGGCGTACGCCGGGTCTGCACCGAGCAGAACGTGCTCTTCATCGCCGACGAGATCCAGTCCGGCCTCGGCCGGACCGGGGACACCTTCGCCTGCGACCACGAGGGCGTCACGCCCGACATGTACCTGCTGGGCAAGGCCCTCGGTGGCGGCATCGTGCCGGTCTCCGCGGTAGCCGCGAACGCCGACGTGCTCGGCGTGCTCAGGCCGGGCCAGCACGGCTCCACGTTCGGCGGCAACCCGCTGGCCTGCGCCGTCGCGACCGAGGTCGTCCGGCTGCTGGCCACCGGCGAGTTCCAGCGCCGCTCGACCGAGCTGGGCACCCGGCTGCACGCCGGCCTCCGGTCGCTGGTCGGCAGGGGCCTCGTCGCGGTGCGGGGCCGGGGCCTGTGGGCCGGCCTCGACATCGACCCGGCGCTGATGAGCGGCCGGGAGGCGTGCGAGCGGCTCGCCGAGCGCGGGGTGCTCGCCAAGGACACCCACGGCGCCACCATCCGGCTCGCCCCGCCGCTGGTGATCACCGAGGAGGAGATCGACCACGCGGTCGCCCAGCTCGCCGCGGTGCTGGCCGGCTGAGCCCCGTACGACACGGGCGGGCGTCGGGACCACGGTCCCGGCGCCCGCCGTCGTCTCCCGGCGGCTCAGCGGGGCAGGCGCATCGCCATCGTGGGTGCCTCGGCCATGACCGACGTGGGCGTGTAGGGGGCGCCGGTGGGAAGCTCGTCGGGCCGGCCGATCTGCACGCCCGGGTAGAGCTCCACCATGTCGCCCTCGGCCAGCACCCGGGACTGCTGCGGCGCCAGCGGGACCCGGTCGGGCTCCGCCATCGACCCGCCCGGGCGGATGCCCGAGCCGTTGGTGCTCACGTCGGTCACGATCACCTCGCCGACCCGCAGCTCGAACCGGACGTGGCTGCGGCTGATCCAGCGGCGCGCCTCGTCGTTGAGCCACTGCCCGAGGGTGATCCCGCCGGACTGGTCGGGGGCGCGGCCGACCACTGCCGGCTCCTCCTCGGTGAGCACGAAGCGTCGGCGGATCAGCCCGCCCACCCGCACGGCCAGGACGGCGCTCCGCGGTCGCGGACCGGCGTCGCCGAGCCGGGTGCCGTGCCGGGGGCAGGTCGGCACGCCGCCGCGCAGCGTGGGCGGCGGCTGGCCGGCTGGGCTGCGCTCCACCACCCGGGACAGGTCGGCGAATGCCCCGCCGCCCCCACCACCGCCGAAGAGCGCGCAGCCGGGCTCCGCGCAGCGCCAGCGCCGGGCGAGCAGCTTCACGCCGGCCGGTGACCGGTCACCGGCGACGGGCGTGTGCCCGCCGCCGACGTGGGCGACGAAGGCCGGCCCGCCGGCGCCGGGCACCGGGGCGAGCACCCGGCCGGCCTGCTCAACCAGCCACGGGTAGCGCCCGCGCAGGCCGTCGGCCCGCACCCGGGTGAGCACGGGCAGCCCGAGCAGGTCCGCCACCTCCAGCATCCGGTCGCCCGGGTTGTCGAGCACCTCGACCAGCCCGTCGTCGGCCCACCGGCGGACCACCATGCGCTCGTTGGAGGTGAGGTCGGCGTCGGAGAGCAGGGCCCGGTGGACCACCGCGTAGACCGGGACGCTGTCCTCCTCCATCTCCCGGGCGAGGGCGTCGATCACCATGCCGAGGCGGAGCAGGCTCGCCGGCCGACCGCCGTCGAGATCCTGGTAGCGGATCACCTCGGCCAGGTCGACGACGGCCCGGGCCAGCGACGGGTCGGTGCTGACCCGGCCCTCGATGGCGTCCAGCACCTTGCTGATCTCGAATCTCATCCGACGCTCCCCACGATCTCGTCGATCCGCCGAGCCAGTTCCAGGTCACGCCGCGTGACCCCACCCGCCGAGTGCGTGACGCACCGGAAGGTCAGGGCCCGCCAGCGGATGTCGATGTCGGGGTGGTGGTCCAGTTCCTCCGCCGTCACGGCGACCCGGTCGACCACCGCGATGGCCGCCGGGAAGCTGGCCAGCTCCACGGTGCGGGTGATCCCGGCGGGGTCTCCCGACCAGCCCGCCAGCCCACCCAGCTCGTCTCGCACCGCCTCGGCGGTGAGCACGTCTGCCATGGGGAGACCCTACCGGGACCGGTCGCGACGACGCCGACCAGCGGCGGGAGGTGTGGCCCACCCCGGCGGCGCGGCGGCCCGGGGACCGCCACGGCATAGATGAGCGGCTGTGGACCGGCGGGGTTAGGCTGACCGGCGGCCCGGCCGGGCCCGCGACCGACGTCGCCCCGGCCCACCCTGCGTGAGGAGATTTCCACGATGAACACTCGACGGCTGGCGACCACGGGGGTCGCGCTCGTCGCCGCGCTCGCCCTCGGTCTCACCGGGTGCGGTACGGGGACGGACACGGCTGCTCCGGCCGGCGACGGTGGCACCACCGGCGCGGCACCGGCCAGCAGCGCCCCCGCCGACGCCCGCGCCGAGCTGGCCGCCGCCGCGCAGAAGCTGAACCAGCAGACCGTCAAGATGCGGCTCACGTCGCCGGTCATCAACGGCAGCGGCGTGATGGACCCGGCCACCAAGACCGGCGACATGACGCTGAAGATGGGCGCGGAGGGCACCTTCCGGATCCTGATGCTCGGCAACGACGTCTACCTGAAGGTCACCGGCATGCAGGGGATGCCGAAGAAGTGGATGCACATGGACGCCACCAAGCTCGGCAAGAGCGGTCAGCTCAACCTGATGCCCGACGGCGACCCGGGCGGCGCGAAGCAGATGGTCGAGAGCGTGGTGGACGTCGAGAAGACCGGTCCGGGCAGCTACTCCGGCACCCTCGACTACACCCGCACCAAGCCCGACGACAAGGCCATCCAGGCCCTCGGTGACAAGGCGAAGGCCGTCCCGTTCACCGCCAGGGTGGACGACCAGAACCGGCTCGTCGAGTTCGCCATCGACACCCAGGTGCTGCACGAGTCGCTGGGCACCATGATCACCAACTACTCGGACTTCGGTGCCCCGGTCACCGTCAAGAAGCCCGCCGCGGGCGACACGCAGGAGGCCCCGCAGGAGCTGATCGAGTCCATGGGCTCCTGAGCCCTACCGCACACGGAACGGGGGCGGCGCCGGTCGGCGTCGCCCCCGTTCGCGCGTGTCAGCCGCGCAGCGGCCGGCCCACCTCGTGCAGGTGCGCGAGCGCCTGACGGTACGACTCGACCAGCCCCGTCTCGGCGTACGGGATGCCCTGCTCGGCGCAGTAGGCGCGGACGATCGGCCGGGCCCGGCGCAGGTTGGCCCGGGGCATGTTCGGGAACAGGTGGTGCTCGATCTGGTAGTTGAGCCCGCCCAGGGCGACGTCGACGAGCCGGCCGCCCCGCACGTTGCGGGAGGTGAGCACCTGCTTACGCAGGAAGTCCAGGTCGTCGTCGGCGGTGGGCATCGGCATGCCCTTGTGGTTGGGGGCGAACGAGCAGCCCATGTAGAAGCCCCACAGCCCCTGGTGGACCGCGACGAAGAGCAGCGCCTTCACCGGCGACATCACCAGCAGCAGCGCACCGAGGTAGCCGACGGCGTGCAGGACCAGCAGCAGCGCCTCGACGCCGCGGTGCCGCATCGGGGTGCGGAACCTGCCGTCGGAGTCCCGGCCCACGATCGCCTGCACGCTCGCCACGTGCAGGGCGAGCCCCTCCAGCAGCAGCATCGGGAAGAACAGCCACGCCTGCCGACGGGCCAGCCGGCGACCGAACCCGCGCGTCGCGGCGGCCTGCTCGTACGTCCAGACCAGCGCGCCGGCCCCGACGTCGGGGTCCTCGTCGGAGTGGTTGGGGTTGGCGTGGTGCCGGTTGTGCTTGTCGACCCACCAGCCGTAGCTCAGCCCGACCGCCAGGTTGCCGGTGAGCAGGCCGATGGCCTCGCTCGGCCCGCGCCGCCGGAACATCTGCCGGTGGCCGGCGTCGTGGCCGAGGAACGCGACCTGCGTGGTGGCGACGGCGAGGAAGACGGCGACCAGGAGTTGCGCCCACGAGTCGCCGACCAGGCCGACGGCCGCCCAGCCCGCCGCGAAGACGCCAAGCGTGAGCACGATCCGGGTCACGTACCGGCCCGGGCGTCGCTCCAGCAGGCCCGCCCCGCTGATCCGCCGGGACAACTGCGCGTAGTCACTGCCCCGCCGTACCGGCGGTTCCGCCACCGCTCCGAGCACCATCGCGGCTCCGTTCCCGTTCCTCGATCCCGGGACGTGCCGGCCGGCGCGTCCCGCTTCCAGTCTCCGGCGAACGGTTGCGCTGAGTAACCCTGCCCACCCCCGGTTCGGGGGTAGGGCGAGCCCTACCTCCGGCACCCGTGACCGGGCCTGATCAGCCCATCCGGCCGACGGCGGCCCGGAGCCGGGCCAGGTCCCGGCGGCGCCGCTCGTAGGTCGTGGCGAGCCCGATCAGCGCGAACCCGCCGACGGCCAGGAAGATCCACCGGGGCAGCAGGTCCCAGCCACGGACCAGTTCGTGCAGCGCGAGCAGTGCCAGGGTCACCCCGCCCAGCAGCACCGGCGCCTGCCAGCGGCGGGTCGCCCCGGCGAGCACCGCGGCGAGCGCGGCGACGCCCAGCAGCAGCCGCCGCCACGGCTGGGGGTCCGCAGCCACCAGCACCGACACCAGGCTCGGCAGCAGCCCGGCCGCGAGCCCCGGGCCCAGCGCCAGCCAGCTGTTCAACCCCGGCCGGGTACGCAGCGCCACCACGCCCGCCACGAGAGCCAGCGCCGCCGCCGGCACCGTGTACGCCTCCAGCACCGCCACGTCCCCGGCGGCCAGCAGCAGCCAGCCGCCGAGCAGCTCACTGCCGCCGGCGATGCCCGCGAAGGCCCACCGCCGGCCCGCCGACTCACCCCGGGGCAGCACCCGCAGCGCGACGGCGGCGCCCCACAGCACGCAGACCGCCGCGGCGTGGCGCAGCGAGCCCACCGCGAGCAGCAGCGCGACCAGCGCCACCGCCTGAGCCGCCGCGTCCAACGCCGCCGCCGTGGCCCGTCCCCGGCGGGCCGGACCGGCCGGGGACGCCCCGACCTGACCGAGCACCGCCGCGGCGGCCAGGGTGAGTGCCGCGACGGCGAGCACGCTGAACGTGGCCGCCCGTACCGGCAGCCCGCCGGCCAGCGGCGCGACGACCGCGAGGCTGGTCGCGGCGGCCACCGCGACCAGGGCACCGCCCAGCCGGGCGTCGTCCCGGCGGGCCGCCACCCCGACCACCGCCGCCGCGACGACGAGCACGCCGAGGCCGACGATCGTGCCCGTCCGGGTGGCCAGCAGGCCGAGCAGCCCGGACGCCGCCAACACCAGACCCACCGGCAACCCGACCGGGGCGAGCAGCGGACGCGGTGCGGCCAGGGCGGCGAGCAGCACCAGGGCCACCCCGCCGAGCAGCGTGCCGACCGGCAGCACCGGCCACGGCACCCCTGCGGCCACCAGCAGCACGGGCAGCGCGGCCGCGGCGAACGGCACCGCGACCAGCGCGGCCCGCCACCAACCGGCGCCCGCCGACGCGACGGCGCCCGCCGACGCGACCGCGCCCGCCGACGGAACGGCGTCCGCGCCGGTAAGGCCGGTCCGCACGACAGCCCGGTCCTGCCGGCCGGCCAGCACCCCGGCCACCGCCAGCACGGCCAACGCCAGGCCCACCGGGAGCGCCCCCGGGTCGGCCCGGACCGTGGGCGCCCCGGACCAGGGCGACACCTCGCCGTACGGGGCGACGAGCGCCGTCAACGCCACCGGCAGGGCGGCGGCGGCCGAGACCACGAGCAGCCCGATGCCGGCCACCCGCAGTACGACGTCGGAGCGCACCGCACCGCCCAGCGTCGCCAGCAGGACCGCCACGGCGGCGTAGAGCGTCACCGGTTCGTCGGCCGGTACGACCAGCGGCGCCAACCCGACCGCCGCGACGGCCACGGCGACCCCGACGGAGGCGTACGCCCGCAGGTCGGGCCAGTGCCGGCGGACCGCGAGCAGCCCGACGGGCAGCAGCGCGACGGCGGCGAGCGCCGCCCGCGCCTGCCACCAGGCCGGCGCCCCGGCGGCGAGGAGGGCGACGACCGCGCCGGCCGGCACCGCGACCGGCACGACGGCCGACGCCGCCCCGGCCACCCGGCGCTGCGCGGCCGTGCCGCGTCGGCCGGCCGCCGCCACGGCGGTCCCGGCGACCAGCACCACCGCGAGCGCCGCACCCGCACCCGCCGTCGCGGCGAGCCCGACGACCAGTCCGTGCCCGAGCAGAAGGGTCCCGGCCACCCCCGCGGCCAGGACCGTCCAGGACCGGACGCCGGGACGCCCCACCGCGACGGCCAACAGGCCCACCGCCGCCACCAGGTCCAGCGCCACCACCGCGGGCCAGGGCGACGGCCAGCCGGCCGGCACCGCCAGCACGACGGCCGCCGCGCCGATCGCGGCCAGCGCCGGCCGGGCGGCCCTCGGCAGCAACAGCCCGAAGGCGGCCACGGTCAGCGCGATCGCCGCCGGAAGCTGCCACCCCCCGTCGGCGTCGGGCCCGGCCGCGGCCCCCTGCCACGGCGGCAGCGACCGGCCAGCGGTGGCGCCGGCGAGCGCGACGGCCAGCAGCACGACGAACTGCGCCATCCCGCCGGCCACCAGCAGCGCGCCGGCCCGGGGACCGGGCCGCCACCCGGCGGGCAGCAGCCGTACCGCGCCGGCCACCGCCACCACGACCAGCGCCGTGAGCAGCAGCGACAGGTCCAGCTCGACGATCGGACGGATCACCGCGCCGGCCAGCACCGGCACCAGCAGCGCGGCGGCCACGGCGCGGAACACCGCCCCGCCGGTGAGCAGCGCGGTGCCGAGCAGGGTCAGCGCCACCAGCAGCAGCGGCGCACCGGCCAGCAGCGGAACGCCGGCGGCCCGGCCGAGGGCCAGCGGTACGAGGGCACAGCACGCGGCCACGAACAGCGCGCCCGCGTGCCCCACCCAGGCGAGGACGCGCCCGGCGAGGACCGCCGGACGCTCGCCGGACGGCGCGGGCGCCACGCCGGCCGGGGCGACGGCACCGGCCGGGGCGACGGCACCGGCGACCGGGCCACCAGCGGTCGGGCCGCCGGCCGCCGGCGTCCCGACGGCACCGGCACCGGCCGCCGGGGCGCCCCGACGGCGCAGCGCGACCAGCACCGCCAGGTCGAGCAGCGCCACCCCCAGGAAGGTCATCGCCCAGCCGGCGGCGTCCGGCCGGGCGTCGACGACGAGCAGGGGCAGCACCGGCTGCGCGGTCAGCAGGGCCGCGAACCACGGCACGGTCAGTCCGCTGAGCCGGGCGTACCCGGCGGCGACCGCCGCGCTGGCCCCCCCGACCAGCGCGGCGTACCGGGTGGCGGGCCAGTCCGCCACCCCGACCAGGTCCACCGACCAGGCGGCGTACCCGTCGAGGAGCACCAGCAGCAGCCCGACGGCGGCGAAGGTCTCCGCGGTGCCGCGCAGCCCACGCCGCACCGCCACCAGCGGCGCGGCCAGGGCGAGGGCGGTGAACGCGAACAGGATCAGGGCCCGGCCGGCGACCCCCACCGACGCCCAGGCGACCGCCGTGAAGACCACCGCGGCGGTGCCCAGCAGCAGCCCGCCGAGGACGAAGAGCAGGCCCTGCACCGTACGGGTGGAGGTCTCCGCCCCGCCGACGCCCGCACCCGCCGGCGCGGGGACCGGAGCGACCGGCCCCCGGCCCGGCCAGGCCGGCACCGGGGTCGCGGCCGGCGGCGGGGTCACGCCCGGCGCCGGGCGCACCGGCACCGGGGCCGCGACGGACGCGGGGCGCACCGGCCCTGCGGTCGCGGGCGCCGCCGGGCGCGGGGCGGGGAACTCCGCCCGCACCGCGGCGGCCAGCGCCGCCCGACGCTGCCGGGCCGTGTTCAGCCGGCCGGCGAGCCCCTGGTACGCGGCGCGGGCCCGCTCGACCTCGCCGCCGAGCGCGACGATCTCCCGGTCGAGCCGGACCACCTCGGCGGCGGCCGGGTACGGCGGTCGGCCGCAACCGGAGCAGCCGGAGCCGAGGTCGGCCGGCGCGCCGCAGGCGGGACAGGGGTAACCGGTGTTCTGCACCCGGCCATCATGGTGGCCGGGAGATCACCTGACCAGAGTGCGGGTACTCAGGGCCGGGTGTGCTCGTGCACCCAGGCGGCGTAGGCGGGGTCGCCGCTCTCCACCCGGGTGACCAGGATCTCCGGCACCTCGTACGGGTGGCTGGCCCGGATCTGCTCCACCAGCGCGGCGGCCCGGTCCGGCGCGGTCTTGAACTGCACCGACCACTCGGTGCTGGTGTCCACCCCGGAACGCCACCAGTAGGTGCTGTCCACCTGGCCGCCCACCTGGGCGCAGGCCGCGAGCCGACCGGCGACGGCCGCCGCCGCCATCACGTCCGCGACCGAGCGGGCGTCCACCACCGTCGTCACCACGCAGATCTGGTCCACCAGCGCACCCTACGCGGCACCGTCCCGATTGGCCGCGATCCACTCGTCGATCCGCGCCCACCAGTCGAAAAGCCAGTCGATCCGCTCCTGGCGACCGGTCGGCACCTCCTCCGGCGGCACCGACCAGAACCGCATGATGATCCGCTTGTCCATCGGCAGTTCCCGCCACACGTCGCCGACGCTCAGCATCCGGTCCAGGCCGGTGTGCGCCACGAAGATCACCCCGGCGTCGGGCGCGGCGTCCAGCGCCGCGAGCAGCCCGCCCGGCTGCGGGGCGAGCACATGCCGCATCCGCTCCGCGCGCCGCGCCATCCGTTCGAGGCCGAGGCCGCGCAGCTTCTCGATGGCCCGCAGCCGGCGGCCGGGGGTGAAGTTGCCACCCTCCGGGAAGATCACGAACGCGTCGTCGTCGTCCAGGCCGTGGGCCAGGTGCCCGATCTGCTCGGTCACCGACCCCCGGCGGTCCGGGCCCGGCGCGAGGAAGCGGTTCGGCAGGCGGTTGAGCAGCACGTCGACCGCCGGGTCCCACTGGAGGCTGTCCTTCAGCACGATCCGCGGCTCCCGGTTGAACCAGTTGACCAGGGCGTGGATCAGGATGAACGAGTCGCCCGGGCCGGCGTGCCGGCAGAGCACCAGCTCGGGCCGGCCGGGCAGGGCCGTGTCCGGGTCGGTGCCCACCACGTCGATGCTCAGGTGCAGCGCCCAGCGGGCGTGCCAGAAGAGCGCCCGCAGGAACCAGCCGGCGAGCACGTAGTGCGCCCGCTGGAAGCCGGGCGAGCGGACCCGCCAGCCGAAGCCGGAGGCGACCCAGAGCACGAAGAGCGCGAGCAGCGCCGTCGCGTCCCAGACCAGGTAGACGCAGCCGAGCCAGAGCAGGCGCAGCGGCCGCAGCCGGCCCGGGACCAGCGGCGAGGCGGCCGCCGCGAGCAGCGCCCAGACCGGCAGGGTCGTCACGACCAGGAAGGCCAGCAGCACCACGCCGGGGGCCAGGAGCAGCCGGCGCACCCACCGCGGCGGTAGGGGCATCAGTGCTCCAACTGCGTCGCCAGGTAGCGCCGGGAGGCCGTGTAGGCGCGGCTGATCCGCCGCCCCACCGCCGCCATGTCCCGGTACGCCCACGGCGTGTCGTCGCGCGGCTCCAGCCCGCCGGTGGGCAGCACGTGCACCTCCACCCCGTCGGGCAGGGCCGCCATCTCCCGGGCGAACCGGTGCCGCCGGGCGATCTCGAACGCGACCTGGGCGATCTCCCAGGGGCGCCGGGGCGGGGTCAGGGCCCGCTCGATCCGGCCCACCTGGAGTACGAAGATCCGCGTGGCGCCCACGGCGACCGCCTCGCCGATCGGGATGGAGTTCACGATCCCGCCGTCGATGTAGTGCTGGTCGTCGATCCGGGCCGGCGGCAGGAGCCCCGGGACCGAGGCGGAGGCGAGCACGGCCGGCACCAGCGGCCCGCTGTCGAACCAGTGCTCGGCGGCCCGCTCGATGTTGGCCGCGCAGCAGCGGAAGGGCACCTTGAGATCGGCGAAGGTGGTCTCCGCGCCCAGTTCGGCCTCCAGCAGCTTGCGCAGCGGGCGCGGCGAGTGCAGGTGGGTACGGGCGGCGAACCGGCGCAGTTGGCGGGCCACCGAGTCGCCGTACACCTCGCTCGCCTCGGGGGAGGCCCAGAGCCGGACCAGCCGGTCGGTGACCGCCTCGGACGGTTCGGCGGCGACCAGCGCGCCGTTGACCGCCCCGATCGAGGTGCCGAGCACCACGTCGGGCCGGATGCCGGCCCGGAACAGCGCCCGCAGCATGCCCACCTCGACCGCGCCGAGGACTCCCCCGCCCCCGAGCACGAACGCCACCGGTCCCTGCGACATGCGTTCCATCCTGGCACGGGCGGAAAAGTGCCCGCCCGGTGCCGGCCCGGGGGGGCGGCCGAGGGGCGGCCTCGGGGCAACCGAGGGGCGGCCCGGGCGGCGGCCCGAAGGCGGCCGAGGGGCGGCCCGGTGCCGGCCCGAGGGCGGCCGAGGGGCGGCTCGCCGAAGCGGCCCGGGTCCCGGAAGGTAGTCGACCGTTGACAGGCCCGACACATTCGCGCAACCTGATAGCGCTCCCACAGCGAGGCAGGTGCGTTCCGTGAAGCCAGCACTGCACCCCGGCCGGTTGCTGGCCCGCCGGTACCGGCTCGTCGACCAGATCGGCGCCGGCGGCATGTCGGTGATCTGGCGGGCGCGCGACGAGGTGCTCGACCGGATCGTGGCGCTGAAGGTGCTCGCCCCGTCGCTCGCCGCCGACGCCCGCTTCCGCGACATGGTGCGCGAGGAGGCCCGCGCCGCCGCCCAGCTCGTCCACCCGCACGTCACCTCGGTGCACGACTACGGCGAGACCGTCGCGCCCGACGGGTCGATCACGTCGTTCGTCGTGATGGAACTGCTGGCCGGCGAGGAGCTGGAGGTCCGGCTCACCGAGGGGCCGCTGCCGTGGGCCGAGGCGGTCGAGGTGGCCGCCCAGGTGGCGGACGCGCTCGCCGCCGCGCACCGGCTCGGCATCGTGCACCGGGACATCACCCCGGCCAACGTGATGATGACCCGGGCGGGGGTCAAGGTGCTCGACTTCGGCATCGCCACCCGGATCGGCGCGCCGGACGACGACGAGGACGGGGGCACCTTCGGCACGCCCGCGTACGTGGCGCCGGAACGGCTCGACGGGGCACCCGCCCAGCCGGCCACCGACGTGTACTCCCTCGGCGTGCTGCTCTACGAGGCGCTGACCGGTCGGGTGCCGTACCCGGCGGACACCTGGGAGCAGCTCAGCGAGGCGCTCGCCGGGGAGGGCCCGCCCTCGCTGGCCGACCTGCCGGGTCTGCCGCCGGAGGTCGCCCGCACCTGCCTGCGCTGCCTGGAGCGGGACCCGCTGGCGCGGCCCACCGCCCGCCAGGTCGCCACCCTCCTGCGCGACCAACTGCTTCCCGCCGATCCGCAGGCCGCCACCATGCTCGCGCCGACGGTCACCCTCCCTACCCTGCCCACCCAGCCGGCCACCCCGACCCCGGCGAACGGGACGGTGCCAGCAGATGGAGCGGTGCCGGGCACGGGAGGGCCGGACGCGGCAGGGTCCGAGCCGCGCAGCGCCCGCCACGCCCGGGAGCGCCGTCGGCGCCGCCTGCCGCGCCCGGTGCTGATCGTGCCGGTCGTACTGCTCGTGGGGGTGGCCCTGGCCGTGCCCGCGATCCGTCAGGAGGAGTCGAGCCCGCCCCGGGCGCTGCCCAGCACCGGCCCGTCCGACCCGCCGCCCTCCCCCACGCCCACGGCCGACGCCGCACCACCTCCGGCGGCCTCCCCGACCCCGACGTCCGCCCCACCGGTCGCACCCCGGCCGACCCCGACGTCCCCGGAGCGCGGCGACCTCATCGAGGCAGCCAACCGGGTCGACGGGCTGATCGGCGCCGGCCTCGACGACGGGGGGATCCGTCCCGACGTCGGCCTCGACTTCCGCAACGAGCTGCGTAACCTGACCGACGCGGCCCGCGCCCGCTCGGGCGACCTGGGCGAGCGGATCGCCCGGCTCCGCGAGAAGGTCGCGATCCGCCGCGGCGAGGGTGCCCTCACCGACGCGTACGCCCGCCGGCTGGACAGCGCGATCACCGCGCTCGGGGCGGCGCGGGTCTGACCGCCGGCGGTCAGCGGGCCCGCGCCCGGACCGGCTCCCGGGCCGCCTCGGGCGACGCCGCCTCCGCGATGAAGCGGCGGTACACCTCCTCGTAGCCGGTGGCCATCCGCCCGGTGGAGAAGTTCTCCGCCACGTGCGCGACGCAGGTCGCCGGGTCGATGCCCGTCGCCGCGCGCAGGGCGCTGGGCAGCTCGTCCACGTGCTCGCAGATCAGGCCGGTCCTGCCCGGTCGGACGAGTTCCGGCACCGCCCCCCGGTCCAGCGCCACCACCGGCGTCCCGGTCGCCATCGCCTCCACCATCACCATGCCGAAGGGCTCGTCCCACCGGATCGGCATGATCAGGCACCGGGCCTCGACCAGCAGCCGCAGCGCCTCGGCCCGGTCGGCGTCGAGCACCACCCGGACGTCCTCGCCGAGCAGGGGCCGGACCACCTGGTCGTAGTAGCGGCGCTCGGCCGGCTCGTTGCACTTGCCGGCCAGCACCAGCGGCAGGCCGGCGGCCCGGCAGGCCCGGATGGCGACGTCCGGGCCCTTGTCGGGGCTGAACCGGGCCAGCCAGAGCACCGGCCCCCGCCCGGGAGTGGTCTTGTGCGGGACGCCCCGGACGTCCATCGCGTTGTGCACCGTGCCGACCCAGTGCAGCGGCGGGTTGAGCCGGCGCTGGGCATGCGAGATGGCCACCAGCCCGACCCCCCTGTCGGTCTCGCTGAGCACGTCGCCGTACTCGCCCACGGGGTTGCCGTGCACGGTGGCCACGGTGGGCACGGCCCGGTGTCCGGCGATCAGCGGGCCGATGGTGGTGTGGTCGTGGACGATGTCGAAGTCGCCGGCGTGGACCCGGTGGTTGACCCGGGCCAGGTGGGCCAGCTCGGGCAGCGCCTCGCCGAGCCGGTCGAACTGGAGTTCGGGCACCGTCGAGACGAACGCCGCCGCGGTCCCGTGCTCCCGGCCCGCCCCGAACACGGTGACCGCGTGGCCCCGGTCGACAAGCGTCTCCACCAGGCCGGTCACCACCTGTTCCAGCCCGCCGTAGCCGGGCGGCGGCACCGACAGCCACGGCGGCACCACCATCGCGATCCGCAACGGCCGCGGTGCCGATCGGTCGGGCGACGGATGGTTCACGGCCACGGATTCCTCCCCCTCGGTCACTGCTGTGGCATCACCGGGCCGGCCCCGTGCCCGCTGGGCGGGCGGGGTCGACGACGGGTTCCCGGCGGCGGCGCCACTAAACGGGACGATCCGGGCGGTCAGCCGCTCACGAGGAGCTGCTCCCGCACCGCCCGTACCCCCTCGCCGGACCAGGCCACCCGCTCCGCCTCGTCCCGTTCCCACCAGGAGCGCACGACCCCGGTGAGCGCGACCGTGTCCCCGTCCACCTCGACGGTCACCCGCTCCGTGCCGATGCCGCGCCCCAGCGCCCGCTGGAGGTCGCGCCGGAGCCGCTCGCTGTCGGTACGGGCGACGGGGCGCACCTCGACCAGGTTGGTCACCCCGCGTACGCCCCGCAGCCGGCGCAACTCCCGCTCGGCGGTACGCCGCTGCCAGCCGAACTCCACCTCGCCACGGAGCATCACCCAGCCGTTGGCCACGGTGACGTCCAGCCGCTCGGCGGGGACGAAGCTGTCCCACTCCAGCGCCCGGCCCGCCGCGATCGCGATCTCGGCGTCCGTACGCCCCGGCTCACCGGGCAGGCGCACCTCGACGTCGTCGGCGACCGCCCGCACCCCCCGTACGCGCTGCGCGCCGCGCAGCGCCGCCCACTTCCGCGCGTACCCGTCGACCCAGCCGGTCAGGGTGACCACGCCGTCGTGGACGGTCACCCCGATCTCGTTCGGCTGCGCCTGGGCGTCCCAGCCCAGTTCGTCGAGCACGTCCCGCTGGATCCGCTCGTCGGTCCGAACGGCCGCTGCCGTGGTCATCGCACCCTCCGTACGCCTCGCCGGTCCTGACTGCCGACGATTCCAGCGCGACGGGTGACGGCGGCTCACCCGCACCGGGTGAACCGCCGTCAGAGGGAGCGACGGGTGACGGAGCCAACCCCCTTGGCCCCGCCACCCGCCACCCGGAGGGAGGAGGAATGTCTTCGGTCGCCGGTTACGACGTCTCGGCGAGCGTCACCGTCGCCCTGGCTTCGGTGCCGTTGCGCTTGTAGGTCACCTCGACCCGGTCGCCGACCTTGCCGGCCTGCACGGCGCCGACCAGGTCGTCCGAGTCGTTGACCGCCTTGTCGCCGAACCGGGTGACCACGTCGCCGCGCTGCAGGCCGGCCTTCTCGGCGGGGCTGCCCGGCGTGACGGCGGCGACCAGGGCCCCGCCGCCCTCGGCGGGGGTCACGCTGACCCCGAGCGACGGGTGGCTGACCTTCTCGCCCCGCTGGAGCTTGCCGGCCACGTCCTTGGCCTTGTTGCTGGGGATGGCGAAGCCGACGCCGATGTTGCCGCTGCTGCCCTGCCCGGCGGTGGCGATCGCGGTGTTGATGCCGATCACCTCGCCCCTGGTGTTGACAAGTGCGCCGCCGGAGTTGCCCGGGTTGATCGGCGCGTCGGTCTGGAGCAGCCCCGCGATCGAGCTGGCCCCCTGCGCCGGGTCCTGGCGCTGCTGCCCACTGCCCGCCTGGATGGTGCGGTCCCGGGCGCTGAGGATGCCGGCGGTGACGGAGCCCTGGAGGCCCAGGGGGCTGCCGAGGGCGAGCACCTGGTCGCCGACCTGCATCGCGTCGCTGTCGCCGAAGGTGGCCGCCTTGAGGCCGCTGACGCCGTTGGCCTTGACCACCGCGAGGTCGGTCTTCGGGTCGGTGCCGACGATCTTGGCCTCGGCGGTCTTGCCGTCGGCGAAGGTCACCATGGCCTTGCCGTCGGTGGCGGAGGCGACCACGTGGTTGTTGGTGAGCACGAAGCCGTCGGCGGTGAGGATCACGCCGGAGCCCTCGCCGTTGTCCGTGCCGATCGAGACGACGCTGGGCTGCACGGCGGCGGCGATCCGGGGCAGGTCGGCGCCGTTGATGATCGGCGCGGCGGAGTAGGTGCGGGTGATGCCCGAGTCGCCGTCGACGGCGAGCGCGAGCGCCCCGCCGGCGACGCCCGAGCCGAGCATCAGCGCGAAGACCGCCACCCCGGCGCCGGCGAACTTGGCGATCCGGCTGGGCCGGGGGCCCGCCGTCTGCGGGGCCGCCCAGGGCGGAACGGGCTGGCCGGAGGGGTGCGGCTGGTGACCGTACGGCTGTCCCGGCTGTCCCCCGCCGCTCCAGCCGGACTGCTGGCCGTACCAGGGCGCGCCGGGGGCCTGCGGGTAGCCGGACTGCGGGTGACCTGGCTGCCCGGCGGCCTGGGGGTAGCCGGGCTGGCCCGCGGCCTGCGGGTAACCGGGCTGGCCCGCCGCGTGCGGGTAACCGGGCTGGCCCGCCGCGTGCGGGTGACCGGGCTGGCCGGCGGCCTGCGGATGATACGGCTGGGGCTGGCCGGCGGCCGGGTGCTGCGCAACGGCCGGGGCGGGCGCGAAGGGGCCGGGCGGGGTGGGTCGGTCGAGCGGACCGGCGCCCTCGGGGGCGCGGGCCGGCTCGGCGGCGCGCGGGCCGCCGTCGCCGGCCGGCGGGCCGTCGGCGGCCGGGCCCGACCCGGCGGTACGCGGCGCCTCGCCGCCCAGTGGGGCGGAGCCACCGGCGGCCGGGCCGGTGTCGCCGCCGTGCGCAGTGCCGAACCTGACGGTCGGGGTGGAGTCACCGGCGGCCGGGGCGGGGTCGCCGCCGGGCACGGTGGTCAGGCCGACGGTCGGGGCGGAGTCACCGGCGGGGGCGGAGTCGGACTGCGCGCGCTCGGCGCGCGGCAGCTCGGCGGTGGGGTGCGACGGCTCGGCGTCGGGGTGGGCCGGGCGGCGCTGCGGGTCGGACTCGTGCTCGGTCATGTCTCCACCTTGACGCGCACCACTGCGATCCGCCTGGAACGCACCTGAATGTTGGCTGAAAGTCACTCGTCATCGCCCTCGTCGTCCGGCACGAGCGGGAGCCGGACCCGGAAGGTCGCTCCCCCGCCGGGGGTCTCGGCCACCTCGACGGTGCCGTGGTGGGCGCGCACCAGCGCCGCGACGATGGCCAGGCCGAGGCCGGTGCCGGTGTTGCCGCCGGCCCGCCGGGTACGCGCCGCGTCCACCCGGTAGAAGCGCTCGAAGACCCGCTCCGCCTGCTCCGGGGTGAGCCCGGGACCGGTGTCCGCCACCTCCACCACGGCCAGGTTCCCGGGCTCGGCGCGCAGCCGTAGGGTCACCGACGCCTCCGGCGGGGTGTGCGTGAGCGAGTTGGTCATCAGGTTGCCGATGATCTGGCGCAGCCGGGCGTCGTCGCCGTAGACGACCAGCGGACCGGAGCCGGGGGTGACCTCCAGCTCGATCCGGCGCTCCGGCGCCACCGCCCGGGCGGCCTCGACCGCCTCGCTGGCCAGCACGGGCAGCTCCACCGGGGCGAGGGAGAGCGGTCGCTCCCGGTCCAGCCGGGCGAGCAGCAGCAGGTCCTCCACCAGCAGCCCCATCCGGGCCGCCTCCTGCTCGATGCGGCGCAGCAGGTCGGCGGTCTGCTCCGGCGCGCTCGCCGCGCCCTGCCGGTACAGCTCGGAGAAGCCCCGGATGGTGGTCAGCGGCGTCCGCAGCTCGTGCGAGGCGTCCGCGACGAACTGCCGCATCCGCTCCTCGGAGCGGCGGGCCCGCGCCTCGGAGGCCCGCGCCGAGCCGGCCGCCTCCCGGGCGGCGGCCTCGGCGGACCGGGCGGCCAACTCCGAGGCGGCCCGCGCGGTGAAGGCGACCTCGATCTGGTTCAGCATGGCGTTCAACGCCCGGGAGAGCCGCCCCAGCTCGGACGTGGGGACGGGCTGCCCTTGTTCCGGGTCGGGCACCCGCCGGGTGAGGTCGCCACCGGCGATGGCGGCGGCCGTACGCTCTATCTCCACCAGCGGCTTCAGGCTGGTCCGGACGATCGCCGCGCCGATGGAGGCGAGCAGGACCAGCACCGCGCCGCCGACCAGCAGGTCTATCCAGACCAGCTGCTTCACGGCGCGATCCACCTGGGTGAGCGGCTGGCCCACAGCCAGCACCGAGCCGTCCTTCTGTCCCGCGTAGACCACCCGCCAGCGGGTGCGACCGTCCTGGGACACGACGGTGCGGGGCTCGCCCTCCAGCGCGACGAATCCGCTCCGGTCCCTGGGAAAGTTGGGCAGTTGCTCGGGGTTGAGGCTGATGTCGTCGTAGACCGTCCTGTACACCTGATTCTCGTCGGCGAGCGAAACGACGTAGCTGCTGGGCAGCATCGCCTCGACCCTGCCGCTGCGGAGCCCGGGCAGCAGTTCCCCGAGGCCCTGGCTGGCCGACTCGATCTGGCCATCCACCTGGCCGACCAGGTAGTTGCGGAGAAAGAAGGTGGTCAGCGAGCTGATCACCAGGAGCGCGGCGGCGACCAGGGCCAGCACCGCGGCCACCAGCTTGACCCGCAGCGGGACGCTGCGCAGCCGCGCCTTGCCCTGGTCGAGCGGTTTCACGCCGCCGGCTTGCGCAGGACGTAGCCGACGCCTCGGAGGGTGTGGATCAGCCGGGGCTGGGTGTTGTCCACCTTGCGGCGCAGGTAGGAGATGTAGGACTCGACGATGTTGTCGTCGCCCCGGAAGTCGTAGTTCCACACGTGGTCGAGGATCTGCGCCTTGGACAGCACCCGGTTGGCGTTCAGCATCAGGTAGCGCAGCAGCTTGAACTCGGTCGGCGAGAGCTGCACCCGCTGGCCGGCCCGGTGCACCTCGTGGGTCTCCTCGTCCAGCTCCAGGTCGGCGAAGGTGAGCCGGGAGGGCGCCTGCTCGCCGCTGCTGGTCCGCCGCAGGACCGCCCGGATCCGGGCGGTCAGCTCCTCCAGGCTGAACGGCTTGGTGACGTAGTCGTCCCCGCCCAGGGTCAGCCCACGGATCTTGTCGTCGGTCGCGTCACGGGCGGTGAGGAAGACCACCGGCGTACGGGTGCCGCCCTCACGCAGCATCCGGATGACCTCGAAGCCGTCCAGGTCGGGCAGCATCACGTCGAGCACCACCAGGTCGGGGCGGTGGTCCTTGGCGGCGTTGAGGGCGGCGCTGCCGCTCGTCGCGGTGGCCACGTCGAAGCCCGCGAAGCGCAGACTCGCGGAGAGCAGTTCGAGGATGTTGGGATCGTCCTCGACGACGAGCAGTCGCGCCTCGGTCTGGGTAGCGGCCATGCCGCCCATCATCCGCGCTCTCGCTGCGTCCGCGCTGGGCACTCGCTGGAAAGAACCTGTGAGGCGGCGTGGCTCAGCGCAGCAGCCGGCGCAGCCCGTCCAGCGCGCCGTCGAGCAGCCGGATGGCCGTACGCAGCTGCGAGTCGCTGAGCCGGCGGGCCCGCACCAGGGCGCCCACCTCGACGGCGAAGGTCGCCAGCCGCTGGTCGAACTCGGCAAGCGGCGCGGTGGACGCGGACGCCGGCCCAGCTTCCGACGGCGCGCCGAACGCGGAAGTCGGGCCGGCGGGGGGTACGGGCGACGGGCCGGGGGCGGGGGCGGGCGTCGGACCGGGGCCGGGGGGCGCCCAGCGGGGACGACGGGTCTGCCGGGCCGCCTCGCGCAGCTCCCGCTTCAGGTCGCGGACGGAGCCGCGTACCTCGTTCTGGATCTCTCCGGCCAGGGCGGACAGGTCCTCCACCGAGGCGGCGATGTCCGACTCCAGGGCGGTCAGCTCGCCGGCCCGCTGCCGCAGCTCGGCCCGGCCCGCCTCGGTGATCTCGTAGACCTTGCGGCCACCGGCGGCGGTGTGGGTGACCAGGCCGTCGGCCTCCAGCCGCTGCAACCGGGGATAGATGGTGCCGGCGCTGGGCGCGTAGAGGCCGAGGAAGCGCTCCTCCAGCAGGCGGATCAGCTCGTAGCCATGCTTCGGGCCGTCGTCGAGGAGCTTGAGCAGGTAGAGCCGGAGCCGCCCGTGACTGAACACGGCGGTCACGGCAGCTCCTCCTCGTCGTCGTCCACCGGGCGGGCGAGCAGCGCGATGCTGCCCGACGTGGCGGACGCGGAGAGCCTACCCTCACCCGCGCCGAGCACGCCCTCGCTGTCCACCACGGACCCCGGGACGGAGCTGCCCCGCACCTCGGGGAAGCCGCTGGTGATCCGGCCCGACGTGGTGTGCAGGCGGACGGCCAGGTCGCTGTCCGCCCGGACCCGGACGGTGATGCTGCCGGAGATCGTGCTGAGCCGGATGTCGCTGCGCCGGGGGTTGTCCAGGTCGCAGGTGATGGCCCCGGAGACGGTCTGCGCGCGGACCCGCCCGGCCGCGCTGTCGGCGAGGGTCACCTCTCCCGCGACGGTCTCCAGGTCCAGGTCGCCGGCCACCCCCAGCGCCTCGACCGGGCCCGCCATGGTCTTCGCCGACGTCCGGCCGTCAAGGCCCATCAGGGCGATCCGGCCGGAGGTCACCTCCACCCGGGTCTCGCCGCGCAGGCCCGACGCGACCAGCGAGCCCTCCACCAGTTCCAGGTCGGCCAGCACGTCGGGCGGGACCGCAACGGAGACGTCGACCCGGGGCAGCCGGGACAGCGGGCCCAGCCAGAAGATGTGGTCCGAGAGCCGCCAGCGTCGCTGCTGGCGTACGGAGAGTCGGCCGTCGCGGTGCTCCACCAGGACCGGCCGGCGGCCGACCCGGGTGATGTCGACCCGGGGCGGCCCGTCGGTGGCCACCACGTTGAGGCGACCGCTGAGCAGGTGGACGTCGAGTCGGCCGAGGGGCCCGTCCAGGGTGATCCGCTGCGGGGCGTGCACGGTCCAGTCGGTCATCGGTCCCTCCCTCCGCGACGTGCCGAGTCGTCGGCGCGTCGGATGGCAGGACACTAACGCGATACATCGCGATATGGCAACCGCCGGCGTGACGGCTCAGCGCGCAGATCGTCGACGCATCCACCGACATTGCTAGGCTGGCCAGGACGTGGGAGATCGTGCGGAACGAGGCCCTCCCCCGCCGGCAGTCGACCGTGCTGATCAAGGAGGTGGCGAAGTCATGGACGTGACGACCCCGCGGTGGCGTAAGTCGACGAGATCCGGCGGCAACGGCGGTTCCTGCGTCGAGGTCGCCGACAACCTGCCGGGCGTCGTGCTGGTGCGCGACACCAAGGACCGGGAGGGCGGCACCCTCCACTTCAGCGCCCGGGCGTGGCAGTCGTTCGTCGGCCTGGCCAAGCACGTCGGCCCGGTCGGCTGACCCGCCTCTCTCTCCACCCGGACACCGAAGGGGCCCCCGCTGCCGACTCGGCCGCCCGGGCGAGCAGCCGCCGGTCGGCGTCCCGGGCGGGATGCAGCGCGGTGGAGACGGTCACCCGCACCTCCAGGCCCCGGGCGGCGAGCACCCGGCCCACCGAGTGCAGCAGGTCGTCGTCCCCGACGAATGCGGCGGCCGTGGTCGGCACGCCGGTCGCGGCCCACCGGTAGCCGATCCGCAGCGGCACCACCGGCGCCCCGGCGTCGATCGCCGCCTGGAACAGCGCCGGACGGAACCCCCGGCCGGGGCGGCAGGCGATCGCGTCGGCGGTGCCGCACCAGGTCGTACCCTCTGGAAAGACCGCCACCGGGCTGCCGGCGCGCAGCGCGGCGGTGACCCGGGCGACCGTCGCGGGCAGGGCGCGGGGGCGGGCCCGGTCGACCAGGACCGTGCCCGCCGCCGCCGCGAGCAGCCCGACCAGCGGCCAGGACCGGACCTCCCGCTTGGCCACCATCCGGGCCGGCGCGACGGCCAGCAGCGCGAGCACGTCCAGCCAGGAGACGTGGTTGGCGACCAGCAGCGCCGGCCGCCGGGGCGGCCGGCCGCGCACCACGAGGCGCACGCCGAACGCGCGCAGCGTCCACCGGGCCCAACCACGTAGGGCCGCCGCCCGGTCCCCGGCCGGCAGCACCGGCAGCAGTGCCGCCAGCGCCGCCCCCGCCGACAGCGTCCCGAGGACGGCGAGGGTCCGGCCCGCCCGCCGTACGGGCGACACGGTCGGCACCTCGCCGGCCGGCGGGAGGCAGGTCGGCCCGCACCCCGACGCGGGCAGCCAGAGGCGTCCGGCGGTGCTCACCGCTCGGCCCCGCCGAGGAAGTGCCGCAGGTAACGGGGGTTCATCCGGTCCAGGGAGAAGAGCACGTAGAAGTCGGCCACCCCGAAGTCCGGGTCGTACGCCGGCTCGCCGCAGACCCAGGCCCCGAGGCGCAGGTAGCCGCGCAGCAGCGGCGGAACCGTGGCCCTCGCGGCTGGGCCGTCGGCCGCCGCCGGCCCGGCGATCCTGTCCGGCTCGGCGAACCAGGGGCGCCTCGGCCGTACGCGCAGCCGCGGCGGGGCCAGGTGCCGGGCCGAGACCTCGTCCCACACCCGCGCGACGGTCCCGCCCCCGTCGGCAACCGGCACCGACGCGCAGCCGCCGAGCCAGCGCGACCCGCGCAGGTGCAGGTAGCGGACGATGCCGGCCCACATGAGGTTGATCACCGCGCCGGATCGGTGATCGGGGTGCACGCAGGCCCGGCCGGCCTCGACCAGGTCGTCGCGGAGCGGGTCGAGCCCGGTGAGCTCGAACTCGGTCGCGGCGTACCGCCGGTCGGTGCGGCCCGGCGGGAGCAGCCGGTACGTGCCGACCACCTCGCCGGTGCCCTCCTGCCGGACGATCAGGTGGTCGCAGTACGCGTCGAGGTCGTCGACGTCGAGCCCGGCGGCCCCCGGGCGCAGGGTGGCGCCGAGTTCGGTGGCGAACACCTCGTGACGGAGGCGTTGCGCGGCCGCGACCTCGCTCGGGTCGTCGGCGATCAGCAGGGTGTAACCGCTGGTCGTCAGGGGTGCGCCAGCGGCGTGCAGAACGGCCATGGGACCTGTGTAGGCGGCCCGGGTTGCCGGCCGGCGGGGTGAGGAGTGTCGATGAGGTGAACGGCCCGTGCCGGTGTCGGGGCGACGACGACGGGCGGGGCCGGCGCTCGCCTCAGCGCGTGGCGCGCAGGTCCCGGGCGAGATGCGAGCGCCGGAACCCGACCGTGAGCAGTCGCCGCAGGTCGGCCCGGTTGTCGTGCATGAGCTGCACGTGGAAGTAGTTGACGTACTCCAGTACGGCGAAGAGGCCGAATGCCAGCCCCGGGTACGACCCCGCGCCGGGCGCCTGCGCGGCGGCCACCGCGCAGGCGGCGATCACGGCGGCCAGGAGGATCGGCAGGGCGACGCGCGCGGTGACGAAGTGGCGCCGACCGGGCAGACGCGGCTCCCCACGGCGCAACTGCCGGAGCTTGAGCGCCCAGTAGGCCGCGCCCACCACGAGCAGGGCCGCGAACGCCCCGAAGCCGGCGAGATTCGCCGCCGTCGGCGGCAGGCCCACCAGCTGGAACCACACCCACGCCTGTAGGGGGATGTTCAGCAGCTCCCAGTCGGCGAGGGAGCGGAGCCGACGCCGGGCCGCCTCGCGGGTCCGGCCGGCCGGCAGGTGGGTCCTGGGCACGACCCCAACAGTGGCACAGCACCGGACGGCCACGGTGTGCACCGGCTCCCCGGGAGGACCCTCGTGCCGGCCGGTCCCGGGCGATGCGACATCGGTCCTCAGCGCCCGGTCACGGCGGCGACGCCGGCGAGGAGTCCGAGGGGCCGGACAGCAGCAGGGCGACCGCTCGTCGTACGGCCTCGACGTCGTCCTCGCCGGGAGTGCCGTTGTCGCGCATGGCGCGGCGGGCGACCGCGTAGGGCAGGTCGACCACGGCCAACACGACGTCGGCCAGGCGGTGCCCGGTGGCGTGGGCCACCTCGGCGAGGGCATCGCCGAGGGCGCGGTGGTGGGCCTGCGCCTGCTGGGCGAGCGCGGGTGAGGTGTCGCCGCGCAGCAGGTCGCGCAGGGCGTGGCGCATCAGGAGGGCGGCGTCCTCGGGATGGGAACGACACCAGGTCAGGACGGCGACCGCGGCCCGGACGCCGGCCTGCGCGTCGGCGGGCGCGAGCGCCTCCAGGTAGACGTGGAGGAAGCGGTCCTGCGCGCGCAGCCAGGCGGCGGCGACGAGGTCGTCGCGGCGGGGGAAGCGGTGGTAGACCGAACCGCTGGAGGCGCCGGTGGCCAGGCAGACGGCACGGGCGGAGGCGGCGGCAGGCCCTCCTGAAAGCACCAGGGCGCGGACGGCGTCGAGCATCACGTCGGCCGAGTGCTTGACCGGCTGCGGCATGAGGTAGAGACTACCCTCTACTTGAACTAGCGAACCCTCTCTAGGAGAGTCATGGTCCGCAACATCCACGAGCGGCAGCTCGCGGCGCCCCCCGCGGCAGTGGGCGCGTTGATCGACTCCCTCGCCACCACGGATGACCGGTTGTGGCCGCGCGGGCAGTGGCCGGCCATGCGGTTCGACCGCCCGCTCGGCGTCGGCGCCCGGGGCGGGCACGGGCCGATCCGCTACACCGTCGTCGCGTACGAGCCCGGGGCGCGGATCCGGTTCGAGTTCTCCGCGCCGGCCGGCTTCCGTGGCCATCACGGGTACGAGGTCCTACGGGTCACCGACCAACGCTGCCTGCTGCGTCACTCCCTCGTCATGACCACGCGCTGGCCGGCGTGGGTGAGCTGGCCGATGGTCTACCGTCCGCTGCACGACGCCCTCATCGAGGACAGCCTGGACACGGCTGCCCACCACCTGGGGCTGGCATCGGCCCCGCCGCACCGCTGGACCCGGCGGGTCCGGGGTCTCCGCTCGCTGGCCCGCCGACGACAGCCCTGAGGCCCGGCGCGTGCCGGTGGCGGACCGCGACGTGCGAGGCTGCCGGGGGCGCACCGGCGACGGGGCCGGGCGTCGCGGTCGGAGGTGTCTCATGATCATCGAGTCGCGTTTCAACGGGCCGCCCGGCTCGGGCAACGGCGGCTGGAGCGCCGGGGTCATCGCCGGCGCCGCCGGCCCCGGGCCGGTCGAGGTGACGTTGCGTCGACCTCCCCCGCTGGAGACCCCGCTCACTCTCGTCGACGGCGAGGTCCGCGACCCGCAGGGCCACCTCGTCGCCCAGGTCCGCCCCACGGAGGACCCCCGGGCGGTGGTGCCGCCGGTGGACCTGCCGGCCGCGCGGGCCGCCTCGGCGGCGTACCCCGGGCTGGTCGACCACCCCTTCCCGGGCTGCTACGTCTGCGGCCCGGACCGCGCCGACGGGCTGCGGATCTTTCCGGGACGGCTGCCGGACGGCCGCACCGCCGCGCCGTTCCGGGCGCCCGGGTCGGTCACGACCGCCACCGTCTGGGCCGCGCTGGACTGCCCCGGCGGCTGGGCCGTGATCGCCCCCGGCCGGCCGTACGTCCTGGGCCGGATCGCGGCGGTGGTCGCGGCGCTGCCGGAGCCGGGCGACGAGTGCGTGGTGACCGGCGTCATGGTCGGCGGCGAGGGCCGCAAGGCACTCGTGCACACCAGCCTGTACGCCCCCGATGGCGCCCTCCTGGCCTGGGCCCGGGCAACGTGGATCGCCGTGGCCGACGACATCGGATAATCGTTCCTGGGGATGAGGGCCTCCTGCCTGAGGCGGAGGTGGATCTCGGAAGTGCGCCTGATTGACCTGGTTGCGCCCGCCCGCCACGCTGTGTCACGGCGTACCCCGACGCCACCGCACGAAGGAGAGCAATGACTGACGGGCAGAGAAGCCCCACCGGTGACGGTCAGATCGTGGTGTCCGGCCTGACGAAGCAGTACAAGAACGTCCGGGCCGTCAACGACCTGTCGTTCACCGTCCAACCGGGGCGGGTGACCGGCTTCCTCGGCCCCAACGGCGCCGGCAAGACGACCACGCTGCGGATGCTGCTGAACCTGGTCACGCCGACCAGCGGGACAGCGACCATCAGCGGGCTGCGCTACGCCGACCTGACCGACCCGCTGCGGCACGTCGGCGCCGTGCTGGAGGCGTCCAGCGCGCACAAGGGCCGCACCGGCATCAACCACCTGCGGGTGATCGCCGCAGCGGCCGGCCTGCCGAAGCACCGGGCCGACGAGGTGCTGGCGCAGGTCGGGCTCACCCCGGCGGCGAAGCGCAAGTTCAAGGGCTACTCGCTCGGCATGAAGCAGCGGCTCGGCATCGCCGCCGGGATGCTCGGCGACCCCCGGGTGCTGATCCTCGACGAGCCCGCCAACGGGCTCGACCCGGAGGGCATCCGGTGGATGCGCGGCTTCCTCAAGAACCTCGCGCACGAGGGCCGCACGGTGCTGGTCTCCAGCCACCTGCTGTCGGAGATGCAGCTGCTCGCCGACGACGTGGTGATCATCGCGGCCGGGCAGCTGGTCCGGCAGGGCACGGTCGAGCAGGTGATCGGCTCGATGGCGCAGGGCATCCGGGTGCGGGTCCGCACCCCGCAGGCCGACGTGCTGACCGCCGCACTCAAGGAGGGGCCGGCCACCGTCGACGTCGACGAGCACGGCGTCCTGCTGGTGGGCGGGGTGGACGCCCCGACCGTGGGGCGGGTCGCCCTGACGGCGGGCGTCGAACTGCACGAACTGACCACGGAACGGCCCGACCTGGAACGGGTCTTCCTGGAGCTGACGGCCGGAAAGGCGGGCATCCGATGAACCTCGTCCGGTCCGAGCTTCTCAAGATCCGCACCACCAGCACGTGGTGGTGGCTGGCCATCGCCGCGTTCCTGTCGATCGCGCTGGCCTTCGCCTTCAACGCCTGGGTCGCCAACGAGACGTTGAACGGCAACGCCGAGGAACTGGGCGTCACCGGCGACCAGGCCTCCGCGGCGGCGCAGGCCGCCAACCTGTACACCTCCGGGCAGTACCTGGGCCTGATGTTCGTGATGCTCATCGGCATCCTGATGGTCACCAACGAGTTCTTCCACCAGACGGCGACCACCACGTTCCTGGCCACGCCGCGGCGTACGTCTGTGATCCTCAGCAAGCTGGTCGCGGCCAGCCTGCTGGGCATCGGCTTCTGGCTGGTGACCACGCTGATCGACCTGGCCGCCGGGGCGGTGTTCCTGTCGGCGAACGGCCACGGCACCCTGCTCGGCGAATGGGCCGTGCAGCGGGCGCTGCTGCTCAACCTGCTGGCGTACGCGATCTGGACGGTCCTGGGCATCGGCATCGGCACGCTGATCACCAACCAGCTCGGCGCGGTGATCACCGCCGCGGTGCTCTACCTCGTCGGCACGCAGGTGGTGGGGCTGCTCTTCATGCTGCTGTCGAACCTGCTGAACAGCGAGGCCGTCGTCAAGTGGCAGGTGATCTGGCCCGCCATCGCCTCGACCGTGATGGTCAGCGAGGGCCAGACGGACTTCACCCCCGCCTGGTGGGTCGGCGCGCTCGTGCTGATCGGCTACGCGGTGGTGAGCGGGGTCGTCGGCGTGCTCATCACCCGGCGGCGCGACATCTCCTGACGCGTCCGCGCGTCGGCGGCGGGGGTGGTGCCGGGCACCACCCCCGCCGCCGTACGACATGGGGCCGACCACCACATCGGGCCTTACCAGCAGCCGGCCGCACACGCAGCGTTTGGTGAACTTCTGGCATCTTCTGTGAAACGGGCCACGGGTCGGAGGCGGAAATGCCTGTGGCATCCGTACGGCGTAGCCTGGGAGCCGTCTCGTGCGCGCTCGAAGGCAGGGCGACACCGGACACCGCGTGACACACAAACCCGCGTGAAAGAGGCGATTACCGGCCGTGTCGACCCAGCAGACTTCGCAGGAGAACCCACTGGCGGGTTTCGGTCCGAACGAGTGGATCGTCGAGGAGATGTACCAGCGCTACCTCGCCGACCCCACCAGCGTCGATTCGGCCTGGCACGACTTCTTCGCGGACTACCGCCCGGCGCCCGGCGCCGGGAAGCCGCGCGGAACTGAGCAGGCCCCGAAGCCGGCCGCCAAGCCGGAGCCCGCCGGCCAGCAGGAGGCGGCCACCGCGGTCGCGCAGCCGGCGGAGAAGAAGCCCGAGGCCAAGCCGGAGACCAAGCCGGATAAGCCTGCCGCCAAGGCCGCCCCGGCCAAGCCGGAGCCCGCGAAGGCGGCCCCCGCCAAGCCCGCGGCAACCAAGCCGACCGCCACCGGCCCGCAGACCACCCCGCTGCGCGGCGTGGCCGCGAAGATCGTCCAGAACATGGACGCCTCGCTGGCCGTGCCGACCGCCACCAGCGTGCGCGCCGTCCCGGCCAAGCTGCTGGTCGACAACCGCATCGTGATCAACAACCACCTCACCCGTGGGCGCGGTGGCAAGGTCAGCTTCACCCACCTCATCGGCTACGCGATGGTCCGGGCCCTGGTCGCCCACCCGGAGATGAACAACTCCTTCGCCGAGGTCGACGGCAAGCCGGTCATGGTCCGGCCGGAGCACGTCAACCTGGGCATCGCGATCGACCTGGCCAAGCCGGACGGCAGCCGCAACCTGGTGGTCCCCTCCATCAAGGCGTGCGAGCAGATGGACTTCCGGCAGTTCTGGCAGGCGTACGAGGACGTGGTCCGGCGCGCCCGCCGCAACGAGCTGACCATGGACGACTACTCCGGCACCACGATCTCGCTGACCAACCCCGGCGGCATCGGCACCGTGCACTCGATGCCGCGCCTCATGCAGGGGCAGAGCGCCATCATCGGCGTCGGCGCGATGGAGTACCCGGCCCCCTACCAGGGCATGTCCGAGGCCACCCTGGCCGAGCTGGCCGTCAGCAAGGTCATCACCCTCACCAGCACGTACGACCACCGGATCATCCAGGGCGCCCAGTCCGGCGAGTTCCTGAAGGTCATGCACGAGCTGCTGCTCGGTGAGCACAACTTCTACGACCAGATCTTCACCTCGCTGCGCATCCCGTACGAGCCGGTGCGCTGGATGCGCGACGTCGCGGTCAACAACGAGGGCCAGATCAACAAGACCGCCCGGGTGCACGAGCTGATCCACGCGTACCGCGTGCGCGGCCACCTGATGGCCGACACCGACCCGCTCGAGTTCAAGATCCGCAAGCACCCCGACCTGGACGTGCTCCAGCACGGGCTGACCCTCTGGGACCTCGACCGCGAGTTCCCGGTCAACGGCTTCGCCGGCAAGCAGCGGATGAAGCTGCGCGCCGTCCTCGGCGTGCTGCGCGACTCGTACTGCCGGCGCGTCGGCATCGAGTACATGCACATCCAGGACCCGGAGGAGCGGCGCTGGATCCAGGAACGGATCGAGCGCAAGTACGAGAAGCCGTCGGTCGACGAGCAGAAGCACGTGCTCAACCGGCTCAACGCCGCCGAGGCGTTCGAGACCTTCCTCCAGACCAAGTACGTCGGGCAGAAGCGCTTCTCGCTGGAGGGCGGCGAGTCGCTGATCCCGCTGCTCGGCGAGGTGCTGGAGGCCTCCGCCGAGGGCGGGCTGGACGAGGTCGTCATCGGCATGGCCCACCGTGGCCGGCTGAACGTGCTGGCCAACATCGTCGGCAAGCCGTACGAGAAGATCTTCTCGGAGTTCGAGGGGCACCTGGACCCGCGCTCCACCCAGGGCTCCGGCGACGTGAAGTACCACCTGGGCCAGAACGGCAAGTTCACCACGCCCGACGGCGACCACGCGGTCAAGGTCTCGGTGGTGGCGAACCCGTCGCACCTGGAGGCCGTCGACCCGGTGCTGGAAGGCATCGTCCGGGCCAAGCAGGACCGGATAGACCTGAAGCTGGAGGGCTACACCGTGCTGCCGCTGGCGGTGCACGGTGACGCCGCCTTCGCCGGCCAGGGCGTGGTCGCCGAGACCCTCAACCTCTCGCAGCTGCGCGGCTACCGCACGGGCGGCACCGTCCACGTGGTGGTCAACAACCAGGTCGGCTTCACCACCGCCCCGGAGTACAGCCGCTCCAGCCTCTACAGCACGGACGTCGCCCGGATGATCCAGGCGCCGATCTTCCACGTCAACGGCGACGACCCCGAGGCCGTGGTCCGGGTCGCCCGGCTGGCCTTCGAGTACCGGCAGGAGTTCAACAAGGACGTCGTCATCGACATGGTCTGCTACCGGCGGCGCGGGCACAACGAGGGCGACGACCCGTCGATGTCCAACCCGCAGATGTACAAGATCATCGACTCGAAGCGGTCCGTCCGGAAGCTCTACACCGAGGAGCTGATCGGGCGCGGCGACATCACCGTGGAGGACGCGGAGGAGCTGCTGCGCGACTACCAGTCGCAGCTGGAGCGGGTCTTCAAGGCCACCCGCGACGCCGCCACCACGCCGCGGCAGCTCAGCCGCCCCAAGCGGGAGGACGAGCCGGAGCCGCAGGTGGAGACCGCCACCGACGCGGCCGTCGTAAAGGCCGTCGGCGAGGCGCACGTCAACCTGCCGGAGGGCTTCACCCCGCACAAGCGGATCCAGCAGCTGCTCGACCGGCGGGCCAAGATGTCCGTCGAGGGCAACATCGACTGGGGCTTCGGCGAGATCATCGCGTTCGGCTCGCTGCTGCACGACGGGGTCACCGTCCGGCTCGCCGGTCAGGACTCCCGCCGGGGCACCTTCGTCCAGCGGCACGCCTCCGTGGTCGACGCCCAGACCGGCGACGACTACCTGCCGTTGCAGTCGCTGACCGGCGACGGCGAGCGGTCCCGGTTCTTCGTGCACGACTCCCTGCTCAGCGAGTACGCGGCGATGGGCTTCGAGTACGGCTACTCGGTGGAGAACATCAACGCGCTGGTCGCCTGGGAGGCGCAGTTCGGCGACTTCGTCAACGGCGCCCAGTCGGTGATCGACGAGTTCATCTCCTCCGGCGAGGTGAAGTGGGGCCAGCGCTCCGCCGTCACCCTGCTGCTGCCGCACGGCCACGAGGGCCAGGGCCCGGACCACACCTCCGGCCGCCCGGAGCGGTTCCTCCAGATGTGCGCCGAGGACAACATGCGGGTGTCGATCCCGACCACCCCGGCGAACTACTTCCACCTGCTGCGCCGCCAGGCGCTGTCGCCGAAGCGCAAGCCGCTTGTGGTGTTCACGCCGAAGTCGCTGCTGCGGCACAAGCTCTGCGTCTCCCCGGTCGAGGACTTCACCACCGGCACCTTCCAGCCGGTGCTGCCCGACTCGGGCTCTCCGGCGCCGGAGCAGGTGAAGCGGGTGCTGCTCTGCTCGGGCAAGGTCTACTACGACCTGTTCCAGGCCCGCGCCGAGCGGGGCGTCACCGACACCGCGATCATCCGGATCGAGCAGCTCTACCCGATGCCGGTCGAGGAGATCCGGGCCGCCCTCGCGGCGTACCCGAACGCGGAGGACTTCGCCTGGGTGCAGGAGGAGCCGGCCAACCAGGGCGCCTGGTCGTTCGTCGCGCTCAACCTGCTGGAGCACCTGTCGGACGTACGGCTGCGCCGGATCTCCCGCCCGGCCGCCGCCGCGCCCGCCGTCGGCTCCGCCAAGATGCACGAGGTGGAGCAGCAGGCGCTGATCGAGGCGGCCCTGCCCCGCCCGTGACCTGACAGCACCGCCGACCGGGGCAGGGACCGTCACGACGACGGCTCTGCCCCGGTCGGCGTCCCGGCTCCCGCCGCCGGCAGGCCCCGGCGGCCCCACGGCCCACCCAGCACAGCGACGAAGAGGGAACCGACAGCATGTACTTCACCGACCGTGGAATCGAGGAGCTCGTCGAGCGCCGGGGCGGCGAACAGGTCAGCATGGAGTGGCTCGGCGAGCGCCTACGCGACTTCGTGGACCTGAACCCCGAGTTCGAGACCCCGATCGAGCGCTTCGCCACCTGGCTCGCCCGCCTGGACGACGAGGACGAGGACTGAGCCGGACCACCCCGGAGGAACGGACGTCCCCGGTGCCGCCACCGAACCGCTCCCGCCACTCACCCGTACGCCGGTCGGCCCTGGCTGCGGGCGCCGCTGTGGCGCTGCTGCTCTCGGGCTGCGGCGCGGAACCCCGACGCCGCCCCGGGCCGGTGCCGGGGAGCGCCGCCGGGTCCCCGGCGGCGGCCCCGCCCCCGGTCTTCCACGTCGCCCCGGGGAATCCGGCGGCGGCGGAGGCGGACCGGCGGGAGGCGCTGGGCCGGACCGCCGACGCGGCGGCGCTGCGCCGGATCGGCGCGCGGCCCAGCGCGAAGTGGCTGACCGGCGGGCCGGCGGTCCGCGACGAGGTCGACGCGTTCCTGGGGCAGGCGGCGCTCGCCGGCCAGACGCCGGTGCTGGTCGTGCACAACATCCCGGACCGCGACTGCGCCCGCCAGGGCACCGGCGGGGCCAGCGGCCCGGCGGAGTACCAGCGCTGGATCCGCGACCTCGCGGCGGGCGTCGGAGGCCGGCCGGTCACCGTGGTCCTCGAACCGGGGGCGGTGCCGGACGCCGTACGGGGCTGCGTCCGCGACCCCGACGGACGGCTCACGCTGCTGCGGGACGCCGTCACCGTGCTCCGCAGCACCGGCAGCGCCCGGGTCTACGTGGACGCGGGGCACCCCGGCTGGATTTCCGACGTCGCCGCGCTCACGGCGGCGCTCGACCGGGCGGGGGTCGGCGAGGCCGACGGCTTCGCGCTCAACGTGGCCAACTTCTTCGGCACCGCGCAGAACGTCCGCTACGGCCACCGCATCTCCGACGCCCTCGGCGGCGGCACCCGCTTCGTCGTCGACACCAGCCGCAACGGCAACGGCCCCCACGCGGGTGCCACGGTGGACGGCGCGCCCAGCTGGTGCAATCCGCCGGGACGGGCGCTCGGTCAGGAGCCGACGGCCGATCCCGGCCTGCCCCGGGTGGACGCGCTGCTCTGGGTCAAGTACCCGGGCGAGTCCGACGGCGCCTGCCGCCCCGGGGAGCCGGACAGCGGCGTCTGGTGGCCCGAGTACGCCCTCGGCCTGGCCCGGCGCGCCGGCTGACCCGACCGACCTGGGCGGGTCGGCCGGCCAGCCCCGCCGGCCGGCCGCTCAGCCCCGCCAAGCCGGTCGGCCCAGCCGGCGGGCCCCGGTCAGGCCGTGCCGCCCCGTTCGGCCGGCGCCAGGCCGGTGCGCCGCAGCTTCTGCCAGCCCAGCCGGCCGCCGGTCAACGCGGTGACCACCGACTGGAGCATCACCAGGTACATCAGTTGCCGGTAGACGAACTGCTGGAGCGGCAGCACCCACAGCACGCCCAGCTTCTCCCGGTCCAGCCGGAACGCCACGACGGCGGTGAGCGTCTGCAACCCGAGCATGGCCAGCCAGGCCACGGCCGTGGCGGTGCGGTCCAGGAAGAACAACCCGTACAGGGCCAGCAGGTCGATCACCGGCGCCAACAGGGGCAGCAGCACCCCGAAGAGGCTGAGGAAGGCCAGGCAGCGGCGGGTGAACCGGCCGGACGCGCCCCGGTCGAGCAGGGACCGCCGGTGCTTCCACATCGCCTGCATGGTGCCGTAGCTCCACCGGTAGCGCTGCTTCCACAGCTGCCCCATCGTCGCCGGCGCCTCGGTCCAGGCGCGCGCCGTCTCCTCGTACACCACCTTCCAGCCGGCCCGGCCCAGCGCCATGGTGATGTCGGTGTCCTCGGCCAGGGTGTCGTCGGTCATCCCGCCGGCGTACACCAGCGCCTGCCGCCGGAAGCCGCCGATCGCCCCCGGCACCGTCGACATGCAGCGCATCGACTCGTAGAGGCGACGGTCGAGGTTGAAGCCGATCACGTACTCGATGTGCTGCCACTTGGCGATCAGGCTGTCCCGGTTGCCCACCTTGACGTTGCCGGCCACCGCGCCGACCTGCGGGTCGGCGAACGGCTGCACCAGCCGCCGGACGGCGTCCGGTTCGAGGACGGTGTCGCCGTCGACCATCACGATCAGGTCGTGCCGGGCCAGCGCGACGCCGGTGTTCAACGCGCTCGGCTTGCCGCCGTTGGGCTTGCGGACCACCCGGACGTTCGGCAGGCCGAGCCCTTCGGCGATGTCGGCGGTGCCGTCGGTGGAGCCGTCGTCGACGACGACGACCTCGATCCCCCCGGGATGGTCGCCGGTGGCCAGCGACCGGACCGCCGCGGCGATCCCCTCCTTCTCGTTGTACGCCGGGACGATCACCGACACCGGGTCCGTGACCGGCGGCCCCCAGGTCCAGTCGCGGGCCCGCCGCCGCCGGGCGTGCCGGCCGGCGAGCAGGAAGAGCAGCGCGGTACGCCCGACCGTGAGCACCCCGACGGCGACGAAGATCAGCCCGAAGCCGCTCATCGTCCGGTCCGCGCCCCGCACCGCCCAGACCAGCACCCGCCCCCGCCACCGCTCCCCGGCGGAGGCGGTCGGATTGCCGGTCACCTCGTGCCGCACCCCCGCGTCGGCCAACGCCTGGTTCAGCCCGCCGGTGACGGTGGCGAACTGGTACCCGCGCGCCTTCATCAACGGGATGAACCGGTCCAGCGCCTCGACGGTCTGCGAGCGGTCGCCGCCGGCGTCGTGCCACAGCGTGATCGCACCCGCGTACCCGGACGGCGTGACGTTCTCGACGATCCGCTCGACGCCCGGCAGCGCCCAGTCCCGGCTGTCGGTGTCGTTGAGCACCGTCAGGTAGCCCAGGTCGCCGGCCTCGGTGACCAGCGGCCAGTCCCGGTCGTTCAGCGCGTCGGCGTGCGACGAGTACGGGAACCGCACCAGCGAACTGCGGATCCCCGCCGCGCCGGCGACCGCGAGCTGGGTCTGGGCGTACTCCATGCGGCGCCGCCAGCCCGGCATGGTGGTCAGGTCGGGATGGGTGAAGGTGTGCACCCCGATCTCGTGCCCGGCCGCCGACATCTCCCGCACCAGCTCGGGATGCCGGGCGACCTGCGCCCCCAGCACGAAGAAGGTGGCGCTGACCTGGTGGGCGTCCAGCACCCGGAGCACCTCGCGGGTCCAGTTCGGATCCGGGCCGTCGTCGAAGGTCAGCGAGACGGTGCGGGGCGGCAGCCGGTAGGAACGGGTCCGCTCGTCCCCGGCGCTGATGATCGGTCCGCCGTTCACCACCTCGTCGGGCACCCGGTCCTGGCCGGCGCCGGTCGGCTGGCGCTCGGGCACGAAGGCGGCGTCCGCGTACGCCCCGACGAAGAGCACGCCGGCCAGGACGACGAGCAGCATGCCGAGCACGGTCCAACTGGGCGGCGGCGCGACCCGCCGGACCCGGCCGTGGCGGCGGGCGGTCGTCCGGGGCCGGCGCGGACGGAAGCGGTCAGGCATCGTCGTCCGGTTCCACGGGAACGGGCGGCAGCGGCAGGTCGACGTCCGGGGACGGTTCCACGGGTGGCGGCTCGGAGGCCGGCGGAGCGGGTGGGGTGGTGGTCGCGGGTGGCGGTGAGACCGGCGGCGGAGTGGTGCGGCCGGGGGCGGGTGGCGTGCTGGCGGGTGCCTGCGCCGGGGGCGGGGACGAGCGGGGCGCCGACGGGGTGACCGGGCCCGGGGTCGGCCGGTCACCGGGCACGACCGGCGCGGGCCGGGCGACGGTCGGCTCAGGGGTGGCGGGCGTGCTGGCGGGTGCCGGAGGCGGGCTCCAGGGTCGTCGGGTGGACTCGACGAAGGGCAGGACGTTCTCCGGGCTCACCGGTCCCCCGGCGAAGCTCGCCCCGACCAGGACGGTGTACGCCACGCCGACCGACCCGAGGGCGTACGCGAGCCGCTGCCAGCGCCGCCGGCGTCGCCCGCTCGGGTCGACGAAGACCGGCGCGAGCGGGGGCGCGACGGCGTGGACGGCGGTCGGGGCGTCGGCCGCCGACCTGACCGCCGGAATGTCCACCGCCGGAGCGTCCACCGCCGACCCGACCACCGGAGCGTCCACCGCCGGAGCGTTCGCCGCCGACCCGACCGTTGGAGCGTCCACCGCCGACAGCGGCGCCGTCGGTGCCTCGACCGGTGCCTGGGCGACCGTCGGGGCGTCGGCACCAGCCGGCACGACGGCTGGCCCGACAGCCGTCGCCTGGACGACGGTCGGGCTGTCAATGGCCGCCTGAGCTGCGGCGGAACGGTCGGGCATGGGTAGCGAGTCTAGGAACGTCGGCGTCGGTACCGGCCACCCCGCCGACGGAGTGAGACGAGGATCCTGCCTGCTCAGGGGTTTGGATCTCGGCGGGCACCTGCACGATCTTGTAGCGTGGGGGCGTGGCCCGGAGCGTGTACGTGACCAGCGTGGGTTCGGGCGGCGGGAAGTCGACAATCGCCCTCGGCCTGGCCGAGTTGTTGTCCCGGCAGGTCGAGCGGATCGGCGCGTTCCGGCCGCTGGTCCGGGGGCACGGCCCCGACCCGATCCTCGCCCTGCTCAATGACCGCTACCGGATCGAGCTGCCGCTGGCCGACCTGAGCGGCACCAGCTACGCCGAGGCGACCGCGCTGGTCGCCGACGGGCGGCGGGAGCAGCTCATCGCCGGCATCGTCGAGCGCTACCGGGAGGTCGAGCGGCGCTGCCCCGCCGTGGTCGTGGTCGGCAGCGACTTCGCCGACGGCGGCGACGGGGCCGGCCCCCGCGAGCTGGCCTTCAACGCCCGGCTGGCCACCGAGTTCGGCAGCGTGGTGGTGCCCGTCGTCGACGGCTTCGGGCAGGAGCCGGCGGCGATCGCGGCCGCCGCGCGCGGGGCGTACCACGATCTGGAGGACCTGGGGGCGACGGTGCTGGCGGTGATCGCCAACCGGGTCCCCGGCCCGATGACGCTGCCCGAGCTGCCCGTGCCCACGTACGCCATCCCGGAGGTGCCGACCGTGTCGGCGCCGACGGTGGCCGAGGTGGCGGCGGCGCTCGGCGCGACCCTGCTCGCCGGGGACGACGACGCGCTCAGCCGCGACGTGCTCGACTACGTGGTCGGCGCGGCGCACGTGCCGACGCTGCTGGACCACCTGACCGACGGCGCTCTGGTGATCACCCCCGGCGACCGGGCCGACCTGCTGGTGGCGGCGAGCGCCGCGCACGTGGCCGGGCAGGTCTCCGTCTCGGGGCTGGTGCTGACCCTCGGCGAGCAGCCCGACCCGCGCGCGATGCGGCTGGTCGAGGGCCTCAACACCGGGCTCGCGGTGCTCTCCGTGCCCAGCGACAGCTACGACACCGTGGCCGCCTCCAGCCGGATCGAGGGGCGCCCCAGCGCGGCCAACCCGCGCAAGGTGGAGGCCGCGCTCGGCGCGTTCGAACGCTGCGTGGACACCGACGACCTGGCCCGCCGGCTGCGGGTCAGCCGCTCCGAGCGGGTCACCCCGCTGATGTTCGAGTACGACCTGATCGACCGCGCCCGGGCCCGGCGCCGGCACCTCGTGCTGCCCGAGGGGGCGGAGGAACGGATCCTGCGGGCCACGGAGATCCTGCTGCGCCGGGGCGTCGCCGACATCACCCTGCTCGGCCGCCCCGACGACGTCACCCGGCGCACCCGCGAGCTGGGCATCGACATCACCGGCGCCCAGGTGGTCGACCCCGTCACCAGCGAGTGGCGCGACGAGTTCGCCACCACGTACGCCGAGCTTCGCGCGCACCGCGGCATGACCGCCGACCTGGCCCACGACGTCGTCGCCCAGCCGAACTACTTCGGCACGCTGATGGTCCAGACGGGGCACGCCGACGGGATGGTCTCCGGCGCGACGCACACCACCGCCGCCACCATCCGTCCCGCGTTCGAGATCATCCGGAACGTGCCGGGCGTCTCGGTGGCCTCCAGCGTCTTCTTCATGCTGCTCGCCGACCGGGTGCTGGTCTACGGCGACTGCGCCGTCAACCCCGACCCGGACGCCGCCCAGCTCGCCGACATCGCCATCTCCTCGGCCGACACCGCCGCCCGGTTCGGCATCGAGCCCCGGATCGCGATGCTCTCCTACTCCACCGGCAGCTCCGGGTCGGGCGCCGACGTGGAGAAGGTCGCGGCGGCCACCAAGCTGGTCCGCGAGCGCCGGCCCGACCTGCTCGTCGAGGGGCCCATCCAGTACGACGCGGCCATCGACCCGGCCGTGGCGGCGACGAAGCTGCCCGGCAGCGACGTCGCCGGCCGGGCCACGGTCTTCATCTTCCCGGACCTCAACACCGGCAACAACACGTACAAGGCGGTGCAGCGCTCCGCCGGGGCGGTGGCCGTCGGGCCGGTGATGCAGGGCCTGCGCCGGCCGGTCAACGACCTGTCCCGGGGCGCCACCGTGCCGGACATCGTCAACACCGTGGCGATCACCGCCATCCAGGCCGCGGCCACCGAGGAGTCGTCATGACCACGCCGGATCCGTCCCCCTCTCGGGTGCTGGTGCTCAACTGCGGGTCGTCGTCGGTGAAGTACCGGCTCTTCGACGGCGACCGGGTGGTCGACAAGGGCACCGTGGAACGGGTCGGCGAGGCCGGCGGCGGTCCGGCCGACCACGAGACGGCCGTCCGGGGCATCCTCGACGGACTGGACCTGACCGGGCTGGCCGCCGTCGGGCACCGGGTGGTGCACGGCGGGAAGCGGTTCGGCGAGCCGGTGCTGATCGACGACGAGGTGCTGACCGCGATCCGCGACCTGGTCCCGCTCGCGCCGCTGCACAACCCCGCCAACCTGGCCGGCATCGAGGTCGCCCGGGCGGCGCTGCCGGACGTGCCGCAGGTCGCCGTCTTCGACACCGCGTTCCACACCACCCTGCCCGAGGCCGCCGCGACCTACGCGATCGAGCGGGACACCGCCGAGCGGTACGGCATCCGGCGCTACGGGTTCCACGGCACCTCGCACGCGTATGTGTCGCGGCGCACCGCCGAGCTGCTCGGCCGCCCGTACGCCGAGGTGAACACGATCACCCTGCACCTCGGCAACGGCGCGAGCGCCTGCGCGGTGGCCGGCGGCCGGAGCGTGGCGACCTCGATGGGGATGTCCCCGCTGGAGGGCCTGGTGATGGGCACCCGCAGCGGCGACCTGGACCCGACCGTGATCTTCCACCTGCGCCGCGAGGGCGGGCTCTCCGTCGACGAGATCGACGACCTGCTCAACCACCGCAGCGGCCTGCTCGGGCTGACCGGCGCCAACGACATGCGCGAGGTGCTCGCCCGCCGGGCGGACGGCGACCCGGCCGCGGCGCTCGCCTTCGACGTCTACTGCCGGCGGATCACCGGCTACGTGGGGGCGTACTACGCGCTGCTCGGCCGGGTGGACGCCGTCACCTTCACCGCCGGCGTCGGCGAGCACGCCGCGCCGGTGCGCGCCGCCGCCCTGGCCGGCCTGGAGCGCCTCGGCATCGCGGTGGACCCCGAGCGCAACGCAGGCTCCGGCGACCGGGTCGTCTCGCCGGAGGGCACCGAGGTGACCGTCTGCGTCGTCGGCACCGACGAGGAACGCGAGATCGCCCTCCAGACCCGCGCCGTCATCGAGACCGCCGGCTGACCGTCCGGGCCGGCACCACGCCGGCTCAGCGGCGCGCCTTTCCTCGTCGTCTGGCGGCCCGGGTGCGCCGGACGCGGTCGCGCCCCCGGCCCCGCCGGGGTGGTGCGGGGGCGGGCCGGTCGAGCATCCCCGTCGGAACGAGGGCCGCGAAGAGGAAACCCCCGCCCAACGCCGCACCCAGCAGCCCGAACGGGATGCCGCCCCAGGAGTTGAGGAAGAAGACCGAGTCGTCGGTGTTGCCGTTGGCGGCCACGAACTCCGCCGGCCGCTCCGGATCGACCCAGAGCATCATCTCCTCCGGAGGCTCCTCGGTACAGCCGCCGGCCGAGCCACAGAGGATGCGCTCGTTGTGCTGGACACCGCCGTACTCGTACCAGACCTGGACGGTGTCGGTGCCGCCGCCGCGTCCGACGGTGTCGCGGCGGTCGCTCACGGTCGCCTGTACCGGGACACCGTCCGCCCGCAGCCGCTCCGCTTTGGCGTGCAGGTGCCACTTGTACGCCCCGATGGCCACCGCGTACGTCAGGCCCGCGAGCACCAGCACCAGGCCGAGGGCGGCGCTGCCCCGGTGGATGCCGCGAAGACCGGAGCGGAGCCTCCGCCACCGCCCCGGAACGCGCCCCAGACCCGCCGCCGACTCCGGGCTTCCCCTCGGCGGCTCCCCCGCAGCCGGTTCAGAGCTTCCCGTCGGCGGCTCCCCCGCGCCCGGCTCCGGGCTTCCCGTCGGCGGCTCCCCCGCGCCCGGCTGCGGGCCTTCTGGCGGCTCCACGCCGCTCAGCCCAGCGCGAGCCAGGCGAGGAGGGCGACCAGCACGACCGCGACCGCCGCCGCGCCGACGAGCAGCGGCGTCCGGGACGCGCCGGCCGGGGCCTCGGGCTCGGCGGTGTGGGCGTAGGCGCGGAACGCCTCGGTGTTGCCGCTCGGGTCTGTGCGGTTCTCAGGCATGGCGGTGACCCTAGCCAAGCCGGTTGCGCGCCGCCGTCCCCGGCGCGCGTCCCGGGGCCAGGTCCAGCCGGCCGGTGGAGACGATCCGCCCGGGTGGTGAGGGCGTCCGGTCCGGACGGCGGGACCGCTGCGGGCCGCCGGGCACCTACCGTGAATCCGTGGGGACAAAGCGGCTGGTCGCCGTACTGATGACGACGTTGCTGGCCGGTTGCGCCCCGGCGGGAGCCGCCGCGCCCGGCACACCGCCGCCGGCCCGCCTGGCGCCCGCGGCCGCCTACACCGTCGGCGTACGCACGTTCACCGTCGACCCGGCCTCGGCGCGCCCCTTGCCGGTGACCGTCTGGTACCCGACGGAGGGCGACGCGGTGGCCGCCGGGCGCTTCCCCGTGGTGGTCTACAGCCACGGGCTGCACAGCCTGCCCGAGCTGCACGCCGGCCTGACCGCGCGCTGGGCCGCCGCCGGGTTCGTGGTCGCCGCCCCGGCCTACCCGCACACCCGGCGCGGCGCGGCCCGGTTCAGCCGTGCCGACGTACGCCACCAGCCGGCCGACGGCTGGCGGCTGATCCGGCACCTGACGCGGCTCGACACCCGGGCCGCAGACCCGCTCGCCGGGCACCTCGACGTCACCCGGGTCGCCGCCGCCGGCCACTCGGCGGGCGGCTTCACCACGGCCGGCATGTTCACCTCCGGCCGCTCGGGGCGGCTGCGCGCCGGCATCGTGATCGCCGGCGGCGGAACGGCCGGCAGCTTCGCCGGTCCGGCAGCCCCGCTGCTCTTCGTGCACGGTACGGCGGACAAGATCGTGCCGGTGACGGTCGGCCGCGCCGCGTACCAGCGCACGACCGGCCCCACCGCCTTCCTGAGCCTGCTCGGGCAGGGCCACGGCGAGTACCTGAACCCGGGGCGGCCCGGCTTCGACCAGGTCCTGGCCACCACGACGGACTTCCTCCGCTGGACGCTCTACGGCGACCCGGCCGCCGGCCACCGCCTGCCCGGTGACGCCCGCCGCCCCGGCGTGACGCTCTACGAGACCCGCCCCGCCCGCTGACCCTCCCGAGCAGACCCACGGAGCCAGGAGTCGCGACCCGGCGCGGGGCCATCTCCCAGTCGAGCCCGGCCCATGCCGCCGCCCAGAGCAGGCCGAACGCCACCCGAAAACCCGGCCGGCACCGCCCGGAGCCCGGCCGGTGCCGCTCCGAGCAGGCCGATGGAACTACTCATCAGGAGAGCGGGCTGGTGCGCCAACCAATGGTGATCAGGACGCCATGGACCCTGAAACCACCGGATAACGTCCATGGCGTCCTGATCACCGGGCACCGCCCGCAGCCCGGACACCGCGCAACCCGGACACCACCACCAGCCCGGGTGCCGGCAGCAGCCCGGGCGCCGCAGGAGTGGTCAGGGGTGGCAGTGGGCGCGGGCAGGGTATGGGGGCGTACTGCGGCGGTCTGCGGCGGAGCGGGACGCGCCGCGAGGCACAATCGTTCCCATGCCGCGTCGTGTCGCCCCCGCCCTGCTCGCCTCCGCACTGCTCACCGCCGGTCTGGTCGGCTGCTCCGACGATGCCGGGCCGGCCCCGCAGGCGGCAGGCTCCCAGGCGGCTCCGCAGGTGACGGCCTCGGCGCCGCCCGCACAGGCGGCCGGCCCCACCCCGCAGGTGCCCGCCGGCACCGCACCCGAGAAGGCCTTCGCCGTCGGCGTACGGCAGCTGAAGCTGAACCGCGACGGGAAGCGCCCGCTGCCGGTGACCGTCTGGTATCCGGCGGCCGGAAAGCCCGGCGGGCAGCCGGAGCGGTCGGCGGACGCCGCCACGGGGAAGTTCCCCGTGGTGATGTTCAGCCACGGCTTGAGCGCCCGGCCGGCCGACTACGAGACGCTGCTCACCCGCTGGACGGCGGCCGGGTTCGTGGTGGCCGCGCCGACCTTCCCGCACACCGCCCGGGGTGGCGACGGCAACGTGCTCGACGTGCTCAACCAGCCGGCCGACGTGTCGTACGTGCTGACCCAGGTGCTCGCCCTCGACGGCAAGGCCGGCGACCCGCTGCGCGGCCGGCTGGCCACGGACCGGGTGGCGGCGGCCGGGCACTCGGCCGGCGGGGTGACCACCATCGGCCTGTTCACCGCCGGCCGGGACGAACGGCTGGACGCCGGGGTCGTCTTCGCCGGCACGGCGCTCGGCGTCGGCACCGCCTTCGCGGGCGTCGCCGCCCCGCAGCTCTTCGTGCACGGCGAGGCCGACGAGGTGGTCGAGTACGCCGCCGGCAAGGCCGCCTACGACCGGGTGCCCTGGCCGAAGGCGATGCTGAGCCTGCCGAAGGGCGACCACGGCCGGGCGCTGCTCAGCGACGGCGCCTCGCTGCGGGTGGTCTCGGACACCACGGTCGAGTTCCTGCGCTGGTCGCTCTACGGCGACCAGGCCGCCAAGGGCCGCATCCCCACCGACGCCGCCCGCGACGACGTCGCCACCCTCGACAACCGCCTCTGACCGACGGTGGCCTCCCGACAGGGAGGCCATCCGGCGCCCGCTCGTCGCGGGCCCCCCGGCGACACCGGCGGTGGCGTCCTGACCGGGGAGGCCACCCGGAGCCCGCCCGTCGCGGCTCCCGGCGACACCGACGACGGCCTCCCCGACCAGGGAGGCCCACGGCGATGGCGGGACTCAGGCGGTGTGGTCGACGACGACCTTGCCGAAGACGTCGCCGGAGTGCAGGCGGGCGAAGGCGTCGGCGACCTCGCTGAACGGGAGCACGGAGTCCACCACCGGGCGCACGCCGCGCTCGGCGCAGAACGCGAGCAGGGCGGCCAGCTCGTCGGGGGTGCCCATCGAGGTGCCGAGGATCTCCAGTTGCATGGCGAAGACCCGGCGCAGGTTGACCTTCGGCTCGTGTCCCGAGGTGGCGCCGGAGACCACGATCCGGGCCATCGGCGCGGCGGACTTCAGCGAGTGGTCGAAGGTGGCCGCGCCGACCGTCTCGACGACCACGTCGACCCGCTCCGGCAGCCGGGCGCCGGGCTCGACGGCGGTGGCGCCCAGCTCGGCGATCCGTTCCCGCTTGGCGGCGTCGCGGCTGGTCGCGTACACCCGCTTGCCCATCGCGGCGGCGAGCGCGACGGCCGCGGTGGCCACGCCCCCGCCGGCGCCCTGGACCAGCACGGCGTCGGCGTCGCCGACCCGGCCCACGGTGGTCAGCATCCGCCAGGCGGTCAGCCAGGCCGTCGGCAGGCAGGCCGCGTCCGCGGCCGCCAGGCCCGCCGGCAGGGCCAGCAGGTTCGACCGGGGTACGGCGACCCGCTCGGCCAGCGTGCCGGGGAAGTGCTCCGAGAGGATGGAGACGCCACGCGGGTCGCCCGGGGTGGGGATCACCGGGTAGACGACGACCTCGTTGCCGTCCGGGTCCACCCCGACGGCGTCGCAGCCGAGGATCATGGGCAGTTGCTCGGCGCGCAGCCCCACCCCGCGCAGGGACCAGAGGTCGTGGTGGTTGAGGGAGCTGGCCCGCACCTGCACGGTCACCCAGTCGTCGGCCGGGTGGGTCGGCTCGGGCTGCTCGCCGACGGTGAGCGCGGCGAGCGGGTTGGCGTCGTCGAAGCGGGAGACGAAGGCGGCACGCATGATCGGCACGGTAACAAGCCGAGCCCCCGGCAAGAAGGGCACCGACGCAAGGAAGGGCCCCTTCCTATCGCCTGGGCGATAAGAAGGGGCCCTTCCTCACACGTTCAGCGGGTGACGCCGTCGCGGCGGGCGGCCTCGGCGACCGCCTCGGCCACCGCGGGGGCGACCCGGGGGTCGAGCGGGGACGGGACGATCGCCTCGGCGGTGAGCGACTCGGCCACCACGCCGGCGATCGCGTCGGCGGCGGCGACCTTCATGCCCTCGGTGATCCGGGTGGCCTTGGCGTCCAGCGCGCCCCGGAACACACCCGGGAAGGCCAGCACGTTGTTGATCTGGTTGGGGTAGTCGCTGCGGCCGGTGGCGACGACCGCCACGTGCCGGGCGGCCACCTCCGGGTGCACCTCGGGCGTCGGGTTGGCCAGGGCGAAGACGATGCCGCCGGGGGCCATGCCGGCGACCGCCGCCTCGGGGATCTGCCCGCCCGACACGCCGATCAGCACGTCCGCGTCGCGCAGCGCCTCGGTGATGTCGCCCTCGCGACCGTCGGCGTTGGTGGCCGCCGCCAGCTCGGCCTTGGTGCCGGTCAGTTCGGGCCGGTGCCGGCCGATGATCCCCTTGGAGTCGCAGACCACCACCTGGTCGGGGTTCACGCCGCCGGCGATCAGCATCTTCGTCACCGCGACCCCCGCCGCGCCGGCGCCGCTGACCGTCACGCGCAGGTCGCCGAGCTTTCGGTCGAGCAGCCTGGCGGCGTTGCGCAGAGCGGCGAGCACGACGATCGCGGTGCCGTGCTGGTCGTCGTGGAAGACCGGGATGTCCAGGGCCTCGTCGAGCCGGCGCTCCACCTCGAAGCAGCGCGGGGCGCTGATGTCCTCCAGGTTGATCCCGCCGAACGACGGGGCCAGCGCCCGCACCACCGCCACGATCTCGTCGACGTCCTGGGTGTCCAGGCAGACCGGCACCGCGTCGACGCCGCCGAACTGCTTGAACAGCACCGCCTTGCCCTCCATCACCGGCAGCGAGGCGCGCGGGCCGATGTTGCCGAGCCCGAGTACGGCCGAGCCGTCGGTGACGACCGCGACGGTGTGCGCCGCCCAGGTGTAGTCGTCGGCGAGCGTCGGGTCGGCGGCGATCGCCTCGCAGACCCGGGCCACACCCGGGGTGTACGCGAGGGAGAGGTCCTCGCGGCTGGTCAGCGGGACGGTCGAGGCGACGGCCATCTTGCCGCCCCGGTGCAGCCGGAAGACGGGATCAGCGGGGTCCACGGTGGACGATGACATGGTGACTCCAGGATCTGTCGAGCAGACGGGGCGGCCGGCGCGGACGCGAGGTGAGGCGCCGAGCGGCAGCACGCGGTGCGGGGGTCACCCGGGCACGTCTGGAGCATAGTGTCGCCACCGTCACACCGGTGTGAGCGGGGTCATATCCGCTGTGGGCGCACCCGCGCGGGCCGGGGCCAGTAGCGGGCCACCACGCGGCCCCGCACGTCGGCCACCCCGTACGCCCGGGAGTCGTCGGTGACCAGGTCGTTGTCGCCGCGCAGCCACCACCCGCCGTCCTGGGCGCGGATCGCGCGCTTGACCACGAGCAGGTCGGGGCGGCTGCGGAAGACCGCGACCACGACATCACCGGGGCGGACCGCCCGGCCGCCGGGACGGACCAGCACCGCGTCGCCGTGCCGCAGCGTGGGCGACATGGACGGACCGGTCACCAGTACGGCGGTCAGCGGCCACCGCAGCCGGGGGGCCACCGTCGGGTGATCGGTCCCCATTGGTTTCCCCTCCACCCGGCCTCCCCGGAGCGCGTCCAGGAGTAATGTCGTCTTGGATCATCGCAAACTTCCCATGGAGGATCCTGATGCGACTTCCGCGCATCCTTACGCCCCGCGTGACCGCCAGCGCCCACTGCGACCTGCCCTGCGGCGTCTACGACCCGGCCCAGGCCCGGATCGAGGCCGAGTCGGTGAAGGCGATCTGCGAGAAGTACCAGGCCAACACCGACCCCGAGTTCCGCACCCGCGCCATCCTGATCAAGGAGCAGCGCGCCGACCTGGTGAAGCACCACCTGTGGGTGCTGTGGACCGACTACTTCAAGCCGGCCCACTTCGAGAAGTACCCGCACCTGCACCAGCTGTTCAACGAGGCCACCAAGCTGGCCGGCGCCGCCGGCGCGAAGGGCGGCACCGACCCGTCCAAGGCCGACGAGCTGCTCCAGAAGATCGACGAGATCTCCAAGATCTTCTGGGAGACCAAGCAGGCGTGACCCTCACCGGTCCGCCGACGATCCGGCCGGCACGTCCCGAGGACGTGCCGGCCGTCGTCGCCCTGGCGCAGGAGCTGGCGCAGGAGTGGGTTCCCCACCAGCTCAGCGGGGCCGCCCCGACCGCTTCCGCGGCAGACGTGGCGGTCCCCACACGTTCAAGCGACCGAGCGGGTAGAGTCCCCGACCGGGGGGATGAGTGGTGACTCAACTGACCGGGCAGCCGACGACCGACGACGACGTCGTGCACCTCACCGTGCCCGCGGACGGGGGCTACCTCGGGGTGCTACGTACCGCCACCGCGGGGCTCGCGGCGCGGCTGCAGTTCGCCCTCGACGAGATCGAGGACCTGCGCATCGCCGTCGACGAGGCGTGCGCGATGCTGCTCGCCATCGCCACCCGCGACGCGGAGCTCGACTGCCGCTTCGCGGTCACGGACGACGCGCTCACCGTGGAGGTGACCGTGCCGACGGTCCGCGGCGCGACGCTCCCCGCCGAGTCGTCCTTCGCCTGGAAGGTGCTCACGGCGCTGACCACGGCGGCGGCCGCGACGGCCTCCGACGGCCGGGCCACCATCTCGCTGCTCACCCGCCGCGCCTCCGGCTACTGACCGGCCGCCCGCCCGGCGCCGGGCCGCGGGCCCGGCGGGGTCACTCGAAGCCGAGGGCCCGGGTGGTGGGGGTGCTCACCAGCAGAGCGGTCATCCCGAGGCCGAGCGCCATCAGCGGTACGCCGAGCCACCCCATCCCGCCCTGGACCATGAACCAGCCGATGGGCAGCAGCATCAACTGGAGCACGATCGCCGGGGCCCGGGCTCCCGCCTTCCGGCGTGCCAGCGCGCCGCCCAGCGCCCAGAGCGCCGCCGCCGCGCCGATGGCGAACGCGGTCACGAGCAACGCCGACGTGAGGTCGGTGGTCGTGGCGGTGAGATCGGCCCAGAGCAGCCACGCGGCGACCAGTCCCACGGCGACCGCCTCGGCCCGCAGCAGCCGGACCGCCCAGCTGAGGGTGGCGGGGATCGGGTCGGAGTCGATGGTCACGCGCGCCACGATACCCGTGGTGGCGCGCGGTACAGTGCCGCCCATGCGGGCCGTCCTGGTGGTCAATCCGAAGGCCACCACCACCAGCGAGCGCAGCCGGGACGTCCTGGTCCGGGCACTGCGCAGCGAAGTCGACCTCTCCGTGCGCTACACCCGGCGACGGGGGCACGCGACCGACCTGGCGCGCGAGGCGGCCGAGGAGGGCGTCGACGTCGTCGTCACGCTCGGTGGCGACGGCACGGTCAACGAGGTCGTGAACGGCCTGATGGCGGCGCAGCCGCCGACCATCCCCGCCAGCACCACGCCGGCCGAGCGGCTGCCCGCCCTGGCGACCGTGCCGGGGGGCTCGACAAACGTCTTCGCGCGGGCGCTGGGCCTGCCCCGGGACTGGCCGGACGGCACCAGCATGATCCTGGAGGGCCTGCGGCTGGGCCGCTACCGGACGATCGGGCTCGGCCGGGCCGACGACCGCTACTTCACCTTCTGCGCGGGCTTCGGCCTCGACGCGGCCGTCATCCACCGGGTGGAGCAGGCCCGCCGGCGGGGCCGGGTCTCGACGCCCGCGCTCTACTTCCGGTCCACCGCGGCCCAGTACTTCCTCAACTCCGACCGCCGCCATCCGGCGATCAGCCTGGAGCGCCCGGACGAGTTGCCGGAGGGCGAGCTGGCGACGGTCATCATCCAGAACACCGCGCCGTGGACGTACCTGGGCGACCGCGAGGTCAACCCGAACCCGGAGGCGTCGTTCGATCTGGGCCTGGACGTGCTCGCCCTGCGGCAGCTCCGGGTGGCCAGTACGACACGCACGGTGACGCAGTTCTTCTCCCGGACCCCTGATCCGCACGGCCGCCAGGTGCTGCGGCTGCACGACGTCGCGGAGTTCACCCTGGTCTCGGCCCGTCCGCAGGCGTTCCAGCTCGACGGCGACTACCTTGGCGAGCGGGAAAAAGTCAGATTCACATCCATTCCCGCCGCACTGAGAGTAATCTGCTAGGTCTCGGGTACTGCCCTAGGTCGACGCGGCCGCGACACCGGACCGATGCGACGGCCGCCACACCGAGGGGCTGTGCCGGAAATGTCAGCAATGTCACGCGGACTGTACTATATTGATCCTCGACAGTGGTACGCCGGGTAACCAGGAAGGCGCTGGAATCCGGACAAAGGGGTTGTGGGCTTGCTCACCGCCCGGAGTTTTTCCGAGCGTCACCCTTGACATCCCGGGCGTTCGTGAAAGTATTCACAAGCGAACTTGAGTTACCGGGACATTGTTTGGATAGGCTCGTCAGGTTGAGCTGTTCCAGCAGGTCCGCAGGGCCGACACAGCCTGCTCACGCACTGCCGAATAGGCGTACGCGAACCGTCACCATTCGGCGCTGCGGATGCATATAGGAAAAGCAACAGAAGCAATCTCTGCCACCCACCCAGAATGAGGAGTGTTGCCGCCATGGACTGGCGTCACCATGCTGTCTGCCGCGACGAGGACCCGGAACTGTTCTTCCCGATCGGGACGTCCGGGCCGGCTCTCCTGCAGGTCGAGCAGGCCAAGGCCGTCTGCCGGCGCTGCTCCGTGACCGACCAGTGCCTGCAGTGGGCGCTGGAGTCCGGTCAGGACGCTGGCGTCTGGGGCGGGATGAGCGAGGAGGAGCGGCGGGCTGTCAAGCGCCGCGGTGGCCTCCGGGTGCTGCGCGCTCACTCCGCCTGATCCCCACGCACCAGTCAGTACGCCCCGGCCGGGTACGCCCGCCGGGGCGTACTGCTGTCCGAGCCTGTGTTCGTGATCCGGCGTCCGATCATGGCCCGGCCGTGATCCCGGCCAACCGGCTCGCCGCGTCCACGCGCCGCAGGACCAGATCGGCCAGCTCCGGCGCGTCGGTCAGCGGGGCGGACACCGCCACCGCACCGGCGCCCCGCGCCGCCGTGGCGACGGCGTCGTGGAACAGGCCCGGAGCCAGGAAGTACGCCGACACCGCCACCCGCCCGGCACCCCGGGACCGCAGCCGCGCCACCGCCGCCGCGACGGCCGGCGGGGCCGCCGAGGCGTACGACACGCGGGTGGGCACACCGAGACCGGCACGCAGCGCGGCGGCCACCCGGCCCACCGACCCGCGCGCCCGGGCGTCCCTGGTGCCGGCCGCGGCCAACACCAGCCCGTCGAAGCGCCCCGCCCCCGCCTCACCCAACCGCCGGTGCAGGCCCGCCAGCAGACCGGCGTCCACCGCCCCGTCGGCCGGGCCGAGCACGTCGGTCACCCGTACCGCGATCGGTGCCCCCGACTCCCGGGCGGCCGCGACCGCCGCCGGGACGTCCACCCGCCGGTGGTACGCCGCGGTGAGCAGCAGCGGCACCAGCACGGCCCGGGGGTGCCCGGCGGCGGCCAGGTTCCGCAGCACGGTCGCCGGTCCCGGCTCGGTGTGGTCCAACCAGCTCGCCAGCACCGGCGTGCCCGGCCGGGCGGCCGACACGGCCCGGGCCAGCGCCCGGGTCGCCTCGGCGGCCCTCGGGTCCCGGCTGCCGTGGGCGACCAGGACCACCGGGTCGGCCGCCTCCGACAGCCCGGCCGGCTGCCACGGCCCGGGCGCCCCTGACGACCCGGCCACCTCCGACGGCCCGGGCGCCCCCCACGCGGGAGAGCCCGGCCCGGGCGCCCCCGACGCCGGAGAGCCCGGGACCGGCCCGGTCAGACGTGCAGGCCGCACTCGGTCTTCTCGAACATCGCCCAGCGGCCGGCCCGGGGGTCCTCCCCCGCCTTCGTGCGGCGGGTGCAGGGCCAGCAGCCGATCGAGCCGTAGCCCTGCTTGAACAGCTCGTTGACCGGCACGTTCCAGCGGGCGACGTAGGCGTCCACGTCGGCCTGCCGCCAGGCCGCGATCGGGTTGACCTTGACCTTGCCCCGGCGCGCGTCGAAGGTCACCACCGGCGTGTTCGCCCTGGTCGGCGACTCGTCCCGGCGGAGCCCGGCGGCCCAGGCGTCGTAGCCGGCGAGCGCCCGCTCCAGCGGCTCCACCTTGCGCAGCTGGCAGCAGTCGTCCGGAGCCTTGTTGAACAGGCGCGGGCCGTACTGGCCGTCCTGCTGGCCCACGGTCAGGCGCGGCCGGATCGAGCGCACGTTCACCGGCAGCGTCCGGGCCACCTCGTCGCGGACCCGGAGCGTCTCCGGGAAGTGCAGTCCGGTGTCGAGGAAGACCACGTCCACCCCCGGGGCGACCCGGGAGACCAGGTGGGCCAGCACGGCGTCGGCCATCGAGCTGGTGACGCAGAACCGGGCGCCGAAGGTCTCGGCCGCCCAGCGCGCGATCTCCAGCGCCGGCGCGCCCTCCAGGTCCCGGCCGGCCGCCTCGGCCAGCGCGCGCAGCTCGTCGGGGTCGCGCCGGGCCGCGTCGGCCGGAGCCGGAGCGCCCAGGCCGACCAGGCCCAGGCCCGCCGCCGAGACGAGACCGGGCCGGTCGCCCGTGCCCCCGCTCACCGGGCCACCGACCGGCCGAGCAGGCCGGTGAACTTCACCGTGAACACCCGGGCGCACGCGTGGCACTCCCAGGCGCCGTGGCCGGCCTCACTCGGCCGCAGGTCCTCCTCGCCGCAGTACGGGCAGTACAACGGCGCGGAACGGGTCTCGCTCATCGGAGTTCCTCCTCGTCGACCCTGATCACCCAGTTGGCGAACGTCTCGCCCGTCTCCCGGCCCGCCAGGTAGCGCCGGGCCAGCCGCTCCACGTACGCCGGAAGCTCCTCGGCGGTGGTCTTCAGACCGCGCAGCTTGCGGCCGAACCCGGCCGTCTGTCCCTCGGCCATGCCGAGCCCGCCGCCGAGGTGGACCTGGAAGCCCTCCACCTGGCGGCCGTCCGGGCCGACGACGAGCTGGCCCTTGAGGCCGATGTCGGCGACCTGGGTGCGGGCGCAGGCGTTGGGGCAGCCGTTGAGGTGGATGGAGATGTCGGCGTCGAAGTCGCGCAGCCGCTCCTCCAGCCGGGCCACCAGTTCCTCGCCGCGCGCCTTGGTCTCGACGATGGCCAGCTTGCAGTACTCGATGCCGGTGCAGGCCATCGTGCCGCGCCGCCAGGCCGACGGCTGCGCCTCCAGGCCGATCCCGCGCAGGTCGCGCATTAGCGAGTCGGTCCGCTCCGGCGCCACGTCCAGCACCAGCAGCTTCTGGTACGGGGTGAGCCGCACCCGCCCGCTGCCGTGCGCCTCGACCACGTCGGCCAGGCGGGCGAGCTGCCCGCCGGATACCCGGCCCACCACCGGGGCAGCCCCGACGTAGTTGCGCCCGTCGCTCTGCGGGTGCACCCCGATGTGGTCCACCGGCCTGTCGGGCAGCTGCGGGGCCGGGCCGTCGAGCAGCGCCCGGCCCAGGTACTCCTTCTCCAGCACCTCGCGGAACTTCTCCACGCCCCAGTCGGCGACCAGGAACTTCAGTCGGGCGCGGTTGCGCAACCGGCGGTAGCCGTAGTCGCGGAAGATGCCGACCACGCCCGCCCAGACGTCCGGCACCTCATCCAGCGACACCCAGACGCCGAGCCGCTTGGCCAGCATCGGGTTCGTGGACAGGCCGCCGCCGACCCAGACGTCGAAGCCCGGCCCGTGGTCCGGGTGGTCCACCCCGAGGAAGGAGATGTCGTTCGCCTCGTACGGGGTGTCGACCAGCCAGGAGATGGAGGTCTTGAACTTGCGCGGCAGGTTGGAGTACGCCTTGTCGCCCACGTACCGGCGGACGATCTCGTCGACCGCCGGCGTCGGGTCGAGCAGTTCGTCGCGGGCCACCCCGGCGACCGGGCTGCCCAGCACCACCCGGGGGCAGTCGCCGCACGCCTCGGTGGTCTGCAGGCCGACCGACTCCAGGCGGCGCCAGATCTCCGGCATGTCCTCGACCCGGATCCAGTGGTACTGGATGTTCTGCCGGTCGGTGATGTCGGCGGTGTCCCGGGCGAACTCGCGGGAGATGTCCGCCACCACCCGCAGCTGCGCCAGGCTCAGCTCGCCCCCGTCCACCCGGACCCGGAGCATGAAGAACTCGTCCTCCAGCTCGTGCGGCTCCAGCACGGCCGTACGGCCGCCGTCGATGCCCGCCTTGCGCTGGGTGTAGAGGCCCCACCAGCGGAAGCGGCCACGGAGGTCCTGCGGATCGATCGAGGCGAACCCGTGGTGGGCGTAGATGTTCTCGATCCGGGCCCGTACGTTCAGCGGGTCGTCGTCCTTCTTGATCCGCTCGTTGGGGTTGAGCGGCTCGCGGTGACCGAGCGCCCACTGACCTTCACCTCGGGGCCGGCGGGGGGTCCGGGCCGGTCGGGGGGACGTCGGGTCCCCGGCCCGGGCCGGGATGCTGCTGACCGCCATGGCGGCGTCCTCCGTTGTCTGCGGTGCCTCGGGAACACGCAAGGCGCGCGGCCGACCCGTCGGAACGGGCTGGCGACAACGGTGTCGGAACAGCCGGCGCGCGGCGCGCCCGAGACAGAGTGATCGGGCGTCGTCAGTGGGCCGGACAGATCGCGCTGCGCACGCGGCCGTAGTCGACGTGGCGACGAGCCACGAAGCGGCGGACGACAGCGGCGGTCATGGAAGTCATGCTGCCACACCCGACGAGGGCCGGCCAACGACTGCGTGCGGGATCCCACATCACGGGCCACACCCCGACCACCGCCCCACCACGGTCGGTCAGGTGGAACGGGTGCAGCGTCTACGCGGCGAGACCGGGCCGGGGGCCGAGCTCTACCGGCAGACGCTGCGCCAGATCCTGCCCCATTTCGTGGCCGCGTGCGGGAAGCACGGGGTCACGGTCGAGGCCTGACGCCGCCGCCCGATCGGCGGATCGGCGCACCGGACGGCCGGACTGTGTGACGCTGCGGTATGTGACCGGTTCCGCTGACCCGCCCGGCGACCGCGTCCCGCCGGTGCGCGAGGCGGTGAGCGGGCCGGATCGCACGGGCCGGCTGATCTGGATCGGGCCGAGCCTGGCCACCCTCGCCGTGGTGCTGACCGGGATCGACCACGCGCAGCCGTGGCGCGACGAGCTGGCCACCTGGAGTGCGGCGAGCCGGTCCCCCGGGGACCTCGTCCGGCTCGCCGGCACCATCGACGCCGCCACCAGCCCCTACTACCTGTTCATGCACGCCTGGGTGGCCGTCTTCGGCGACTCGGTGACCGCGCTGCGGCTGCCCGCCGCACTGGCCATGGCCGCCACGGCCGGGCTGACCGCGCTCCTCGGGCAGCGCCTGCTCGGTGCCCGGGCCGGGCTGCTCGCCGGGCTGCTCCTCGCGGTGCTCCCGGGCACCTCGCGGTACGGCCAGGAGGCCCGCCCGTACGCGCTGGCCACCTTCCTGGCGGTGCTGGCGACCCTGCTGCTGGTCGAGGCGACGGCCCGACCCCGGTGGACGCGCTGGGCCGGGTACGCCGCCGCCGTCGCCGCGCTCGGGCTCACCCACCTGGTCGCGCTCACCCTGCTCGCCGCGCACGCGGTGGCGGTGCTCGCCACCCGCCGTACGGGGCCGCCGAACCGCCCGCTGCGCTGGGCGCTCGCCCTGCTGCCCACCGTGCTGCTGCTGACCCCGCTGGTGCTGCTCGGCAGGGAACAGCGCTCCCGGCAGCTCGGCTGGGTGGATGCCGTCCGCCCCGACGACCTGGCCGCGCTCGCGGGCGGGGTGGCGCAGAGCGGGGTGGTGGGCGGGGTCCTGGTGGGCCTCGCGGCGCTCGGCGCGGCACGCCTGGGCCGGCGCGCCCTGCTGCCCGGGCTCGCCGTGCTGCTGCCCGTGCTGCTGCTCTTCGCCGCGGGGCTGGTCGTACCGCTCTGGGTGCCCCGGTACCTCGTCTTCGTGGTGCCCTTCGCCTGCCTGCTCGCCGGCGCGGCGCTGGCGACGGTGCCGCTGCCGCCCGCGCTGGCCGTCGTCGCCCTGGCCGGGCTGCTCGGGCTGCCCGACCAGGCGGCGCTGCGGCGCACCCACGAGTGGCCGCGCAGCGCGACGGTGGACTACCGGGGCGCGGCCCGGATCGTCGCCGACGGTCAGCGGCCGGGGGACGCGGTCGTCTACTCCCCCCGGGAGAGCTGGCTCTTCCTCGACCTGGGCCTCGCGTACCACCTGGGCGACCGTCGGCCCCGCGACGTGCTGGTGACGCAGGACCAGGCCCGCCGGGGCGACCTGTGGGCCGCCGAGTGCGCCCGCCCGGCCGAGTGCCTGGCCGGCGCGGAACGGGTCTGGCTGGTCGTGGCCGGCCGCCGCGACGATCCGCTGGCCGCCGTCGCCGGCGCCAAGGGCGACGCGCTGCGCGCCGACTACACCGTCGAACGGGTCTGGCCGCGCCCGGGACTCACCGTCGCGCTGCTCACCCGCTGACCCACCCACCCCACCCCGCCCCGGCTCCGGCGACCGGCTTGATCGGTTGACGGGGAGCCGGGGTCGTGGGGCTTTCCGGGGCCGGTTTCCGATCAACTGATCATGGCCGCCCCGGCACCCCCGGCCCTCGCGCCGGTGCGTCCGGGTCAGCCGGCGGGACGGCCCTCGGGGGCGTCGCGCACCAGCGGGACGACGAGCGTCGCCTCGGTGCCGCCCTTCGCGCCGTCGCGCAGCTCGATGGTGCCGCGCAGCTCGCCGGTGACCAGCGCGCGGACGATCTGCAAGCCGAGGTTGCCGCTCCGCTCGGCGTCGAAGTCGGGCGGCAGCCCGCGCCCGTTGTCGGTGACCGAGACGTGCAGCATCTTGCGGAACCGGTGCGCCGACAGCACCACCTCCGGCTCGACCGGACCGGCCGCCTCCGCCACGGCCGTTCCCGGGGCGGGCGGCCCTGCCTCGGCCGGGGCGGGGGTTCCGGGACCGGTCGGGACGCCGGGCGTCTCGGCGGCCGGCGGGAAGCCGTGCTCGACGGCGTTGAGCAGCAGCTCGTTGAGCACCATCACCAGCGACGTGGCGACCTCGGCAGGCAGCACGCCGAAGCTGCCCTCGCGCCGCATGCCGACCGTGGCCTCCGTCGCGGCCACCTCCGTGGCGGCACTGGCCACCCGGTCGACGATGCCGTCGAACTCGACCGCCTCGTCGCTGGACATGGAGAGGGTCTCGTGCACCAGCGCGATGGAGGCGACCCGGCGTACCGACTCCTCCAGGGCCACCCGGGCCTCGGGCATGGACACCCGGCGGGCCTGGAGCCGCAGCAGCGCGGCGACGGTCTGGAGGTTGTTCTTCACCCGGTGGTGGATCTCCCGGATGGTGGCGTCCTTGGTGATCAGGGCGCGGTCGCGGCGGCGTACCTCGGTGATGTCGCGGACCAGCACCAGCGCGCCGATCGGCACCCCGGCGGGCATCAGCGGCAGCGCCCGGGTGAGCATCGTCGCGCCCCGCGCGTCGATCTCCCGGCGGGGCGGCGCCTCGCCGCGCAGCGCCGCGAGGATGCCGTTCGCCGCGTCGGTGCCCTCCAACGGGTCGTTCGCCAGCCGGCGGTGCAGCGCCGCCAGGTCCTCGCCCACCAGGTGGGAGGCGTAGCCCAGCCGCCGGTACGCCGACTGCGCGTTCGGGCTCGCGTAGGTGACCTTGCCGCCGGCGTCGAGCCGGACCAGCCCGTCGCCGACGCGCGGGGCCGACGTGGTCTCCCCGGGATGGCGCGGCGGCGGGAAGGTACCGTCGGCGATCATCTGGGCCAGGTCGTCGGCGGTGGTGAGGTAGTTCAGCTCCAGCTGGCTCGGGGTGCGCGCGGTGGAGAGGTTGGTGTCCCGCCCCACCACGGCGATCACCTCGCCGGCCTCGCCGTCGGTGGTGCGCAGCCGGACCGGGATCGCCTCGTGCCGGGCCGGCACGTCGCCGTACCAGACCGGGTCGCCCTCCCGCCAGATCCGGCCCTGCCGGTGGGCCACCTCCAGGTGGGCCACCTCGGGCCCGCCGACGATCCGCCCCACCTGGTCGTCCAGGTACGCGGTGGGCGCGGTCGTCGGCCGGACCTGGGCGACGCAGAGGAACGCGCCGTCACCGTCCACGGGCACCCAGAGCAGCAGGTCGGCGAAGGACAGATCGGAGAGCAACTGCCAGTCGCCGGCGATCCGGTGCAGATGGTCGATGTCGGCCGGGCGGAGGCGGGTGTGCTCCTCGGCGAGGTTGCGCAGCGTGGACACGTCGACCAGCGTGCCACGACGGGCGTCACATCGTCGCGGTGACCTTCTTCAGCCCGCGCGGCGCGTCCGGGTCCTCGCCCCGGGCGAGCGCCAGCGCCAGCGCCAGGCGCTGCAACGGCAGGATGTCCAGCAGCGGCGCGTAGCGCTCGTCGACCTCGGGGACGGCCATCCGGGTGGCGCCCTCGACGTCGGCGGAGCCGACCACCACCACGTCGGCGCGGCGCTCGCCGAGACGGGGCAGCACCTCGCCCATCGACCGGCCGCCCGGCCCGGAGCCGACCACGGCGAGCACCGGCACGTCCGGGTCGGTCATGGCGAGCGGGCCGTGCAGCAGGTCGGCGCCGGAGAACGCGAGCGCCGGCAGGTAGGAGGTCTCCATCAGCTTCAGCGCGGCCTCGCGGGCGGTCGGGTACGCGTACCCCCGGCCGGTGGTGACCAGCTGGCCGGCGAACCGGTAGCGGGGCGCGAGCTGGGTGGGGGTGGTGTCCTCCAGGGTGCGCGCGGCCAGCTCGGGCAGGGCGGCGAGCGCCTCGCGTTCGTCGGCGGGCAGCGCGCCGTCGCCGGCCCGGACGCCCTCGACGAGCATCAGCAGGGCGAGCAGCTCGGCGGTGTAGGTCTTGGTGGCGGCCACCGCGCGCTCGTGCCCGGCGGCGATGTCGACGCTGAGCTCGGCGACGCCGGCCAGCCGGGAGTCGGGCGCGTTGGTGACCGCGAGGGTCAGCGCGCCGGAGGCGCGGGCGGTCCGCAGCACCTCGGCGAGGTCGGGCGAGCCGCCGCTCTGGCTGACGCCGACGACCAGCGCGTCGGAGAGGTCCGGCTTCGCGCCGTAGAGGGTGACGACGCTGGGCGAGGCGAGGCCGGCGGGCAGGCCGAGCCGGATCTCGGTCAGGTACGCCCCGTAGAGGGCCGCGTGGTCGGAGGTGCCCCGGGCGGTGAAGACCACGTGCCGCGGCCGGCGTTCCGCGATGACCGCCGCCACCCGGGCGATCGCCCCGGCGTGCTCGGCGGAGAGCAGCCGCTCGTAGCCCGCTGGCTGCTCGTCGATGTCGGCCGCCATGCCGGCCCCTGCACGCGTCACGGAAACTCCTCCCACTGCGCGGTTGCCGCGCGTTTCCTGCTCAGTCTTGCACGTTTGAGCTGGCCTGAGCAATCGAACGAACAGTAGTGCGCAGATGATCACCATCTCGGCGCAACATCACCTAGGCTTGCCCGGCCCCACCGACCGACGAGCGAGAGGACGACGTGCCCGAGGACGACCGGTCGCTGTCCGCGGCGGAGGAACTTGCCCTGGCCCGCCTCGCCATGGACGACAACGACCTGGCACACGCGGCCGGTCACGTCGCCGCCGCGCTGGCCCAGGCCCCGACCCTGCCCGAGGTGCACGAGACCCTCGCCCGGCTCGCCGCCACCGACGGCGCGGGCGGCGTCGACCTCTTCCCGCTCCAGGGCCACGCCTTCGTCGGCGCCGTCGTGGCCCGCGCGCACCTGCTCGCCGCCGCCGGCCGGCCCGCCGAGGGGCTGGACCTGTTGGTCGCGGCGACCGGCCACGCCCCGGGGACGGACTGGGCCGGGGTGCCGTGGGTGACCACCCCGGAACTCGCCGAACGCCTCGAACCGGACCGGGCCGCCCGGATCCTCATGCAGGTCTGCGCCGCCGTGCCCGACCCGGTGCCCCGGGCCGGCCGGGCGGCCCTGGCCCCCTACCTGGCACTGGCCCGCAACGCGGTCACCGTCCACCCCGAGCACGGCCTGCTGCTGGGCGCGGCGTCCGCGCTGGCCAGGCGCGTCGGCGAGGTCGACCTGGCGATCCGCTGGGCCGCCCGGGGCGTACGCGCGGAGCCGTCGAAGATCGGCGAGGTGTGGCTCGGGTACGCGTACCGCAGCGCCGGGCGCACCCGGGAGGCGCTGGCGGCACTCGGCCGCGCCGTCGCGCACGACCCCGACGACCTCACCGTCTACGCCGACATCGCCGGCACGCTCGCCGACAACGGGCGGCTCGACGAGGCGCTCGACTGGATCGACCGGGCGCTGGCCCGGGACCCCTCCTTCGAGTGCGCCGTGCACACCGCGCACCGGCTGCGGCACCAGCGCGACGGCGACGTGGCGCACCTGGTCGCGCTCGCCGACTTCGTCCGGGACCATCCCGACGACACGCACGAGCACGGCGACCTGGCCGAGAGCTGCCGGAGCCGGCCGTGGCTCGGGCAGGTCACCCCGGCGACCGGGCCGGTATTGGACGCGCTGCGTCAGGCGGTCACCGACGAGCGCGTCGGCCTCGGCGCCGTACGGCTGGAGCAGCCCCCGCCGCCCAGCGCGCTGCGTGCCGCCGCGACGGCCGCGCCCGGGCTGCGGATCGAGGTGGCCGGCGTGCCCGACCCGGACCCGCGCGAGCCCCGGCGGGCGACCGCCCGGCAGCTCTGGCGGCCCGACGGGACGACTGTCGTGCCCGCCGTGCCGGCGCCCTCGCCGGAGGCGGCGGCGCGGCTGCGGCAGCTCGCCCACCCGGCGTGGCCGCACCCGCCGGCGGCGTACGACGCTGCGGTGGGCCTGGCCACCCTGGAACTGGACGACCTGCTCGGCCTGCTGGCGCACCCGCCGGAGGCGCCGCCGACCGCGCTGGGCCGGGTACTCGGGCAGGACCCCTCGCTCTGGGTGCGCTGCGTCCAGGTGTGGGCGTGCCTGGGCCTGCTGCACCACCGCACCGACGAGCCGTGGGCGGAGTCGACCCGGCGCCGGGTGCTGCTGGACCTGGTCTGGGGGGTCGAGGACTGGGTCACCGAGGCGGCCCTGTTCGCCCTGGTCACCGCCGCCTGGGTCGACCCGGACGTGCGCCCCGACGTGGCCCGGGTGGTGACCGAGCGGCTGGCCGACGTGGCAGCGGTCGCCCGGACCCGCCCGGTGCCGATCGCGCCGTCACTGGCGCACCTGGCCCTGGCCAGCCCGGCCCTGGATCCGGCGACGGCGGCCCTGGCCACCGCGCTGACGGCCACCGCCCCGGTCCCCCGGCCGCGTTCCCGCCTGCGCCGCCTCTGGGGGCTCCTCAGGCGCCGGTGAGCCGTCGTCGCCTCACGCGCCGGTCAGCTCCAGCCGCAGGCCGAGCAGGTGCACCCCGTCCACGGGCACCCAGTCCAGCTCGGGCACCCGCACGAATCCGCGCCGCCGGTAGAGCCGCTGGGCGGAGGCGGCGAAGCCGTCGCGGACGCAGATGACGACTGCGGAACAGCCCAGCTCGGTCGCCCGCGACACGCAGGCCTCGACCAGCGTCGCGCCGACGCCCCGCCCCTGCGCGGCCGGGTCCACCGCCAGCATCCGGAACTCCGCCTCACCCGCCCGGGACAGCTCGGCGTAACGGGTGCCGGGCAGGACGAGGGTCACCGAGCCGAGCAGCTCGCCGGTGGCGTCGTCGACGGCGACGAGCACCTCGCCGTCCCGGGCCCGGGACGCCACGTCGGCGAGTACGGCGGCGTAGCCGTGCTCGTTCTTCAGCTGGCCGTCCGCCTCGTACGCGGCCACCGTCAGCCGGGCCACCGCCGCGAAGTCGGCCGGCCCGGCCCGGCGTACCGAGAGGCCGGTCAATCGATCACCGCGATCAGGTCACCGTCCTGCACGACGTCGCCCTCGTTGACCGCGAGCTGCTTGACGACGCCGTCGGACTCGGCGACGACCGGGATCTCCATCTTCATCGACTCCAGGATCACCAGGGTGTCCCCCTCGGACACGGTGTCCCCGGCCGACGCGACGACCTTCCAGACGTTCGCCACCATCTCGGCGCGGATCTCCTCGGCCATCTTCGGGCCCTCCCTCTCGCGGTTGCCTGCCGACGTATCCAATCATGCGGGCGACCTCCGGCGGGCGTGGAGCGGCGCGGGCCGGGTCGATGATCGACTCAGGGGCGGTCCCCCGGCGGGTCGTGCGGCGTGGCGCGGCGTCGGCGGCCCCGGCGGACGACGGCGGGTGCCGGCCGCACTAGCATCAGCGGGTCGGACCCGGCGCCGGGAGGACCGGTGCGTGCACCGGCGCCGAGATCGTGCGCAGGCGGGATCCGACCATCACGAGGAGGTCACCATGGCGAAGAAGGCCCGCAAGAAGAAGGCCCGCAAGAAGAGCGGCGCGAACCACGGCAAGCGCCCCAACTCCTGACCGGCGGGCCGGGCCCCACGGCCCGGCGTCGACCAGTCGGCGCGGACGCCGGTGGCCCGGGTCGTCACGACCCGGGCCACCGGCGTTTGCTGTCTGCGGGGGCACCGACCTCGGTCGGCTGCCGCACCCGGCCCGACCTCAGTCGGCAAGCTCCTTCGACTCGGTGCCCTCGAAGACGACCAGCTCGGTGAGGCGCAGCCGCAGCCGCTCCCGCAGCTGGTCGGGCGCGGTCTCGTTGCCGCAGCAGCGGGCCACCAGCGCCCGCACCTCCTGCTCGATGCCGTACTCGCGCAGGCACGGGCCACACTCGTCGAGGTGGTGCCGGATCAGCGTGCGCCGCTCCTCGGCGCACTCCAGATCCAGGTAGAGGTAGACCTCCGCGATGACCTCGCGGCAATCCGTCTCGTGCGGATCTCCACAGCTCATGTCAGACCTCCCGGCCGGCGGAAGCGGTCGAGCCCTTCTTCGACGCCGCGGCGCTGAAGCCCCGCTCTGCGGCGTACTGTTCGAGCAGCTTGCGCAGATTACGCCGGCCCCGGTGCAGACGCGACATGACCGTGCCGATCGGCGTGCCCATGATGTCGGCGACCTCCTTGTAGGAGAAGCCCTCGACGTCGGTGAGGTAGACGGCCAGGCGGAACTCCTCCGGCAACTGCTGGAGGGCCTCCTTGACGTCGCTGTCCGGCAGCCGGTCCAGCGCCTCGGTCTCGGCCGAGCGCAGCCCGCTGGAGGTGTGCGACTCGGCCTCGGCGAGCTGCCAGTCGGTGATCTCGTCGGTCGGCGCCTGGATGGGCTGGCGCTGCCGCTTGCGGTAGGAGTTGATGTAGGTGTTGGTCAGGATCCGGTAGAGCCAGGCCTTCAGGTTCGTGCCCTGCTCGAACTGGTGGAAGGCGGCGTACGCCTTCAGGTAGGTCTCCTGGACCAGGTCCTCGGCATCCGCCGGGTTGCGGGTCATCCGCAGCCCGGCAGCGTAGAGCTGATCGACGAAGGGCATCGCGTCCCGCTCGAAGCGGGCCCTGCGCTCGTCCGTCTTCTCGGTGGTCAACCGCACATCCCCTCGCGTCGGATGCTGTCCCGCCGAGGATACGCGTACGGACGTGCCCGCAGATTCACTTCCGGCGGGTGTGCTCGTACTCACCGTGTGCGTGCTCACCGCGGCCGGGCCGACCGGCGGCACCACCGCGGGCCAGTCCGGGCCGCCCAGCAGCTGTCGCAACTGCCGCGCTCCCCGCTCGTCCCGTTCCCGGACCCGCGTCTCGGTCGGCACCGGTCTCCCCCCTCGCCAGAAATGTCGTCCCGGGGGGTGCAACGCCCCCGACGGGGCGAGGCATTCCGCTCACCTCCCCCGTTCCTGGTCCCGGCGCCGGCGGAGGCCGACGCTGGGACCAGGAAGGGCCTGGGAGGACCGGCGCCGCCCGCCCGAACCGGGCGTCCGGCGCCATCCGATGCAACGAACCGCTGCGGCAGGCGGACACGGCCCGCCGGAGCGCCCGGCGTCCGCCGCCGGAGCGCGCCCGCACCCCTGTCACGCGGGCGCCGGTCCCGGTCGCGTGGGCGGCGGGGACGGCGGGGTGGCGTTCAGCCTCGCGCCCAGCCCCGCCCGCGCAGCCAGTCGCGCACCACGGCGGCCGTGCCGGCCGGGTCCCCCCGCAGGTCGTGCCGCTCCCCCGGGCGGGTCACCACCTGCACCCCCGGCCCCGGCTCCGGCACCCCGAACGGGTCACGGTCGCCGTTGACCACGAGGGTCGGCAGGCCGGTCGCCAACTCCGCCGCCCGCGACCGCTCCGGGCGGCCGGGCGGATGCAGCGGGAACGCGAGCGCGACGACCCCGGCGGCGCCCACCGCGGGCGCGGTGCGGCACGCCACCCGCGCGCCGCTGGACCGGCCGCCCACCAGCAGCGGTACGCCGGAATGCCGCTGCCGCAGCACGGCGAGCACGGCGGTCCACGCCTCGTCGAGGTGCCCCGCCGGTGCCGGCGCACGCCGTCCGGCGACGCGGTACGGCTGGGTCACCCGGGCCACCACCAGCCCGGCGTCGACCGCCGCGTCCCGGAGCGCACGCAGGTCAGGGGCGTCGACGTCGCCGCCCGCGCCGTGCCCGAGCACCAGCAGGGCGCTCGGCGCACCCGCCGGCAGGTCGGTGTCGACCCGGGCGGGCCCGCGCGGGGTGGGTACGTCGTCGTCCTCGGGCATCGGCCCATTCTGCGGTGTCCGGGGCACGACGGGCAGCCGGCCCGCCGAGGTGGCGGGCCGGCTGCGGACCGGTTCAGTCGACGGTCAGCTCAGCGGCACCAGGGTGAGCAGCCGGTCCCGGACCGGCGGACCCGCCTCGCGGGCGGCGTCCGGATCCGGTTGCACCTCCTCGCGCCAGGCGACCAGCATCGCCCGCCGTTCGCGCGGTGTGGTGCCGCCCCAGACGCCGTGGCAGTCACCCACGTCAAGCGCCCAGGCCAGGCAGGATCCCTGCACGTCGCAGCTGCGGCAGAGCGCGACGGCCGCGTCGGCCGGCTCGTTCGGCGCCGGAAAGAACGTTTCCGGGTCGACGTTCTGGCAGGTTCCCCTGGTGCGCCACGCCTCGTCCTGTCGCCGCTCCCGCAACGCCCGCAACAGCCGCGGATCCCGTCGTGCGGTGGCCACCTCGTGCGGCCGGGGCATTCGTGCCCGTGTCATCCACCCACCTCCCCCGTGGGACCGGCAAGATCGGTGTGCGTCGTCCGCCCCGTGCGAGTCGCGCCCACTACCGGCGCTGTGTTGTATCGCACTTCCGGACACCGGGACAAGACTTCACGGCGAATATGGGTGAACGTCGGGGCGACGATTCGCCCGCAACTCTGGCAAATCACGCTCGACAATGTGTCGGACTGTCAGAAGAGCGTCATTTCATCCGGCGCGGCGGCCCGGGCGAGCGGCACCCTCTCGGTCAACTGCGGCCCGTCGTTACGCACGTCGCCCACCGCCGTGCCCACCGGGCGGATCTCCAGCGTCGCGAGCCAGTCGGGCGCGGGCGGCGCGAGCAGGCCCGCCGGCTCGTCGGTCGACGCCAGCCACGCCCCCCAGCGGTCGCGGGGCAGCAGCAGCGGCATCCGGTCGTGCACCTCGGCCAACTCGCCAAGCGCGGCGGTGGTGAGCACGCTGAACGTCAGCAACGGGCCGCCGGAGCCGTCCCAGAGCGACCAGATGCCGGCGAAGGCGAGCACCGAGCCGTCCGACGGGGTCATGTAGTAGGGCTGCTTGCGCCCGTCGGCCGCGCGGACCCACTCGTACCAGCCGTCGGCGGGGACGAGGCAGCGGCGGCGGGCGAAGGCCCCGGCGTACGCCCGGCTGGTGGCGACCGTCTCGGCGCGGGCGTTGATCATGCGGGCGGCGCCCGCGGGCGACCTGGACCAGGACGGGACCAGGCCCCAGCGGCCGACCGACAGCGCGCGGTGGCCCTCCGGGCTGACCCGCACCAGCGGCACCGGGTCGGTGGGCGCGACGTTGTGGTCGGGGCCGACCCCGCCGCCGGTCTCGTCCTGGGACTCGAACAGCGCGCTCAGGTCGCCCGCACTCCGGGTCGTCGCGTACCTACCGCACATGCCGCACACGCTAACCCGCCGCGCGCCGCCCGGCTGTCCCGCTGACCGGGAGGACACGTGCCGGCCGGCGCCACCCGCCGTCGGACGCGGCAGAATGTAACCGTGGGGAACCTGATCGCGACCCGGCCGCCGCAGCCGTGGACCGCTCCGACCGCCTCCGACCCGGTCGCGGCGACGCTGCGCCTGCCCGGGTCCAAGTCGATGACCGCGCGCGCCCTGGTGCTGAGCGCGCTGGCCGGCGGACCGTCGACCCTGGCCGGGCCGCTGCGTGCGCGGGACACCGAGCTGATGGCCGCCGGGCTGCGCGCGATGGGCGCGCACATGTCGATCAGCGACGACGAGCGCTGGCTGGTCCGCCCCCACCCGCTGGTCGGCCCCGCACACGTCGACGTCGGCCTGGCCGGCACCGTGATGCGCTTCGTCCCGCCCGTGGCGGGCCTGGCCGACGGGCGGATCACCTTCGACGGCGACCCGCAGGCCCGCACCCGGCCCCTTGGCCCGCTGATCGGGGCGCTGCGCTCCCTCGGCGCCCGCGTGGACGCCCCCGCCACCGGCAGCCTGCCGCTGACCGTGCTCGGCGCCGGGCGGGTGGCCGGCGGCGAGGTGGTGATCGACGCCTCCGCCTCCAGCCAGCTGGTCTCCGGGCTGCTGCTGGCCGCGCCGCGCTTCGACCGGGGCGTGGTGGTCCGGCACGTGGGCCCGCCGGTGCCCTCCGCGCCGCACCTGCGGATGACGGTGCAGATGCTCCGGGCCGCCGGCGCGGCGGTCGACGACGGCACCCCCGACGTGTGGGTGGTCGAGCCGGGCCCGCTGACGGGGCGCGGCTGGGAGATCGAGCCCGACCTCTCGGGCGCCGTGCCGTTCTTCGCCGCCGCCCTGGTCACCGGCGGCGAGGTGACCCTCCAGGGCTGGCCGCGCAGCAGCGCCCAGCCCGTCGAGCAGCTCCGCTCGCTGCTCCAGCGGATGGGCGGCGAGGTGACCCTCTCCACCGACGGGCTGACGGTCCGGGGCACCGGCACGGTGCACGGCATCGAGGCCGACCTCTCCGACGTCAGCGAGCTGACCCCGGCGCTCACCGCGCTGGCCATGCTCGCCGACTCGCCGTCGGTGTTCACCGGCGTCGGCCACATCCGCGGCCACGAGACCGACCGGCTGACCGCGCTGGCGCGGGAGTTCACCGCCCTCGGCGCCGACATCACCGAGTCCCCCGACGGGCTCGAGATCCGGCCCCGGCCGCTGCACGGCGGGGTGTTCGAGACCTACCACGACCACCGGATGGCGCACGCCGCCGCCGTGGCCGGCCTGGCCGTCCCCGGCATCGAGCTGAGCGACGTGGCGTGCACCTCGAAGACCATGCCCGAGTTTCCGGCACTATGGTCGGCGTTGGTGACCGGCAAGAGCTGACACGACGGGGGGCGGGTCCTGGCGACCAAACGGCGGGAGTACGACGAGGACGACGTCCGGGTGCGGCCCGGCAAGTCGTCGCGCCCGCGTACCCGCACCCGACCCCGGCACTCCGACGCGGTGGACGGCTTCGTGATCGCCGTCGACCGGGGCCGCTACACGTGCGTGCCGCCCGACGCCGCGCCGGACGCGCCCCTGGTCACCGCGATGCGGGCCCGGGAGCTGGGGCGCAAGTCGGTGGTGGTCGGCGACCGCGTCGGCCTGGTCGGGGACACCTCCGGCGCGGCCGGGGCGCTGGCCCGGATCGTCCGGATCGCCGAACGGACGTCGGTGCTGCGGCGCACCGCCGACGACGACGAGACCACCGCCGAGGGACGGCTGGAACGGGTGGTCGTCGCCAACGCCGACCAGCTGGTCATCGTGAGCGCGCTGGCCGACCCGCCGCCGCGCACCGGCTTCATCGACCGGTGCCTGGTGGCCGCGTACGACGCCGGCATCGAGCCGCTGCTCTGCCTCACCAAGGCCGACCTCGCCGGCCCCGAGGCGGTGCTCGACTACTACGCCGAGCTGGAGCTGCCGTACGTGCTGATCCGCCCGGACTCCGACCTCGACGCGCTGCGCGACCTGCTCGCCGGGCGGATCTCGGTCATGGTCGGGCACTCCGGGGTGGGCAAGTCGACGCTGGTCAACCGCCTCGTGCCGGACGCCGCCCGGGCGGTCGGCACAGTCAGCGCGATCGGCCGGGGCCGGCACACCTCCACGAGCGCGGTGGCGCTGCGACTGCCCCGGGACCCGACGCACGGCGGGAACGCCCCCGCCGGCTGGATCGTCGACACCCCGGGGGTACGCAGCTTCGGGCTCGCGCACGTCTCCGCCGACAGCCTGCTGCACGGCTTCCCCGACCTGGTCGAGGGGACGGTCGACTGCCCCGCCAACTGCCCGCACACGCCGGACGAGACCGCCTGCGGGCTGGACGCCTGGGTCGCCGCCGGCAAGGCCGACGCGCGGCGGCTGGCCTCGTACCGCCGGCTGCTGGCCTCCCGGTCCGGGGAGGGCGACGCGCGCGAACCCGACCAGCGGAACCCGGGCGACCCGCTCGCCGGGTCCTGACCCGGGCGTCGCTACCGTCTAGGCATGCCCGGGTACGCCGACGACCTCGCCCTCGCCCACCTGCTCGCCGACGCCGCCGACGCCGTCTCCACGGCCCGGTTCCGCGCGCTCGACCTGCGGGTCGAGGCGAAACCCGACCTGACCCCGGTCTCCGACGCGGACACCGCGGTGGAGCGGGAGATCCGGGCGCTGCTGGCCGTGCACCGGCCGGCCGACGGTCTGCTGGGCGAGGAGTACGGCGAGGAGCCCGCCAGCGGCCCGGACGGTCGCCGGTGGGTGGTCGACCCGATCGACGGCACGAAGAACTTCATCCGGGGCGTGCCCGTGTGGGCCACCCTGATCGCGCTGCTGGAGGGGGACCGCCCGGTCGCCGGGCTGGTCTCCGCGCCGGCCCTCGGCCGCCGCTGGTGGGGCGCGCTCGGCGAGGGCGCGTACGCGGGGCAGGACGCCGCCGGTGGCACGCCGATCCGGGTCTCCGCGGTACGGGACCTCGCCGACGCGAGCTTCTGCTACTCGTCGCTGACGGGGTGGGAGTCCGCCGGGCGGCTCGACGCGATGCTCCAGCTCATGCGGGACACCTGGCGCAGCCGGGCGTACGGCGACTTCTACGGCTACATGCTGCTGGCCGAGGGCGCGCTGGACGTGATGGTGGAGCCGGAGCTGTCGCTCTGGGACGTCGCCGCGCTCGTGCCGATCGTCACCGAGGCGGGCGGGACGTTCACCGACCTGGCCGGCCGGCCCGCCCCCTCCGGCGACGCCGGGACCGAGAGCAGCGCCGTGGCCAGCAACGGCGCGCTGCACGCCGACATCCTCGCCCGGCTGGGTCGGCCAACCGAGCACTGACCTCCGGCAGCCTCTATCCTCGCCAAGTGGTTTCCTCCGGTTGGTGCTTCCTCGCGGCCATGATCGTCGCGTACGGCGTCGCCAACCTGCTCCAGTCGGTGGCCGCCGCGCGCACCACCGTGCACCACTCCTTCGACCCGGGGCTGCTGCTGCGGCTGGCGGGGCACCGCACGTACCTGGTCGGGCTCGGCTGCCAGGTCGCCGGGTTCGTGCTGGCCCTGCTCGCCCGCCGGGACCTGCCGCTGTTCCTGGTGCAGTCCAGCGTCGCCGCCGGGCTCGGGGTCACCGCCCTGCTCGGCGTGCTGGTGCTGAAGTGGCGGCTGCCGGCCGCCGAGGTGGCCCTGCTGGTGCTGCTGTTCGCCGGGATCACCGCGCTGGTGCTCTCCGCCGAGCCCGCGCCGGCCAAGCCGCTCGGCACCGCCGGCCTGATCGCCCTGGCGGTGGCGCTCGGCGTGATCGCCGTGATCGGCTTCTTCGCCGTACGCCTGCACGGGGCGCCCGGCTCGGTGGCGCTCGGCGCGCTGGCCGGGCTGGCGTTCTCCGCCGCCGCGGTGGCCGCCCGGCCCCTCGCCTCCGCCCCGACGCCGGAGGCGTTCGTCCAGGATCCGCTGCTCTACCTGCTGATCGTCCACTCGGTCGTCGGCCAGCTGCTGCTCGGCCTGGCCATGCAACGCGGCTCGACCACGGCCGCCGTGGCGGCGATGGACGCCGCCGGGGCGGTGCCCGCCGCGATCGTCGGCCTGCTCCTGCTCAACGACAAGATCTGGCCCGGGCGGGAGTGGCTCGCCGCGGTCGGGTTCCTGGTCACCCTCGCGGCGGTCATCGGCCTCACCCGGTACGCCGAGCCCCAGCACCACCACGCGGTGGCCGGGGAACGGGACCGGCGCATGGTGGGCGTCGGAGCGCCCGGTCGCCCGCTCTGACCCGGGCCCGGGAGCGGCCGGCCCGGGTCGCCGCCTCGGACCGCCGGCCCTGGGTCAGGCCGCCTCGACCGGCTTGCGGCGGCTCACCACCCGCTCGTAGAGGCGCTCCAGCGCGCCCGCCGTCCGCTCCCAGGTGTAGCTGCACCGCACCCGGTCGACGGCGGCGTGCCCGTACGCGAACCGCCCGGCGTTGTCGGCGAGCAGCCGGCGCAGCGTCACGCCCAGCGCGCGGACGTCGCCCGGCGGCACCAACCGGCCGGTGACCTCGTCGACCACGGCGTCGGCGATCCCGCCCATCGAGTAGCCGACCACCGGCACCCCGCAGGCCATCGCCTCCAGCGACACCCGGCCGGCGGACGAGTAGTGCGGGGTGCAGGCGACCACGTCCGCCGAGCGGTACCAGGTGGCCATCTGCTCGTGCGGCACCGCGCCCACCAGCTTCACCTGGTCGGCCACCCCGCTGCGCTCGGCCAGCTCGCGCAGCCGCCGGGCCTCGGCGTGGTTGGCGAGCTGCCCGACGGGCGGGCCGCCGGCGATCACCAGCTCGGCGTCGCCGACGAGTCGCATGGCCCGGATCAGGTCCTCCTGGCCGTGCCCGGCCGAGAGCCCGCCTACGGAGAGGATCCGGGCCCGCTGGTCGCGGGGGGCGGCCTCGCCGTCGGGGTGGAACTGCGTGGTGTCGACGCCCGCCGGCACCATCGCCACGGAGGCGCGTTGCAACCCCATCCGGGTCAGCTCGTCGACCTCGTCGTTGCACTGGGCGACCGCGATGTCCACCGCCCGGGTCAGCGCCCGCTCCAGCGGGATCCGCTCCCCCGGCCCGTCGTACTGCCGGCCGAGGTGGCGCAGCTGCTCGACGCCGAGGGAGTGGAACGTCTGCACCACCGGGATGTCCGTCTCGCGGACCGCGTGCGCGGCGGCCAGCCCGCCGACCCAGTAGTGCCCGTGCACGACCTCGGGACGCCAGTCGCCCGTCCACCTCTCGGCCAGCCAGGCGCCGAACGCGGACACGTGCGGCACCAACTCGGCGGTGGGCAGCGGGGCGGCCGGGCCGACCGGCACCCGCTCCACCCGGTAGCCGTCGACCGCCGCCGTCTCCGGCAGGGCCGGGTCGTCGCGGCGTTCGTACACCCTGACGTCGTGGCCCCGCGCGGCGAGTTCGGCGGCGACCCGGGCGATGTGCTGGTGGGTGCCGACGGTCAGGCCGTCGGTGCCCCTGGACGGGCCGGCGTGCGCGCAGACGAGGCCGACGCGCATGGGTCACCTCCATGCGATCTTCTCAAGCGGTGGTCCTCGGTCAGAGGGTCCCATTAACCGAACCCCCGGGAGCCGAAACCTGGCAGATCGGGAAGAGCCCGGCGGGTGCTTGCGCGACGGCAACTGTTGCGGGTCGGGCGACACCCCGATCCGGGGCCGCGAGTATCCGACCGGCGCCGGCCGCATGACCCCTGCCGACGGGGGTACGGGCCAGGAATGCCTCTCACCCGCAGCCTCGCCGACGCCACCGTCGTGCTCACCGGCGCCTCCAGCGGCATCGGTACGGCCACCGCGTACGCCCTCGCCCGGCGTGGCACCGCCGTGGTGCTGGCCGCCCGCAGCGAAGTGGCCCTGGAGGAGGTCGCCGTGCGGTGCCGGGAGCTGGGCGGGCGGGCGCTGGCGGTGCCGACCGACGTGACCGACCCGGCTGCCGTCGAGCGGCTCGCCGCCCGCGCGGTCGCCGAGTTCGGCCGGATCGACGGCTGGATCAACAACGCCGCGGTCGGCGCGGTCGGGCTCTTCGACGAGATCCCCGTGGCGGAGTTCCGCCGGGTGCTGGAGGTCAACCTGCTGGGCGCCGCGTACGGCACCAGGGCCGCCCTGCCCCACCTGAGCGCGGCGGGTGGCGGGGTGCTGGTCAACAACGCCTCTGTGCTGGCCGAGGTGGCGATGCCCTACCAGTCGGCGTACAACGCCACGAAGCACGGCATCCGCGGGCTGGCCGACACGGTCCGCCAGGAGATGCGGGTCACCGGGCGGGGCAACATCTCCATCTGCACGGTGCTGCCGGCCACCATCGACACCCCGTTCTTCCGGCACGCCGCCAACCACAGCGGCCGGGAGCTGGTGCCGCCGCCCCCGGTCTACCCGCCGGAGGTGGTGGCCGAGACGATCGTCCGGCTGCTGCGCCGCCCGAGGCGCGAGGCGTACGCCGGCGGCGCCGCCCGGCTGATCGGCCTCCAGTGGCGGCTCGCCCCGGCGTTCGCCGAGCGGGTCCTCGGCTGGTACGCGCACCGCACCCAGTTCGGGCCCGCCCCACGGCCGGAGAGCACCGGCAACGTCTTCCACGCCGACGCGGCGGCGCGGCGCGAGGGCGGCTGGCACGGCCGGCGGCGGCACCTGGTGCGGATGACCGCCGCCTTCGGGCTGGCCGCGGCGGGGACGGCCGTCGGGACGGTGGCCGCGATGACCCGCCGCGCGGGAACGAAACGCTGATGCCGGGGGCCGAGCGGTCGGGTGCGCGGTCCGGGCGGACGGTGCACGGTGCGCTGCCCGGCCCGCAGGGCGGGACGGAGCCGATCATGTCCACCGACGCGGGCTGCCGGGTGGAGGCGGACGAGGCGTCCGGCGTGCTCCGGCTGACCGGGACACTCGACCGGTCCGGCGTCGACGTGGTGCGCGACGGCCTGCTCGCCCAGTTCTGTTGCCGACCCGGCCCGGTCCTCGCCGACCTCACCGCCCTGCGGGTGGCCGACCCGGCCGCCCGGGACGTCTTCGCCGAGGTGTGCCGGGAGGTACGCGACTGGCCCGCCGCCGACCTGCTGCTCTGCGATCCGACCGGCGCCGTCGAGGGGGTGCCCGCCTGGCCGACCCTGGCCGGGGCGCTGGCCGGGCTGGCCGCCGCGCCGCTGGCCGCGGTGGTCGAGACCGACCTTCCCCCCGCCGTCGGGGCGGCCCGGCAGGCCCGGCAGCTCGTGACGGAGGGCTGCGGACGCTGGGGCCTGCCCGAGCTGATCGAGCCGGCCGGCATCGCGGTCACCGAGATGGTGAACAACGTGGTCGCCCACGCGCACACGCCGATGACGGTCCGCCTGGCACCCCGGGGCAGCGCGCTGCACCTGGCGGTACGCGACCACTCGCCGCGCCAGCCGGCGTTCACCGGGCAGGCGCCGCTGGACACCGCGGGCGGGCGCGGCCTGCTGCTGATCGACACCGTCACCCGCAGCTGGGGCAGCAGCCGGGTGCCGGACGGCAAGGTCGTCTGGTGCGTGCTGCACGCCGACGACGAGAGCACCGCCCACCTCGGCTGACCGCCGCCCCGATTCCTGCCCCGGCGTCCCCCGACGTGCCCCTTCCGCCCGGATGGCCACGGGCGGCACCGGTTATGCCGGGAGGGCAGTGGGTAGTGATCAGCCATGCGCGACGACGAGTACCCGACCCCCGTGTCCGACCCCGAGGCGGAGGGCCTGCCCGACACCGCCGACGACGACTCGACCGCCAACGACGACGTCCTGACCGGGCGCGAGGCGGACGGTCCGGAGCCCGCCCAGCTGCCGGGCGACCGGACGCCGGTGGCGGTGGACCGGTACGGGAACACCGCCGAGGAGCAGCTCGACGGCGAGTCGCTGGACTACAAGCTCGACCGGGAGCAGCACGAACGCCCGGCCGACGACCCGCTCGCCGGCCCCGTCGACCCGGACATCGCCGCCGAGGCCGACAGCGAGGAGGCGGCGGCGCAGGCGCAGCTCGACGCGGACGTCATGGATCCCGGCCCCACCTCCGACCCGGACTCGCCGGTGTCCCTCTACGACCACGGCAAGCTGGGCAGCGTCAGCGACAGCCAGGTCGGCCGGCTCGTCGAACCGGACGAGGGGGCGCACACCGACCAGGAGACCGACTCGGTGGCGTACGACGCCGGTTCGGCCGGCGGCGGCGCGAGCGCCGAGGAGCTGGCCATCCACGAGACGCGTCCGCCGCACTCGGTCTGAACCGGCCCGGGGGCCGTCGGGGAACCCTTCGGGGGCGGTTCCCCGGCGGCCCTCAGTCGTCGAGGCCCCGTTCGATCGCGTACCGGGTCAGCTCGACCCGGTTGTGCAGTTGGAGCTTGCCGAGCGTGTTCTGCACGTGGTTCTGCACCGTGCGGTGGGCCAGCCCGAGCCGCTCGGCGATCTGCTTGTAGGACATCCCCTTGGCGACCAGGCGCAGCACCTCGGTCTCCCGGTCGGTGAGCCGGGGTGCCGGGCCGGCACCCCCGGCGTCGCGGCCGGCGGCCTGTCCGGCGCCGTCCGGGTCGGCCGCGAGCCGGCGGTACTCGCCGAGGACCAGCCCGGCCAGGCCGGGCGTGAAGACCGGCTCCCCCGCCGCCGTCCGGCGCACCGCCTCCAGGAACTCCGCCGGGGCGGCCGACTTGACCAGGTAGCCGGTGGCGCCCGCCTTCACCGCGTCGAGCACGCTCTGCTGCTCGCCGCTGGCCGAGAGCATCAGCACCCGCACCTCCGGCAGCACCGCGCGTAGCCCGCGGACCACCTCCACCCCCGAGACGTCCGGCAGTTGCAGGTCGAGGATCACCACGTCCGGCCGGGCGGCGGCGGCCACCCGCAGCGCCTGCCGGCCCTCCCCGCTGGCGGCGACGACGACGTGGCCGGCCTCGGTGAGGTCCCGGGCCACCCCCTCCCGCCACATCGGGTGGTCGTCGACCACCATCACCCGTACGCCTGTCACGGTTGTCCCTCCCTCGGAACGGTCAGTTCCAGCTCGGTGCCGGCGCCCGGCGCGGAGGTGATCCGCACCGTGCCGCCGAGGTCGGCGAGGCGGCCCCGGATCGACCGGGCGACGCCGAGCCGGCCCTCGGCGGCGGCCTCCTCCAGCCGGCCGGCCGGAAACCCCGGCCCCTCGTCGCGGATCGACACGGTCACCGTCGTCCCCTCGTCCTCGACGAGCACCCAGGCCCGCCCGTCGGTGTGCCGGGCCACGTTGTCGAGGGCGGCGGCGGTCGCGGCGGCAAGTTCGTGGGCGGCCCGCCCGGGCAGGGGCACCGGGGTGGCCGGCGCGGACAGCGAGACCGTCGCCGAGGCGTACCGGCCGAGCAGCCCACGCAGGTCCACCGGCCCGCCGTGGGCGGTGGGCGCGACCGGCGTGGCGCCGCCGATCAGGGCGCGCAGCGCGGCCTCCTGTTCCCCGGCGAGCCGGGCCAGCTCCCCTGCCTCGCCGTCCAGGTGGGCGCCGCGCCGCTGCACCAGCGCCAGCACCTGGAGCACGCCGTCGTGGATGTCCCGGGCCAGCCGCTCCCGCTCCCGGGTGGCGGCCTCCAGCTCCACCGCCCGGTGCAGCCGCTCCTCGGCGGTCACCGCCAGCCGGGCGACGTGTCCGACCACCACGCCGGCGAGCAGCAGCAAGATCGTCCCGGTGAGCGACGACTGGCCGATCCGTTCGCGGGTGGCGAGGTCCACCGCGCCGAGCGCCAGCGCGGCGACCGTGCCCCGGCGCCGGCCGCCGGAGACCGCCCAGGCCAGCACCGGTCCGGCCAGCCAGGCCACGGTGAGGCTGGGCGCGCCGGCGGCGAGCGCCGTCCGTCCGATCACCCACGGGGTGGCCAGCATGATGCCGACGACGACCCCCAGGTCCGCCAGGAGCAGCGGCCAGCCTCGGCGGGCCGGCTGGGCGTAGCCGACGGCGGTCACGCCGGTCCAGGCCGCCATCAGCAGGACCAGGCCGCCGGCCGCGAACGGGTGGGCGTACCGGTCGGCGTCCCGGAGCGCCACCACGCAGACGTACGCCAGCGAGGCCACCCGGAACACGGCGATGGCCCGCCAGAGCGGGACCTCGAAACCACCGGACGGCGTCGACACGCCCGTCACGATGCCACAGCCGTCGGGACGGTCCCGTGGGCCGTCGGGTGCGCCCGGAGGAACCCTGACGTACGGTGGAAATGCCGCGAAACATCCACGATCCGCTGTCGGGACGGGGCCATGACGAATGCGGAACCCGGAGCACAGCGTACGGTTGTGCCCATCGAACCTTCCCTTCTCATCGCCGAGGCCTTCGACCAGGCCCAGGTGACCGAGCTGCGCCACTCGGTCACCTCCTGCGCGCACGCGGCCGGCCTCGGCGGGCAGCGGCTGGACGACTTCGTGCTGGCGGTCAACGAGTTGATCACCAACGCGGTCCGGCACGGCGGCGGCCAGGGCTGGCTGCGGCTGTGGCGGCAGTCGGGCCAGCTGTTCTGCGAGGTCTCCGACCACGGGCAGGGAATCAGCACGCAGCGGCTGGGCGACCGGAGCCGCCCCGCCGCCGACACCGCCGGCGGGTGGGGCCTCTGGCTGGCCCGGGAGCTGAGCGACAGCATGGACGTGGAGACCGGCGCGCGCGGCACGACGGTCCGCATCAGCACCGCCGTCGCGGCCCCCCAGCACACCGGCCGCCACCGCCGGGACTGACCCCGGCGGGACCTGCGTCCCGGGCGGTCAGGCGAAGAGGGCGCTCACCGATTCGCCGTTGTGGATCCGGCGCATCGCCTCGGCCAGCGCCGGCGCCACGGACAGGATCTCCAGCTTCGGCACCCGCTTGTCGGCGGGGATCGGCACCGTGTTGGTGCAGACGATCTCCAGCACGCCCTCCTGCTCACTGAGCCGCTGCAACGCGCCGCTGGAGAAGAGGCCGTGGGTGCAGGCCAGCCGGATCGAGCGGACCCTGAGCTCGCGCAGGTGCTCCATCAGCTCGATCACCGTGCTGCCCTTGGCGATCTCGTCGTCCAGCACGATCACGTCCCGGTCGGTCACGTCGCCGATCACCGCGCTGATCTTGACCCGGTCGTCGCTGAACCGCTGCTTCGCCCCGGCGGCCACCGGGGTGCCGAGCCGCCGCGCGAACGCCGCCGCCTCCTTGGCGTTGCCGAGGTCCGGCGAGACCACCACCGTGTTGCTCAGATCGTAGCGGGTGAAGTGGTCGGCCAGCTCGCGCAGCGCGTGCAGGTGGTCGACCGGCACGCTGAAGAAGCCGTGCACCTGGGGCGAGTGCAGGGTCATCGCCAGCACCCGGTCCGCGCCCGCCGAGGTGAGCAGGTCGGCGACGAGCCGCCCGCCGATCGAGATGCGCGGCGCGTCCTTCTTGTCGGACCGCGCGTACGCGTAGTGCGGCAGCACCACGGTGATCCGGCCGGCCGAGGCGCCCCGGGCCGCGTCGATCATGAGCAGCAGCTCGACCAGGTTCTCCTGCACGGGCGGCACCAACGGCTGGATCAGGAAGACGTCCCGCTCCCGGCAGTTGGCCTGCAACTGCACTTCCAGGCAGTCGTTGGCGAACCGGGAGACCCGCACCGGGTGCAGCGGCACATCCAGGTGGGCACAGATCTCGGCGGCGAGTTCGGGGTGGGCGGTACCACTGAAGACGGCGATGTCACGCACGTCCGCACATCGTACGGACGTGAGCGGGACCCGTTCCCCGCCGGGGCCCGCCGCCGGCCGGCGAAGATCGGTCGGGCCGGGTACGGTGCTGCCGTGACCCCCCAGTACGTCGCCGCCATCGACCAGGGCACCACCTCCTCGCGGTGCATCGTCTTCGACCGGGCCGGGGAGATCGTCTCCGTCGCCCAGCGGGAGCACCGGCAGATCTTCCCCCGGCCGGGCTGGGTGGAGCACGACGCCGAGGAGATCTGGGACAACGTCCAGCGGGTGGTCCGGGAGGCGCTGCACGCCGCCGGCACCGACGCCGCCGGGCTCGCCGCCGTGGGCATCACCAACCAGCGGGAGACGACGCTCGTCTGGGACCGGACCACCGGGCAGCCGGTGGCCAACGCGATCGTCTGGCAGGACACCCGCACCGCGCCGCTGCTGCGTGAGCTCGACCAGGCGTACGGCGAGGAGCGGTTCCGCTCCCGCACGGGCCTGCCGCTGGCCACCTACTTCGCCGGGCCGAAGCTGCGCTGGCTGCTGGACCACGTCGACGGGCTGCGCGGGCGCGCCGAGGCCGGCGAGGTGCTCTTCGGCACGATGGACAGCTGGCTGATCTGGAAGCTCACCGGCCGGCACGTCACCGACGTGACAAACGCCAGCCGCACCCTGCTGATGGACCTGAGCACCCTCGACTGGGACCCGGAGCTGCTCGACGCGATGGGGGTGCCGGCCGCGATGCTGCCGGAGATCCGCAGCTCCGCCGAGGTCTACGGGGAGGCCACCGGCGTCCTGGCCGGGGTGCCGGTCGCCAGCGCGCTCGGCGACCAGCAGGCCGCCCTGTTCGGGCAGACATGCTTCCAGCCGGGCGAGGCCAAGTGCACCTACGGCACCGGCAGCTTCCTGCTGCTCAACACCGGCGCCAGCCCGGTCCCCTCCACCCACGGCCTGCTCACCACGGTCGCCTACCGCATCCACGGCCAGCCCGCCGCGTACGCGCTGGAGGGGGCGATCGCGGTCACCGGCTCGCTGGTGCAGTGGCTGCGCGACAACCTCGGGCTGATCTCCACCGCGCCCGAGGTGGAGGAGCTGGCCCGCACCGTCGACGACAACGGCGGCTGCTACGTCGTACCGGCCTTCTCCGGGCTGTTCGCCCCGCACTGGCGCAGCGACGCGCGCGGCGTCATCGCCGGGCTGACCGGTTACATCACCAAGGGCCACCTGGCCCGGGCGGCACTGGAGGCCTCAGCCTGGCAGACCCGCGAGGTGGTCGACGCGATGAACGCCGACTCCGACGTGGCGCTGCGCCGGCTGCGGGTCGACGGCGGGATGACCGCCAACGGGCTGCTGATGCAGTTCCTCGCCGACGTGCTCGACGTGCCGGTGGTCCGCTCCCGGATCACCGAGACCACCTGCCTCGGCGCGGCGTACGCGGCCGGCCTCGCGGTCGGCTTCTGGCCGGACCTGGCGACGCTGCGCGGCCAGTGGCGCTCCGACGCGCAGTGGGAGTCGACGATGGAGCCGGCGCACCGGGAGCGGGAGCTGCGCAACTGGCGCAAGGCCGTCCAGCGCACCCTCGACTGGGTGGACTGACCGCCGCGCCGCCCGGCGTCGGTCGAGGCCGCCCGGTCCATCGGGCACCGGCGGCCCTCCGACTCAGTCCCAGCGGTTGCCGGTCAGCTTCTCGTAGACGTCGACGTAGCGGGCCCGGGTCGCCTCGACCACCTCGGCCGGCACCTCGGGCGCCGGGCCCTGCCGGTCCCAGCCGCTCTCGACCGCCCAGTCCCGGACGTACTGCTTGTCGTAGGAGAACTGCGCCCGGCCCGGCTGGTACGACTCCGCCGGCCAGAACCGGGACGAGTCGGAGGTGAGCAGCTCGTCGCCGACGGTCAGCGTGCCGTCCGGTGCCCAGCCCAGCTCGATCTTGGTGTCGGCGACCAGGATGCCCCGGTCGGCGGCCAACTCGGCGCCCCGGCGGTAGACGTCGAGCGTGATCCGGCGCAGCCGCTCGGCGGTCTCGGCGCCGACCTTGTCCACCACCTCGGCGAAGGTGATCGGCTCGTCGTGCTCGCCCATCGGCGCCTTGGTCGACGGGGTGAAGATCGGCTCGGGCAGGATGGACGCCTCGACCAGCCCGCGCGGCAGCTCGACGCCGGAGACCGCGCCCGTGCGCTGGTACTCCTTCAGTCCGCCGCCGGTCAGGTAGCCACGGGCGACGCACTCCACCGCGACCATCTCCAGCCGCCGGCAGCGGATCGCCCGGCCGGCGAACTCCGCCGGCACGTCGGTGGCGGAGATGACGTGGTTCGGCACCAGGTCGGCGAGCTGCTCGAACCACCACAGCGAGAGCGCGGTGAGCAGCTTGCCCTTGTCGGGGATCGGCGTCGGCAGCACCACGTCGTAGATCGAGATGCGGTCGGAGGCGACCAGGATCAGGTCCTCGCCGTCGGCGTAGACATCCCTCACCTTGCCCGAGTGCAGAAGTTCCACGCGCCCTAGTACACCATGCGGGCCGGCCACGGCCTCCGCCGGTGGCTGCGGGCATCGATGCGTACGCCTGGGGTGTGGTGGTGTGGCCGGACGTACGTTGACACCCTCGCGCGCGCCTGCGTGAATGATCCGGCCGCCCGCCCCACCGGTCCGCCAGGAGTTCTTCGTGCCCGTTGCCCGATCCCCGCTGCCCCGCGCCGAAGCGGATCCGGGCCGGCGTCGGGTGCTCGCCGCGATGCTGGGTGCGCCGGTGCTCGCGACCGGCGGGCTCACCGGGTGCACCGAGGGCCAGGCGGCCCCGGTGGAGACCGGGCCGGTCGAGCTGTCGGTCTTCTGGTACGGCGGGGCGAAGCGGGCCGAACTCACCGAGCGGGTGCTGCGGCTCTACACCGACCGCAATCCCCGCGTCGGCTTCCGGGTCACCTGGCAGGGCGCCGGTGGCTACTACGACCGGCTGGCCACCCAGGCCGCGGGCGGCAACGTGCCCGACCTGATCCAGCTCGACGACAGCATGCTCACCGAGTACGCCCGCCGCGAGATCGTCCTGGACCTCAGCGGCTACGTAGCCGACCACCGCCTGGACCTGCGCACCCTGCCCCAGGGCCTGGTCCGGTACGGGCAGGTCGACGGCCGTACGGTCGGCGTCGCCGCGGCGCAGACCGCCGCCGCCGTGGTCTACGACCGCACGCTGCTGCGCCGGCTGCGGCTGCCCGAGCCGAACACGGGCATGTCCTGGGCGGAGTACGTCGCCTGGGCGCGGCGGGTCACCCGGGCGAGCGAGGGCCGGGTGGCCGGCACGATGGACCCGTCCGGCGACTACCGGGCGCTCTGGCTCTGGCTGCGCGGGCAGGGCGGTGAGTTCTACCGCGGTCGACAGCTCGGCTTCGACGCCGACGCGCTTGTCGAATGGTTCGACCTGTGGCGACGCGCCCGCTCCAGCCGGGCGACCCCGAGCGCCGCCCTCGTGGAGCAGGCCGACGGCGGCGAACCCACTCAGCAGCTCATGGTAACCGGCGCGACGGCCGCCTCGTTCGCCTGGTCGCACCAGCTGCCGGAACTCCAGCGCCTCACCGACGCCGAGCTGGGCCTGGCCGCCATGCCGGGTCCCCCGGAGGCGCAGTGGCACCGGGCGTCGATGTACTGGGCGGCCTTCCGCGGCACCCGGCACCCCGACCTGGTCGCGGACGTGATCAACTTCCTGACCGGCAACGGCGAGGCGGGGAGCGCGCTCGGTCACGAGCGCGGGCTCAGCCCCAGCCTCGCCGTACGCAGCTACGTCGAGGGCAACATCACCGAGCCGGCGCAACGGCGCGCGGCGGCCCTCGGCACCGCACTGGCCGCCCGGCTGGGACCGGCGCCCAGCCCACCGCCGCAGGGCCACCTCCGGGTGCGGGCACTGCTGCTGGAGGCCGCCGAGAGCATCCGCGGCGGCAGGACCGGCCCCCGGGCGGCGACGACCCGCTTCATGGCCCAGGCGGACGCTGCGCTGGCCGGATAGGGCCGATCACCGCGAGGCCGCCCCCGGCGGGGATGCCGGGTCGGATTGCTCCGCCTCGGCCGAGGCAGGGCAGGGCAGGGCAGGACACCGTCGCGCTGCCGGAACACCGGCGCGCCAGCGGGCCGCCTCAGCGCGGCGGGCCGCCTCGACGGTTGCGCATCATGCGCATCAGGAGGAAGACGACGCCGGCCACCACGACCAGGCAGCAGAGCAGGCCGATGAAGCCGAAGCCGCCACCACCGCGCCGCCGCCGCGCGGCCTCCACCACGAGCTCACCCGTGCCGGTGGACGCCCAGGCCGCGACGGGTACGAACACCGACAGCACGACCGCACCGAGGACGGCGGTCAACCGGCCCCACCACTTACCGAAAGAAGACATGTCCACATCTTCGCCGACAACCGCAACCTCGGCACGTCGGTCAACGAGGAACGCGCGCCGCGCCCAGGCACGCCTGGCACCGTTCCGTTGGTCGGCCGCGCCCTGCACGCGAGCACTTGGAGTACGGAGTCGGGATGTCCCGGGCCACTCCTGCCGGCCCGCCCGACGCCGTTCCGCTGGCTGGCCTGCGCCCGATGCTGGTCCGCCGGCTAGCCCGCGCCCAGCACCGCGAGCACCTGGAGCACGGAGTCACGGGTGTCCCGGGCCCGCCACATTTGCCGGTTGGCCCGCACGTCGGCGTGCGTTGCACTCCGGGGTGAAGAAGCCCGTCGTCGACCGATGCGACACGTCGACGCCGGTGGCGAGATGCGAAAAGGCCCCGGAGACAATCTCCGGGGCCTTTTCGACGTGGTAGCGGGGACAGGATTTGAACCTGCGACCTCTGGGTTATGAGCCCAGCGAGCTACCGAGCTGCTCCACCCCGCGTCGGCTCGTTAACTCTAGCGCACTCCGGCGGGCGATGATCAGCGGACCCCCGATCCTGCGGCAGACCCCGCCTGACCAGCGCAAACCGGCGTCGGAGGTCGGCACGAGGCACCGTCGACCCAGCCCGACCCACGCCGCGCGCCGGCGGCCAGCGGGGCGCGGAAGGCGGGCACCCGACCACAGTGGCGGCAATGGCATGTCTCGGTCCGCTCTGAGCTACGGCCCGTTCCAGGCTGTCTCACTTGGCACGGGCGCGCTGCCTTCTCTCGCACGAGTGCCTGGTGATCAGGACGCCATGGACGTTAACCGGGCTACTTAAGGTCCATGGCGTCCTGATCACGCCGCTGCACGCCCGCTGTTCGGTCGTTCGGCCGTACGTCCGTTGCCAGGCGTGGCCGTTCGCGTTCCTGCGCGACCGGTCGCGGTTCTCGCCGCCGTGTTGTCGCCCGCCCGATGTCCGCCGACGGATCGCGTGGTGTCAGTCACTCCGCCTCGGCACTGACGCAATGCGCGATCGCCGGTCCAGCCAACGGGCGACGGCAGCGGGCAGCGGCGGGCGACGGCAGGTGTTTCAGCGGCGGGCGTGGAGCGGCAAACGGCGCCTGCACGGGGTGGCCTGGTTCGGCCAGGCCACCGTCTTCCCTCAGGCGGGCAGCGGCGGACAGCAGGCGGCACGCGGCAGCGGGCAGCGGCGGGCAGCAGGCGGCGGGCGGCGGCGGGCGGCGGGCGGTGGCGGGCGGCGGGCGGCGGGCGGCAAGGAGCCGGAGCCGGAGCCGGAGCCGGAGCCGCGTGATCGTCGGGTAGCGGGTGGCTCGGAAATGCGGAACGGCCCCGGACTGAAGTCCGGGGCCGTTCCGACGTGGTAGCGGGGACAGGATTTGAACCTGCGACCTCTGGGTTATGAGCCCAGCGAGCTACCGAGCTGCTCCACCCCGCGTCGGTTCGTATACCGTATCCCACCGACCCCCGTCCCCGCAAAACGACCCCGGGGACACCTCACGACAACCACGACTTGACGGTGCCTGCGCCGCCAGGCCCAGGGCGTACGCCTCCTTCACGGCGTCCGGGGACGGCGGGTTGCCGGGCCGGGCCGGTGGTCGCGAACGTGACAGCGCCCCCGGTGTCGGGACCGGATCGGTCCGTCGGCCGGGGGCGCTGCGTGGACGGTGCGGGTCAGCCGCCCGGGGTGGGTGAGGCGCTGCCACCCGGTGCCGGGGACGCCGGGGCGCTGGGCGTCGGGGACGCCGGGGCACTGGCGCCGGGTGCCGGGGACGCCGGGGCGCTGGCGGCCTGCTGGGCCCGCTGGAAGGCGGTGAGCGCCTCGTCCAGCGCCTTCAACGCGCGCCCGTACCGCTCGAAGTCGCCCGAGGTCTGCGCGGCCCGGACCTCCGCGATGGCGGTCTGGACGCGGTTCGCCGCCTCGGCCAGCTCGCCGGTCAGCGGGGGTGCGGTCCCACCCGGCGGCGTGCCCCCGGCCGGGGGCGGGGTGCCGCCGGCGGGCGGTGGGGTGCCCGGGGCGGCGGCCTGCTTGCCCTGCTCGACGAGCTGCTTGATGCCGTCGGCCACGTTGTTGGCCAGCACCACGTAGGAGCCGCCGTCGCCGTAGGACATCAGCACCCGCTGCAACAGCGGCGGCGCGTTCTGCGCGGCGGTCTTCACGTAGACCGGCTCGATGTAGAGCATGCCGTCGCCGAACGGCAGGGAGAGCAGGTTGCCGTACTGCACCTGGGCCTGCTGGGACTGGAGCAGGTTGAGCTGCTGCCGGATGTTCGCGTTGTTGGTCATCGACTGGTGCACCTGCACCGGGCCGGAGACCCGGGTCTGGTCGGGCAGGTCGAGCACCTCCAGCCGCGGCTGCCCGTCCACGTATGACCCGGAGATCAGCGCGGCGAGGTTCTCCCGGCCGTTCGGAGTGACCGCCGAGGTGAGCTGGAAGCGCGCCGACTCCTGGCCGGGGAACTGCGTGTAGAGGTAGTAGGGCGGCTGCTTCTGGCCGGTGTCGGGGGCGTCCGGCACGTTCGGCACCTGCCAGAAGTCCGTCTCGGAGTAGAAGGCGCCGGGATCGGTCACGTGGAACCGGGTCAGCAGGTTGCGCTGCACCTTGAACAGGTCGGCCGGGTAGCGGAAGTGCTCAGCCAGCTCGGCCGGGATCTCCGACTTCGGCTGCACCAGGTCACCGCCGAACGCCTTGTTCCACGCCTTGAGCACCGGGTCGGTCTCGTCGAACTCGTAGAGCCGGACCGTGCCGTCGTACGCGTCGACGGTGGCCTTCACGGAGTTGCGGATGTAGTTGACGTTCTCCCGGGCGAGCTGGAAGGTGCCCCGCCCGGTCAGCTCGTCGGCCGTCTGCTCCTGGAGGTTGACGCGTTCGGCGTACGGGTAGGTCGCCGCCGTGGTGTAGCCGTCGATGATCCACTGGATCCGGCCGTCCACCACCGCCGGGTACGGGTCACCGTCGAGGGTGAGGAACGGGGCGACCTTCTCCACCCGGTCGCGGGGGTTACGCACGTAGAGCAGCTTCGAGTTGTCGTTGACCGCGTCGGAGAGCAGGAAGTTCGACTCCTGCTCCTTGATCGCGTAGAGCAGCCGCCGGCTGAACGAGCCGATCTCGACGCCGCCCTCACCGGTGTAGGTGTAGGACTCGCCGCCCTCGCCGACCGGGCGGTCGAACTCCGCCTTCCGCGCCGGGTCGCTCTGGCCGACGATCGCGTAGTCGCTGGCGTCCATCCGCTCGCCGTAGTAGACCCGGGGCTGCTTCGCCGCGATCTGCTCGGTCTGCGAGGCACACTGCTCGTTCGCCTGCTGGCCCTGCTCCTTCTGCTGCTCCTGCGGGTCGCCGAGGAAGCCGGAGACGAAGAAGGGCTGGCCGCCGCAGACCACCCGGTTGCCGGGCGCCGCCACGAGCCCGTAGCCGTGGGTGTAGACGGTGTGCCGGTTGATCCAGGTGTTCTGCTGGGGGGTCAGCTGCCGGTAGTTGACCTCGCGCAGGCCCACCACGAAGTCCTGCACCCTGCCGTTGACGCCGTAGCGGTCGACGTCCAGCTTCTCGCCGAAGTCGTAGAACTGCCGGACCTGCTGGCGCTGGGTGTACGTCTCGGAGACCAGTTGCGGGTCGAGCAGCCGGATGTTCGGCACCACGGAGGTGTCCGTGGCGAGGCTCGCCGGCGGGGTCAGGTTGCTCGCCGCGTACGGCGTGGTGGTGGCCGCCTCCAGGCCGAACGCCGAGCGGGTGGCCTTGATGCTCCGCTCGATGTACGGCGCTTCCTTCTCCTTCGCGCTGGGCTTGACCTCGAAGGTCTGCACCGCCCAGGGGTAGACGCCGCCGATGGCGACGGCGGAGACGCCCAGCAGCGCGAGCGAGATGCCCGGCCAGACCAGGTTCCGCATCCAGGCGTTGGAGAAGACGATGATCGCGATCGCCACGACGATGGAGATGTAGGCGAGGATCTCCTTGGCCGGCAGCAGCGCGTTGACGTCGGCGTAACCGGCGCCGTAGACGGGGCCGTTGCCGTACTCCAGCAGCATCGCGCGCCGGTCCAGCACGTACGCGAGCGCCTTGAGCAGGACGAATACCGCGACGAGCGTGCTCAGGTGGGCCCGGGCGGCGTTGGTCATCCGGTCGCCGACGCCCTGGAGGCGGACGCCGCCGAAGACGTAGTGCACGGCGAGCGCGCCGATCACGGAGAGCACCACCGCGGTGAAGCCCACGCCGAGCAGGTAGCGCAGGAACGGCAGCTGGAAGACGTAGAAGCCGACGTCGATGCCGAACTCCGGGTCCTTCACGCCGAAGTCCCCGCCGTTGCGGAAGAGCAGCCACTGGTTCCACCGGCTCTGCGCCGACAGCCCGGCGAAGAGGCCGACCACGGTGGCGACCAGCGTGATCCACAGGCCGAGCCGGGGGCTCAGCAGCATCCGGTAACGCTCCAGGGTGGCCTGCTCCGGCGAGTGCGGGCGCATCCGGGGGCGCAGCCGCTGGGCCAGCCAGAGGTTGCCGCCGACTATCAGCGCCATGCCGAGACCGACGGCGAAGAAGAGCAACAGCCGGGTCGTCAGCACCCCCGTGAAGACCCCGGTGTAGCGGACCTCGTCGAACCACAGCCAGTCCGTCCACGCCTGGACGCCCCAGCCGAGCAGGGTGAAGAGCACGAACACCCCGACCAGGACACCGATCGTGACGCGACCGCGTCGGCTCATCCTCGGCAGGGGGCTGCTGCTCTTCATGACCACTGTTGGCTCCGCACGCTCGATGTGATCGGCTCCGACCAGGCACCCAGAGTACGGGGTGTTCCTGAACGTGTCGGTCCAAGGTCACACGGCGTCGCGCCGCGCGGCGGAAGCGTCGGTGGAGGGGGGCCGGTGCGGGCCCGCCACGTACGCCGGGAACGCCCGCGCTCGTGGTCAGCAGCGGGTCGGCTGGCCCCCGGCGCGCAGCGTCTCCAGCGCGGTCAGTGCCTCGTCCAGCGAGCCGACCTTCAGCAGCGGCAGCCCGGGCTGCGGGTTGCGTACGGCCTCGGCGCAGTTCGCCGCCGGCACCAGGAACGCCACCGCGCCGGCCTCCTTCGCGCCCACCAGCTTCTGGGCGATGCCGCCGATCGGCCCGACCCGGCCGGCGTCGTCGATCGTGCCGGTGCCGGCGATGACCTTCCCGCCGGTCAGGTCCTCCGGGGTCAGCTTGTCCACGATGCCGAGGGCGAACATCAGGCCGGCGCTGGGCCCACCGATGTCCTCCAGGTCGATGCTCAGGGTGAACGGGTGCGGCTGCTGCTGCTCGATCTCCACCCCGATGCGAGGTCGCCCGTCCTGCTCCCGGCTGGTGACCGCCGCCGTCGCGGCGGCGCCGTCGCGCGTGTAGCCGATCCTCAGCGCGGTCCCGGCCGGCTTCGCCCTGATCAGGTCCGTGAGGCGGGTGGCCAACGGGACCGGTTCCCCGTCCACCGAGGTCAGCACGTCGCCGGGCTTGAGTACGCCGGCCGCCGGACCGTCGGCGGCGACGGTCTTGACCACCACCTGCACCGGGAAGCCCAGCTCCCGCAGCGCCGCGGTCTCCGCGCTGGTCTGCGAGACCCGGAAGTCCTCCGCGTTGCGCTCCTCGACCTGCTTGCGGCTCTCCCCCGGCGGGTACACCAGCTCGCGGGGCACCACCGCCTCGTCGTCGGAGAACCAGCCCTGGATCGCCGAGCGCAGCTTGACCGAGGGCTGCACCCCGACCGTGGTCAGCCGGAGCTGACCGGCGGAGGTGGAGGTCTCCCGGCCGGTGACCTGGATGACCTCCTTGCCGTTCTCCTTGCCGAGCGTGTTGACGGTCGGCCCCGGGCCGAGCACCACGTACGGGATGGGCGCGCCGAGCACGCCGATGCTGAGCAGAGCGGTGAGCAGAGCACCGAGCAGGACGGTCACGCCGCGACGTCTCATGCGGCAGAGCGTACCGACCGGGATCGGGGCCTCCGGTGGGTGAATCGCGACTTCGCCCTCAGCGCAACGCCAGCGGCAGCTACCTGGGGCGCGGCGCGCGTACCGTAGACGTCGTGCCTGATATTCCGTTCGGTTTCGCGCTCCCGGGTGGGCAACCACCAGACCCCAACGATCCCGCGCAGATGCAGCAGTTCATGTCGCAGTTGCAGCACCTGCTCTCCGCGTCGGGCAGCGGGCCGGTCAACTGGGACCTGGCCCGGCAGGTGGCCGCCAGCCAACTCGCCGCCGCGGGCGACCCGGCGGTGTCGCCCTTCGAGCGCAACGCGGTGGAGGAGGCGTTGCGGCTCGCGGACCTGTGGCTGGAGCCGGCCTCCGCACTGCCCTCGGGCATCCAGACCTCGCTGGCCTGGAACCGCAACGAGTGGATCTACAAGACGCTCGACGTCTGGCGCAAGCTCTGCGACCCGGTCGCCAGCCGGATGGTCGGCGCGATGGGCGACCTGGTGCCGCCGGAGGCGCGCGCCCAGCTCGGCCCGATGCAGTCGATGGTCGCCACCCTCGGTGGCGCGCTCTTCGGCGGCCAGCTCGGCCAGGCGCTCGGCTCGCTCGCCGCGGAGGTGCTCTCCGCCGGCGACATCGGGCTGCCGCTCGGCCCGGCCGGCACGGCCGCGCTGATCCCGGCCAACATCCGGGCGTACGGCGAGGGCCTGGAGCTGCCCGAGGACGAGGTGCGCCTCTACGTCGCCCTGCGCGAGGCCGCCCACCAGCGGCTCTTCCAGCACGTGCCGTGGCTGCGCGGGCACGTGCTCAACGCCGTCGAGATGTATGCGGCCGGCATCCGGGTCAACCGGGAGGCGATCGAGGAGGCGATGGGCCGGGTCGACCCGACCGACCCGGAGTCGATGCAGGCGATCGCGCTGGAGGGCATCTTCACGCCGGAGGACAGCCCGGCGCAGAAGGCCTCCCTGGCCCGGCTCGAGACCGCCCTGGCCCTGGTCGAGGGCTGGGTGTGCCACGTGGTCGACAGCGCGGCGAGCGGCCGGCTGCCCAACGTGGTGAGCCTCGGCGAGGCGTTCCGCCGCCGCCGGGCCGCCGGTGGCCCGGCCGAGCAGACCTTCGCGGCGCTGGTCGGCCTGGAGCTGCGTCCGCGCCGGCTGCGCGAGGCGGCGGCGCTCTGGGCGGCTCTGACCGAGCACCGGGGCATCGCCGGCCGGGACGCCCTGTGGGGCCACCCCGACCTGCTCCCCTCCGACGACGACTTCGCCGACCCGGTGGCCTTCGCGATGTCCGAGTGGGACCTCGGTGAGTTGGAGAGCTTCGACTTCAGCGCGCCGGGCGGCCCGGAGGAGAAGGCCCCGGGCGAGCCGGAGCAGCGGCGCCCGGACGACGACCCCGAGGGCGGCGACGCCAGCCGCCCCTGATCGCGTCGACGACGAGGGCCGCCCGCCCCACCGGGGTTCGGGCGGCCCTCGCCGCACGATCGGGCCACGTCGCGGGGTTGCGCGGTCCACGTCGCGCGGTCGGGCCACGTCGCAAGGTTGGGCAGCCCGCGTCGCGGGGTCGGGCGGCCCACGTCGCACGGTCGGGTCGCGCCGGACGGTCGGGCGGCCGCCGTCGCGGGGTCGGACTGCGTCGCGGGGTCGGACTGCATCGCGGGGTCGGACTGCATCGCGGGGTCGGACTGCGTCGCAAGGTCCGGGGGCCCGGCCGTGGTCCGGAGGGGGTCAGTGCGGGTCGCTTCCGGCCCGCGGTCGGCTCAGCGGGGCTGCGCGGTGCCGGAGAGCAGGGCGCGGGTGGTCTCCCAGCCCTCCACGGCCGGGTCGAGGAACGCCAGGTCGCCCGGCCCACGCAGGCGCCGCCAGGCCGGGGTCACCGCCAGGTCGCCGGGTCGCGGCGCCGCCGCGCGCACGGCCGCCGGCCGCGCGGTGTCCAGGTCCAGCGCCGGCAGCCACGCCGGTACGGGCAGCCGGGTGGCCACGCCGAGCAGCCCCGGCCCACCGCCCTCGACCGGGGCGACCGCGACCGGCCGGGTGGTGAGTGGGCGCAGCAGCTTGCCGATCGTCAGGCCCGGCACGTCGGGCGCGTCGCCGGCGATCACGGCCACCTGGTCGTAGCCGGTGTCGGCGAGAGCGGCGAAGACGGCGTTCGGGGTCGCCTCGGGGACCTCGTACACGGCCGTGTCCGGCCAGACCACCGCGTCGGCCAGCTCCCGGTCGGCCGGGGTGACGGCAACGGCCGTCTCCACCTCGTTGAGCGTGGCGAGCAGGTCGACCACGTCCTCGGCGAGCGCGGCCCGCCAGTCCACCGGGTCGGTGCCGGGCGGTGCCCAGGTCACCGGTCCGAGCAACGCCACCACCACACGTCGGGCCACCCCACGACCCTAACCGGATGCGCCAGGAGCCACGACCGACGGGCGCGGGGAGGCGGCGTCGAGATCTTGGTAGGAACAGGCCCCTGGAGGGGCAGTCGCGTACCAAGATCTTGCCGGCTCCGTCCGCCCCGAAGCCGGCGCGAGCGGAGCCGGCGCGGGCAGCGCGCACGAAACCGGCGCGGACAGCGCGCACGAAACCGGCGCGGACAGCGCGCACGAAACCGGCGCGGACAGCGCGCACGAAACCGGCGCGGACAGCGCGGGCGGAGCCGGCGCGGACAGCAGGTGTTGGCGGGGGTCGGGGCGGCAGTTGGCCGGCGGCGGCGCTGAGGGTGTCAGTCGGTCAGCGGGGTGCCTGAGGCCGCCGCGACGCCCTCCAGGTAGCCGCGCGCCCGCTCGGACTTCGGGTAGCGCGCGACGAGCGCCCAGAACCGCGCGTTGTGGCTGGGCACGATGAGGTGCGCGAGCTCGTGCAGGAGCACGTAGTCGATCACCCAGTCGGGCAGCCCCTGGACGCGGTGCGAGATGCGGATCGTGCCGTCGTCCGGGGTGCAGGACCCCCACCGGCCGTTCTGGTTGGTGACCCAGCGGACGCTCGTCGGTACGGCCTGCGCGCCGTGTTCGGCGAGGTAGAGCTTGATCAGGCGGGTGGCCCGGGCGAGCAGCTCGGCGTCGGACCGGGCGAGGCGCCCCTCCCGGGCGGCGAGCCGGGCGAGCATCCGGTCGACCCACTCGCTCTCCTCGGCCCGGGAGAACTGGTCCGGGATGAGGACGACGACCCGTTCACCGTCGCGGTACGCGGACACCGTGCGTCGCCGACGCTGGCTGCGCCGCACTTCGACGACCGGCTTCCGCGCCCCTGCCATCAGCGGGCCGCGCAGCCTCGGATTCCTGTCACGAAGGAAAGCTAATGCGTACTGACCAGGGGTCCGCAAGGGTCAACACCCCGACACCCGCCCGGAAAATGGTGATTGGTCGGCAGGAGTCCCAAAAAATCTTTTGCCGGGCCACGACGAATCGTCGCCGTCACCCTTCGTGGCGGCCGTCCGCGGGTGCGGAGGCGTCGCGCCGCTGGCCTCCGCCGGGTGCTACGGGGCGCACCCCCACGTTAGGTGATCTCCGTGGCGGGCGCAGCTCGGGGTGCCCCGCACGGGGCATCTGGCCGGGTTCGGTCGGCGTGTCCCCGCCAAACTGACTTATCCGACGTAATTCGCCATGCACACTCTCGACGTCGACTTGCTCACAGTGACGAAGCACAGCTGACATGGAACCGCCCACACCTGGGTAGGGTCCGCGGACCAGCGGTCACGAGCGTGGCCGTGGGAGAACGACCCAGCGCCGGTGCCCGAATGGCCCGCCGCCGGGAACCCCCGCCGGGACGGCATCGGCCGGCGGACGAGACGAGGAGGGCACCGTGGCCGACCAGGCCCAGACCTACAACGGTTACTGCGTCAAGTGCAAGGAGAAGCGGGACTTCGAGGGCCGCGTCGAGGTCTCGAAGACCGGGATGAACATGGCCAAGGGCAAGTGTCCGGTCTGCGGCACAACAGTGAACCGCATCCTGGGCAAGGCGAAGGTCTGACCCGTACGGATGCACCGGAGGGGGCGGCCGTCGGCCGCCCCCTCCGGCATGACCGCACCTCGTCCGCCGGCGTACCCGGTCGCGCACTGTCGGCTCGCCGACATGGTTACCGGCGGGTTGTGGATATCCCGGGATTTCCTGTGGACAGCCCTGGACAGGGCACCGCGCACCTGTGGACAACGATCGACGGTGAGCACGGACACGGTCACGATCGGTGTCATGCGCCGAGCCACGCTGCCCCGTCCCGTCCTGCTGCCGGGCCTCACCAGACTCTGGCGGGACCGTCACACCCTCCAACTCGGCGTCGAGCCGGGCCGCGCCGTGCTGCTGGAGATCGCCGACCCCCGGGCCGCCCGCCTGCTCGACCTGCTCGACGGCACCCGTAGCGAACGGCTGGTCCTGGCGCACGCCGTAGCCGCCGAGGTGGCCCCCGACGAGGCCCGCGCCCTGCTCGACGCGCTGCGGGCCGCCGGCCTGGTCGTACCCGCGCACACCCTGCTGCCGAAGGACCTGGCCGGCTTGCCCCGGGCCCGGCTCACCGCCGAGGCGGAGGCGCTCGCCCTGGCCTCGGCGCGGCTGCCCGGCACGCCCGCCCAGGTGCTGCGCCGGCGGCTGGCCGCCCGGGTGGTGGTCTGCGGCACCGGCCGCCTCGGCGCCCCGGTCGCCCTGGCGCTGGCCCAGGCCGGGGTGGGGCACGTGCACCCGGACCTGGCCGGCCCGGTGCGGCCGGCGGACCTGGTCGGCACGGGCATCCCGGCCGCCGCGCTCGGCCGCCCGCTCGCCCGGGCGGTACGCGACGCCGTCGAGCGGGCCGCCCCCGGCACGGGAACGGGCCCGCTCCGGCGGGGCCGCGTCGACCTGGTCGTCCAGCTCGGTACGGACCGGCCGGCCGCCCTGCTCGCCGCCGGTCACGCCCAGCGCCGCCAGCCGCACCTGCTGCTCGGTCTCCGGGAGGGCGTGCCCGTGGTCGGCCCGCTCGTCCGCCCGCCCGCCGGTCCCTGCCTGAACTGCCTCGACCTGCACCGGGCGGACCGGGACCCGGACTGGCCGGCGCTGGCCGCCCAGCTCGCCACGGGCGCGGGCGAGCAGGCGTGTGCCACCGCGACCCTCCTGGCGGCCGGGGCGTACGCGGCGGCCGAGGCGCTGGCGCAGCTCGACGGGGGCACCCCGGAGACCCTGGGCTGCGCGGTGGAGATCACCGGGGCGGGGCGGTTCCGCCGCCGGATGTGGCCGCCGCACCCCTCCTGCGGATGTTCGCGACGGCGCCGGTGACGCCCCCGGAGGCGGGGACGGGCACCCAGCCCGGCGGCAGAGCAGCCGCGGGCCCCCGGAGTCGGTAACAATGGCCGGGTGACCGACATCCCGCGCCGGGCCGTGTCCCGGACCGCCAAGCTCGCCGCTCTGCCGCTCGGCTTCGCCGGTCGGACCGTCCTCGGCATGGGTAAGCGCGTCACGGGGCTCGCCTCCGACGTGATCTCCGCGGAGATCCAGCAACGCACCGCCGAGCAGCTCTTCAGCGTGTTGGGGCAGCTCAAGGGCGGTGCGATGAAGTTCGGGCAGGCGCTGTCGGTCTTCGAGGCCGCCCTGCCCGAGGAGATCGCCGCCCCCTACCGGCAGGCGCTGACCAAGCTCCAGGAGGCGGCGCCGCCACTGCCGGCGGCCAGCGTGCACAAGGTGCTCGCCGAGCAGCTCGGCCCGGACTGGCGGGACCGGTTCGTGGAGTTCGACGACACCCCCGCCGCCGCGGCCAGCATCGGCCAGGTGCACCGGGCGGTGTGGCGGGAGCCGGGCTACGGGCCGTCCGGCGCGCCGCAGACCCGCGACGTGGCTGTCAAGATCCAGTATCCGGGCGCCGGCGACGCCCTGCTCGCCGACCTCAAGCAGCTCTCCCGCCTCGGCGGGATGTTCCGGGCGATCCAGCCCGGGCTGGACGTCAAGCCACTCCTGGCGGAGCTGCGGGAACGGATCACCGAGGAACTCGACTACGAGCTGGAGGCCGAGTCGCAGCGCGCCTTCGCCGCCGCGTACGCGGACGATCCGGAGATCCACATCCCGGCGGTGGTCTCGGCGTCGCCCCGGGTCCTGGTCACCGAGTGGGTCGAGGGCACCCCGCTGGCGGAGATCATCCGCGAGGGCACGGAGGAGCAGCGCGACGAGGCCGGCCGGCTGATGGCCATCCTGCACCTGTCCGCGCCGCAGCGGGCCGGGCTGTTGCACGCCGATCCGCACCCGGGCAACTTCCGGCTGTTGGCGGACGGCCGGCTCGGCGTGATCGACTTCGGCGCGGTGGCCCGGATGCCGGAGGGCACGCCCGAGCCGATCGGCCGCATCGCCGCGCTGGCGCTCCAGGGCGACGCCGACGAGGTGGTGGCGGGCCTGCGCTCGGAGGGCTTCATCGGTTCCACCGAGGAGATCGACGCCGAGGCGGTGCTCGACTTCCTCCGTCCGATGCTGGAACCCATCGCCGCCGACGAGTTCCGGTTCACCCGGGCCTGGCTGCGCACTGAGGCGACCCGGCTGGCCAGCCCCCGCTCCCCCGCGTACCAGTTGAGCCGGCAGCTCAACCTGCCGCCGTCGTACCTGCTCATCCACCGGGTGACGCTCGGCTCGATCGGCGTGCTCTGCCAGCTGGAGGCGAAGGCGCCCTACCGGGGCATCCTGGAGCGCTGGCTGCCCGGCTTCGCCCCGTCGGCCGGGCGACCCTCGGCGGGCGGCTGAGCGACGGCCGCGCGACCGGACGCGCCGCGCGGCGCAAAACAGACGCCACGGCACGCGCGAGGAAGACGGCACGGGACGGGGGAACGCGACGAGGGGCGGTGGCCGGATTCCGGCCACCGCCCCTCGGCTATCGGTGGGGTACTAGAGAACGCCCAGGTCGCGCGCCGCTCGGTTGCGGCTGTTCATGGCGACGGTACGGGCGGAAAGGGTTGCCTCAGTGCTCGTGGTGGTACGACCGGCCTGAGGCCGGCGCATTCGAGCCCGGGACAACGCTTCGTGAAGTAGTTGCATCTCGGCGACTCCGTCAAGAACGTTCAGCATCGTGGTCAGCTCTCTCGTCGCCGGCGTGACACCGGCGTGGGTGGGTTGGATCGGGTGCATGTCAGGCCGCCAGCCGGACCGTGGTGCGCGACTCGGACAGCCCACTGGCCGCCAGTCGTGCCTCGGCCTCGACCCGGAGCGCCGCGTCGCGGGCCAGGTCCTCCTTGCGCGGACGGCCACGGGGCCGCTTGCGCGGGACGACCGCGCCACGCTCGAAGATCTCGCCGCCCCAGACGCCCCAGGGCTCGGCCCGCTCCACCGCCCCGGCCAGGCACTCGACGCGCAGCGGGCAGTCCCCGCAGAGCGACTTGGCCAGCTCGAGCTCGGCGGGCGAGTCGGAGAACCACAGGTCGGGGTCGAACTTCCGGCAGGGCAGGTTCGCCTCCACCTCGACGCTCACGTCGAGTGGGGCCAACGCCAGACTCATCGCCCGGTCACCTCTCTCTCACTTCGATCTCGTGGATCGCATTTCCGACGTACTTGGCGGGCAAAAAACTGAGGCCGCGGATCCCGGTAGCGGGTTCCGCGGCCTCGAGGTGAGCCGGTGTCTGAAGATCAGACCGGTCTACCTCGAGGTGGAACTCCGCGGACGTCCATGTGACGCTTGACAGCATCGACGCCCTTGCCCGTGAAGCCACTGGTCCCCTGGTTTCCGTTTGGCGCGGTGGCGAGAATCAGCTCGGCCTGAGCCTCGACACGGTGCACCTGGGAAACCGACGGTCGCGCAGCGGCGAGGGCCACCCGGACAGCCGACAGCGGAGCGACGACAGCGGGCAGCGCCGCCGGACGCTCGTTGATGTAGACGATCTCCATCGGGACCACCTCCTCTGACGTTCACTCGTGCCGATACGGTCTCTACCCCTCGTGAGCAGCCCGAATGGCGCCGCTCGCGAGGTGTGTCATGAGGCTATTCCTCGCCACGGGGCGAGGGCAAACGAATTTACGGCGAGATTTCGAAAGTTTTCTCCGGGCAGACGTCGTCGACCGCCGCGCCCGCCACCAGCGCCAGCACCGCCTCCCCGTAGAGGCCGAGTTTCCGGGGCCCGATGCCGGCGATGGCGATCAGTTCCTCCGCCCGGCCGGGGCGCCGTTCCGCGAGCGCGACCAGAGTGGCGTCGGTGAAGACCACATAGGCCGGTACCCGCTGCCCGCCGGCCACCCGCTGGCGCCACTCGTGCAGCCGTTCGTGCAGCTCCTCGTCGATGTCCGAGGGACAGGTGGGGCAGCGGCCGAGCTTGCGGTCCGGCCCGGCGAGCAGGGTGGCGCCGCAGATCCGGCAGGAGACGATCTGGGTCCGGCGGCGCTCCGGCCGGCGCGTCGCGGGAGCGGCCCCGGCCCGCTCCGCCCCGCCGGAGCGGTCGAGCTGCGGCAGGAACCGCGAGGGCCGCCGGGCCCGCCCGCCCGGGGAGCGGGCCGAGGCGTACGACAGCCAGAGCCACTCCCTCGCCCGGGTGACGCCGACGTAGAGCAGCCGGCGCTCCTCCTCGACCTGTTCGACGGTCTTGGCGTACGTGGTGGGCAGGGTGCCCTCGGAGAGGCCGACCAGGAAGACCGCGTCCCACTCCAGGCCCTTGGCGGAGTGCAGCGAGGCCAGGGTCACCCCGTCGACCGTCGGCACGTGCTGTGCGGCGGCCCGGCGGGCCAGCTCGTCGTTGAAGTCGGCCAGGGTGACCTGTCGCTCGACCGAGGCGGCGGGCCCGATCGGCACCACCTCCGGGGTGGCCGCGTACTCCTCGGCGAGTTGCACCAGCGCGGCGAGCGCCTCCCACCGCTCGCGGGCGGCGCCACCGGCCGGGGCTGCGTCGGGGGCCCAGCCGACCGCGGTGAGCGCCTCCACCACGGCGGCGGGCAGCGGGGTCTCCCCGGGGATCGACCGGGTGGCGGCCCGCAGGGCGACCATCGCCTGCCGCACCTCGGTGCGCTCGAAGAACCGCTCGGCCCCCTGCACCACGTACGGCACCTGCGCCTCGGTCAGCGCCTTCTCGTACGCCTCGGACTGCGCGTTGGTCCGGAACAGCACGGCGATCTCCTTCGCCGGGGTGCCGGCGTCGACCAGGGCGCGGCAGCGGGCGGCCACCGCGTTGGCCTCGGCCGGCTCGTCGGTGAAGATCCGCAGCTCCGGTTCGGGGCCGGGCGGGCGCTGGCCGACCAGCTCCAGGCGCAGCCGGGCCTCGGCGCCCCGCGCCTGGGAGATCACCGCGTTGGCCAGCCCGACGACCTGCGGGGTGGAGCGGTAGTCGCGGACCAGGCGGACCACCGTCGCGCCCCGGTGCCGGCGCGGGAAGTCGACCAGGTACGACGAGGTGGCCCCGGTGAACGAGTAGATCGTCTGGCTGGCGTCGCCGACCACGGTCAGGTCGTCCCGCCCGCCCAGCCACGCCTGGAGCAGCCGCTGCTGGAGGGGGTTGACGTCCTGGTACTCGTCGACGACGAAGTGCCGGTACTGGGCGCGGACCTGCTCGGCGACGTCCCGGTGCTCCTCGATGCCCCAGACCGCGGCGCGCAGCATGTCCTCGAAGTCGATCACCCCGTTGGACCGCTTGAGCCGCTCGTACGCCGCGAAGACCTCGGCGACGCGGGCCGGCTCGTGCGGGGTGTCCCGCATCGCCTTCGCCGCCGCGACGACGTACTCCCCCGGTTCCACCAGCGACGACTTCGCCCACTCGATCTCGCCGGCGAGGTCCCGGGCGGCCGCCCGGTCGGTACGCAGGCCGGCCTTGGCCGCGGCGAGGGTGACCAGCCGGACCTTGCTGTCCAGCAGCTCGGGCATGGCCCGCCCCTGGAGCAGCCGGGGCGCGAAGTAGCGCACCTGGCGCAGCGCCGCCGCGTGGAAGGTGCGGGCCTGCACGCCGCCCACCCCGAGCGCGGTGAGCCGGGCGCGCATCTCGGCGGCGGCGCGGGCCGTGAAGGTCACCGCGAGCACGTGCCGGGCGGAGATCTCCCCGGAGAGCGCCCGGTGGGCGATCCGGGAGGTGACCGCGCGGGTCTTGCCCGTGCCTGCGCCGGCCAGGATGCAGACCGGGCCGGCGGGGGCGGTCACCGCCGAGCGCTGCTCGGGGTCGAGCCCGGCGAGCACGCGTTCGGATGCTGAGTGAACCACCACAGCGAGGAATTGTCTCAGCTCCGCCAGACGTTGCAGCGATTAGCCTGGGCTTGATCGGCAAGCCGCCACGCGGACCGTTGGAGGATCTGACCATGCTGACGATGTACTCGACCCCCTGGTGCGGCTACTGCCACCGGCTGAAGTCGCAGCTCGACCGGGAGGGCATCGGCTACGAGGTGGTCGACATCGAGCAGGACGCGAAGGCCGCGGAGTTCGTGATGAGCGTCAACGGCGGCAACCAGACCGTCCCGACGCTGCGTTTCGCCGACGGCAGCGCCCTGACCAACCCCTCGATCGTCCAGGTCAAGCAGCACCTGGCCACGATCGACGCCTGACCGGACGCAGCACCACCGACGAGCGGCCGCCCACCCGGGCCGGCCGCTCGTCGCGTCCTGTCCGCCTCCCCGTTCGCCGCGCCCTGGGGAGGTGTCCGGCCGGGCGCAGCGCCCTACGCCCCCCGGCGGGCCGGGGCCTCAGCGCGCCGGGCCCGGTGGGGTCGTGCCGACCACCTCCTGGCTCGCGGCGGCCGGGCCGACGGCGGTGGACCCCTCGGCGGGCCGGCGGGGGGCGGGGATCCGGACGGGTGGCGGTGGGCTGAGCGTGCGGCCGTGCCAGAGGTAGCCGCCGGCGAGCAGGGTGGCCACCCCGATCAGGGCGAACAGGACGCGGTAGTCCAGCACCCCGACGAGCAGCGCCCCCGCGCCGATCGAGAGCGCCTGCGGGCCGCTGACCACGGCCTCCGAGGCCGCGGCGACCCGGCCGAGCAACGCCTGCGGGGTACGCCGCTGGATCAGCGTGTGCAGCCCGACCATCGTCAGCGGCAGCGACACCCCGGCCAGCAGTACGGCGACGAAGCCGAGCCAGAGGTTCGGGTACACCAGCGCCAGCGAGGCCGGCCCGAAGAACGCCACCCCGGCGGCGAGCGTGCCCACCTCGCCGGCGCGGCGCACCACGGCCGGGGAGAGCAGCCCGCCGACCAGCCCGCCGATGCCCTGCACGGTGACCAGCACGCCGACGAACGCGGCGTCCCGGCGCAGCCCCTGGTCGACGTACGCGAAGATCAACGACTCGCTGAAGCCCATCGCCAGCGATCCCAGCCCGTAGCCGAGCAGCGCCCGGCGCAGCGCCGGCTCCCCGGCCAGGTGGCGCAGCCCGGCGCTCACCTCGGCCGGCCAGCGCAGCCCGGGCCCGGTGGGCGGCGTCTCCGTCGTGCGGAGCAGGCCCACCACGACGGCCGCCGACAGGAAGCCGACCATCCCGATCACGGCCAGCATCCAGCCGCCGACGGCGGCGTAGAGCCCGGCGCCGGCCAGCGGGCCGACCAGCCGCAGCCCCTGGCGCACGGTCTGGAGCACGCCGTTGGCGTCGGCCAGCAGTTCCACCGGCACGAGCTGGCGGATCAGGCCGCTGAGCACCGCGCTGAGGGTGATGTACGACAGGCCGTAGAGGGCCGCCACCACGTAGATGATCCACACGTCGGTCCGGTCCCGCACCACGAGGAGCGGGGTGAGCAGCACGGCCGTCACCAGGTTCGCCGCAACGAAGAACGGGCGCCGGGGGTAGCGGTCGACGATCCACCCCACCAGCGGGGCCAGGGTCATCGGGGCGATGACCGCGAAGATGGTGGCGCCGGCCAGCCCGTCCGACCCGGTCAGGTCCTTCACCCAGATGGCGAGGGCCAGCAACAGGATCGACTCGGCGGCCATGCTGGCGAGCAGGCCGCCGAAGAGCAGGCGGAAATCCGGGCGGCGCAGGACGGTGCGCATGGGGTCCCTCCGGCGGGGGTGGTGCGCGGCGTGGCGCGGTCTGGGTGGCGCGGTCGGCCGACGGCGTCGTACCGGACGCCGCGCCCTTCCACGGTCCTCTTTTCTGCGAGACACGCCCCCACCGGGACCTCCGGCGGGAGGCGCGCCGTCCATACTGACCGTGGGGGGCGAATTTCATACAGTTACCGTCGCGTCTGCGGCGGTCCACGGGAAAAGAGGACGTCGTGCCTCCTGCCTCACCCAGCCCGATCCTGCGCCGCCGCAGGTTGGGCACCGAGCTGCGCCGGCTGCGCGAGGCCGCGGGTCTCACGGGAGACCAGGTCATCGAGCGCATCGGCTGGGCGTCCGCGTCCAAGTTGTCCCGGCTGGAGAACGGCCGCAGCCGCCCGGACCCGGACGACGTCCGCGTGCTGCTGGATCTCTACGGCGCCGACGAGGCGCTGCGCCGGGAACTCCTCGGCATCACCGAGGAGGCCGGCGACATCCGCGGCTGGCTGCGCAACTACCCGGTGATGACCCAGCAGCAGCGCAGCTTCGCCGAGCTGGAGGCGGGCTGCGCGGAGATCTCGGAATACAACCCGGTCCTGGTGCCGGGCCTGCTCCAGACGCCGGACTACGCGTCGGTGCGGATCGCCTCGGCCCGGCAGGTCGACGAGGAGGCCGGCGACCCGGAGGCCGGCGAGGACATCGACACCGAGGTGCGGGCCCGGCTGGCCCGGCAGTCGCTGCTCACCCGCGCGACCGACGCGCCCCGCTACACGGCGGTGCTGGAGGAGGCGGCGCTCGGCGGCCGGACCGGGCCGCCGGAGGTGCTGCGCGCGCAGCTGGTGCAGCTCTGCGAACTGGCGATGCTGCCGAACGTCACGCTGCACGTGCTGCCGCGCGACACCCAGATCGGCGACTGGTACCTCCCGCCGACCGCGTTCTCGGTCTACCGGTTCGCGGATCCGCTCGATCCGGAGACGCTGGCCATCGAAGGGGGGTTCACCGACGTCATGTCGACCGAGGTAAACGCCCTAAATCGCTATAAAGTGGTGTTCGAGTGGCTATGCACGGCGGCGCTCTCCGAATCGGACACCCTCTCCTGGCTGATCGAGGCGACGGGGCGGCTGCCCGGCACGGCGACCGCGTCCACGGTGGCGTACGGGCCGGCAACGGCGCCGACCCAACGCCGCCGGTATTCCGGGCGCCTGACGGATCGGTGATCACGGGGGCCCACCGTCGGGTCGTGCGGCGCCACTCGTTCCATCGGAGCAGTTCACCTCAGGAGTGGCACGATGAACGAGATCCGCAACACGCCGTCCGTACTCGCCCAGCTCGCGGACGCCCCGTGGCGTAAGAGCACGCGCAGCCAGACCTCGAACTGCGTCGAGGTCGCACCACTGAGGACCGGACCGGTCGCGGTGGCCCTGCGGGACAGCAAGGACCAGGGCGGTCCGGTGCTGCTGTTCAACCGGGCCGGCTGGCTGGGCTTCATCGCCGGCGCGAAGAACGGACAGTTCGATCTGAACTGATCCGTCGACCGTCGCGGGGCCGCCGGCAGCGTGCCGGCGGCCCCGTCGCGTCTGCGCCCTGCCACCCCGCCGACCAGGCATCCGCTGATCGGATGAGCCTCCGAACCAATCGTCGCGTTTCACTTGATGAGACGACCGCGCGGCGTAACATGACGGCAGAGTGACGTGGAACTTCCACCCGTTCCCCACCCTCGCGATTCATCCGGAGACCCGCATGCGGTTCCTGATCGTTCGCACCGACATCCGCGCCGCCGCCGACGTGGACATCGCCGCCGCCTGGGCGTGCGGTGACCGACTCCGCGACGAGACCACCACGCCCGAGCCGCGCCGCCAGATCGTGCACGCCGAGGAGCGCGACGCCGCGCTGCTGCTGGCCCGGGCCCTCGCCACGGTCGGCGCGGTCCGCTCCGGGAAGCAGCGGGTCAAGGTCCTCCCGCTCGACGAGCCGGGCCGCGGACGGCGGGCCGCACCCGACGACCGAGGCAGCTGACCCGCAACCCAGACGTCCGTCGTGGTCGGACCGGCTCCCCCGCCGTGCTCCTTTGCCCAGCCGACCACGGCGGCCCGTGTTCCCGGTCCGTGACCGTCGCGGCAACGGCGGCCACGGGCCGGGACCGCACGACCCCGGCCACCGGCGCGCTCGTGCGCGGCGGAGACCGGCTCAGCAGTGCCCGTCGAGCCAGCGGTGGATCAGGAAGAGCGCGATCGACGACGGCGGCGGCAGCACCAGGCGGGCCCCGCCGACCTCCACCGGCCGTCCCGCCAGGGCCGCGCCGATCTCCCTGCGGGAGAACCACCGGGCGAACGCGATCTCCGTCGGATCCACCTGCACCGGATGCTCCGGATCCGCAGTGGCGAGGAAGCCGAGCATGAGGGAGCCGGGAAACGGCCAGGCCTGGCTGCCCGCGTACGCGATGTCGTCGACCGGGACGCCGACCTCCTCGCGGACCTCGCGCAGCACCGCGGCCTCGGCCGACTCCCCGGGCTCGACGTAGCCGGCGAGGCAGGAGAACCGGCGTTCGCCGGCGGTGTGCGGCCAGGTGGCGTTGTTGCCGAGCAGGCACCGCCCGTCCAGGCCCGGGACGCCGTCATGCACCAGCACGATCATGGCGGGATCGGTACGCGGCCAGATCCGCTCCCCGGCCGGGTCGACCCGGGACCAGCCGGCCTCGTCCACCTCGGTCGGGTGCCCGGTGGCCGACGAGTAGCGGTGCCGCAGGTGCCAGTTGACCAGCGCCAGCGCGGTGGTGAACAGCCCGGCGTCGCGGTCGCCGAGCAGGTGCCCGACCTCGCGCAGGTGCGCCGCCCGGGCCCCGGACACCGCCGGCAGCGGGGCGTCCACGGCGAAGACCGGCACCCCGTCCGGCTCGACGCCGAGGAACATCGGCGACGTCGGCCCGGGCAGCCCGGCCGGGTCGACGAGCACCAGCTTCGGCGGCGACGTGTCGGTACGCACCAGCGCCCGGCCGCCGTCGGCGGAGTCGAGCACCAGCACCCGGGCCCCGCTCCACGCCTGCGCCAGCCACCCGGGATCGGTGCGCCGGTGGGCCGCCCGGTCCAGGGTGGAACGGGCCAGCGGCGGCGCGGGCTCACCGCTCACGGTCGTGCCGGCTCGGTGGTGACCGGGGCCAGCGCCGCCACCTGCCGCCCGATCCGTTCGGCGTCGCCCAGCACCACGGTGACCGCCTGCGCCGGGGCGAGGTAGCGGGCCGCCGCCTCGGCCACGTCGGCCACGGTCGCCTTCGCCAGCCGGGCGGCGTGCTCGGCCAGGAACTCCAGGCGCAGCCCGCTGCCGGCGTACGCGCTGGTCAGCGAGGCGAGCCCGGCCTGGGTGGACATCCCGAGCTGGAGGGTGCCGAGGGCGTACTGGCGGGCCTGCTCCAGCTCGTCCTCGCGGGGCGGGAGGGAGGCCAGCCGGCCGAGTTCGTACGTCGTCTCCAGCAGCGCCGGCCCGGTGACCTCGGTGGCCACGTCGACGGCGGCGACCAGCACCGACCCGGCCACCGAGTGCTCCACGAGGGAGTGCCCCCCGTACGTGTAGCCCTTGTCCTCGCGGATGTTCTCCACCCAGCGGGAGGAGAAGTAGCCGCCGAAGATCAGGTTGGCCAGTTGCAGCGCGGCGTGGTCGGGGTGGGTGCGGGGCACCGCCGGCAGCGCGATCCGCAGCGAGGACTGCACCGCCCCCGGGCGGTCGACCAGCAGCAGCGGCCCGGGCTCCAGCGGCGGGGCGGGCGGCAGGTCGGCGGTGTGCCCGGCGCCGGTCCACCCGGACAGTGCCTTCTCGGCGGCGTCCAGTGCCCGGTCCGGCTGCACGTCACCGACCAGCACCAGCACGGCGTCGGCGGGGTGCACCCGCTGGGCGTGCAGGGTCCGCAGCACTCCCGGCCGGACGGCCCGGACCGCCTCCGGTTCGGGGGTCTGCACCGCGTACGGGTGGGTGCCGTAGACCCGCCGGAGCAGGGCGGTGCGGGCCAGGTGCGCCGGCTGGCTCCGCGCCACGTGGATCCGGTCCACCAGCCGGTCCCGCTCCGTGGCGACGTCGTCGTTCGGGTAGGCCGCGTCGGTCAGCACCTCGGCGAGGATCTCCAGCATCCGGTCCAGCCCGGTGACCAGCCCGGCGCCGGAGAGCATCAGCCGGTCCGGGTCGATCCCGGCGGAGAGCCCGCCGCCGACCTTCTGCAACTCGGCCGCGATCTGCACGCTGGACATCGTCTGAGTGCCGGAGAGCAGGGTCTGCGCGAGCATGGCGCCCCGGGCGAGGTGGGTACGGCCGAACGGCATCCACAGCCGCACCTCCACCAGCGGCACCGCCGGCCGGCGTACGGCGATCACGGTCAGCCCGTTGCCCAGCGTGCGCTCGGCCTGCTTCGGCAGCTTGAGCCTGCGGTTCGGGCCGAGCGGCGGCAGCGCCCGGGGCGCGGCCGGTGCGGTCACACTCATTTGGCCCCTCCTGGGATGACCTCGATGGACGCGCGGCGCTCAGGCCGCAGGGTGGCCGCGGCGGCGCGGACCTGCTCGTCGGTGACCTCGCCGACGAGCCGGGGCAGGTCGTTGAGCAGCCCCGGCTCGCCACGCTGCTGCTCCAGCACGGCCATCTGCAACGCCCGGCCGAGCACCGCGTCGGTGTCGCGCAGCAGGTGGGTCGCCATCCGGGCCTGGGTACGGGCCAGTTCCCCCTCGGCCACGCCGTCGGTGGCCAGCCGGTCCAACTCCTCGTCGACGGTGCGCAGCACCTTGTCCACGTCCCCGCCGGGCGGCAGGTGCGCCTGGAGCAGCAGCGCCGTCGGGTCCCGCACGTCGAACGGGTCGCCCATGAAGCCGACGTAGCCGCCGAGGCTGGTCACCGCCCGGTCCCGCTGGACCAGCCGCTCGACCAGCCGGGACGCGTCGCCGTCGGTGAGCACCTCGGCCAGCACGACGTACGGCAGGTAGGCGGCGAAGTCGGTGATCGGGTCGGGCACCCGCCAGGCGCCGGCCACCGCCGGCAGCGGGGCCAACTTGTCGGTGTACGAGGTGCGCCGCTCCTCGGTCAGGTCGGGCTCGGCGAAGTCGGGCCGTTTCGGGGCGGGACGCGCCGGCACGTCGCCGAAGTGCCGCTCGATCAGCGTGGTCGCCTCGGCGACGTCGATGTCGCCGCTGACCGCCAGTACCGCGTTGCCGCTCGCGTAGTAGCGGCGGAAGAAGTCGGCGGCGTCGGGGACGGTGGCCGACTCCAGGTCGACGAAGGAGCCGTAGCCGTCGTGCGCGTTCGGGAAGGTGTCGAACATGACCGGTGGCAGGGTCAACCAGGGAAAGCCGCCGTACGGGCGGTTGAGGACGTTGACCCGGATCTCCTCCTTGACCACGTCGACCTGGTTGCGCAGGTTCTCCTCGGTCAGCCGGGGGCCGCGCATCCGGTCGGCCTCCAGGAACAGCGCCCGCTCCAGGGCGTTGCTCGGCAGGGTCTCGTAGTAGTCCGTGTAGTCCAGGTGGGTCGAGCCGTTGAAGGTGCCGCCCGCCCCCTGCACGTGCCGGAAGTGCGCCAGCTTCTCCAGGTTCTCGGAGCCCTGGAACATGAGGTGCTCGAAGAGGTGGGCGAAGCCGGTGCGCCCCTCGGGTTCGGAGCGGATGCCGACGTCGTAGACGACCGCCACCCCGATCACCGGGGCGCTGCGGTCGGGGGTCAGCACCACCCGCAGGCCGTTGTCGAGCGTGAACCGCTCTACCGGGTACTTCGTCGCTGGAATTCTCGATCTCCGCGCCGCCACGGGATCGACCCTAGCGCGTCGGCACCCCCGCCACCGGCGACCTCCCGCCTGCCGCCCCGACCCGCGCCCGGGGCGTCGTGCGCAGCCGCCCCGGCGGCCGGCGGCGGCTGCGGGAACGCCGGCCGCAAAGCACACCCAATCAGTAGAGATTGCCGCTTTTTCTGGGACGCGGATCCCGGCATGTGGTTGGGCCTTGACGCCAGTTCACCGCCTGCCCCAGTCTTCCTACCAACTAAGTAGGAATACTGCGGATTGGATGGACGATGAGACGGCTCCCCATGCGTCGGTGGGTCTCCCTGGCCACCCTCGCCGTCGTCGGCGTGGCGACCCTGGGCACCGCCGCCGCCTGCGGCGACGACAGCGAGGGCGCGGGCGGCGGCTCCGGCCCGACGACGCTCCGGCTCGGCTACTTCCCCAACATCACCCACGCGCCGGCGGTGGTCGGCGTGGAGAAGGGCATCTTCGCCGAGAAGCTCGGCGGCGACGTCAAGCTGGAGACCAAGACCTTCAACGCCGGCCCCGCCGCCATCGAGGCGATCTTCTCCGGCGCGCTCGACGCCACGTACATCGGCCCGAACCCCACCGTGAACGCCTTCTCGAAGTCGAAGGGCGAGGCCGTCCGGGTCATCTCCGGCGCGGCCTCCGGCGGCGTCGCGCTCGTGGTCAAGCCCGGGATCACCTCGGTGGAGCAGCTCCGGGGCAAGAAGATCGCGACCCCGCAGCTGGGCAACACCCAGGACGTGGCCATCCGCTACTGGCTCAAGGAGAAGGGCCTCACCACGACCAAGGAGGGCGGCGGCGACGTCAAGATCGTCCCGCAGGAGAACGCCCAGACGGTGGAGACCTTCAACAGCGGGGCCATCGACGGCGCCTGGGTGCCCGAGCCGTTCGTGTCCCGGTTGGTCAACGCGGGCGGCAAGGTGCTCGTCGACGAGCGCGACCTCTGGCCGGACCGGAAGTTCGTGATCACCAACCTGATCGTCAGCACCAAGTTCCTCAAGGCCCACCCGGACGTGGTCAAGAAGCTGGTCGAGGGCCAGGTGGCGGCCAACGAGTTCGTCAACACCAGGCCCGACGAGACGCACCAGGCCATCTCCGACCACATCGGAAAGATCAGCGGCAAGCCGCTCGACCTCAAGCTGATCAAGCAGGCCTGGCCGACGCTGGAGTTCATCAACGACCCGATCGCCACGTCGCTGAAGACCGGGCTCGACCACGCCGTCGCCGTCGGCCTGACCCAGCCGGTCAGCCTCGACGGCCTCTACGACCTCACCCACCTCAACGAGGTGCTCAAGGGCCAGGGCAAGCCCGAGGTCGTCCAACCATGACGTCGACCACGACGACGCCACGCAGCGCGACCGGCTCGGTCGCGCTGCACGGCGTCACCAAGGTGTACGGGCGCGGTGCGAACGCCGTCGTCGCCCTGGACGGGGTCTCCCTCGACGTCGCGCCCGGCGAGTTCGTCTGCCTGGTCGGGGCCTCCGGCTGCGGCAAGAGCACCCTGCTCAACCTGGTCGCCGGCCTCGACCGGCCCAGCGGCGGGCGGATCACCCTCGACGAGGGCGTCGACCCGGGACTGATGTTCCAGGAGCCCGCCCTCTTCCCCTGGCTCACCGTCGAGGGCAACGTCGAGGTGCCGCTGAAACTGCGCGGGCTGCCCCGGGCGGCGCGGCGGGACCGGGTCGCCGAACTGCTCGGCACGGTCCACCTGGCCGACTTCGGCCGCAAGCGCCCGCACGAACTGTCCGGCGGCATGCGCCAGCGGGTGGCGCTGGCCCGCACCCTCGCCCTGGACACGCCGGTGCTGCTGATGGACGAGCCGTTCGGCGCGCTGGACGCGATGACCCGGGACATCCTGCACGACGAGCTGGAACGGATCTGGACCGAGCGGCGGCTCACCGTGCTCTTCGTGACGCACAACGTCCGCGAGGCGGCCCGACTCGCCGACCGGATCATCCTGCTCTCCAGCCGGCCCGGCCGGATCATCTGGTCCACCCCGGTCGACGTGCCCCGGCCGCGCCGCATCGACTCCCCCGAGGTCGCCGCGATCGCCGCCGAGGTCACCGGCCGCCTGCGTACGGAGGTGGGCCGTCATGGCCGGTGACACCCTCGCCGCCGTCCCGCGTACCGACGCGGAGATCTCCGGGCTGGACGCCCTGGAGCTGGCCGGTCGGGAGAAGAGCCGCACGCGGGCCAGCCGGTTCTGGGCGGCGACCTGGCCGAAGCTGGCCGCCCTCGTCCTCGCCGTCGGCGCCTGGCAGGTCGTGGTCTGGACCGGCTGGAAGCCCGAGTACTCGTTGCCGGGCCCGGTGGCCGTGGGTCAGGAACTGCTCCGGCAGGTCAGCGGCGTCCAGCTCTGGGAGGGGCTGGTCACCACCCTGCGCCGGGCGGCCCTCGGCTACGTGTTCTCGGTCGCCGTCGGCCTGCTGCTCGGCCTCGCGGTGGCCCGGTCACGGATCCTGCGGGCCGCGATCGGCTCGATGATCACCGCGTTGCAGACAATGCCGTCGATCGCCTGGTTCCCGCTGGCGATCCTGCTGTTCGAGCTGAGCGAGAAGGCCATCTTCTTCGTGGTGGTGCTCGGCGCCGCGCCGTCCATCGCCAACGGCGTGATCGCCGGTGTGGACTACGTGCCGCCGCTGCTGCTGCGCGCCGGCCGCAACCTCGGCGCCCGAGGGCTGAACCTGTACCGGTACGTCATCGCGCCCGCCGCGCTGCCGGCCATCGTGGCCGGTCTCAAGCAGGGCTGGGCGTTCTCCTGGCGCAGCCTGATGGCCGGCGAGCTGATCGTGGTCGGCATCTCGCAGACCTCGCTGGGCGCGCAGCTGACCTACTCGCGGGAACTCTCCGACTCGCCCTGGCTGATCTCCACGATGATCGTGATCCTGGTGCTGGGCCTGGCGGTGGACGCCGCGTTCGGGGCGGCGGACAAGGCGATCCGGCGTCGCTGGGGCGTGTTGGACCAGGCGGGTCAGTGACGTGTACGTCTCCGCGCGCAGTGACTACGCGCTCCGGGCCATGCTCGCCGTCGCCGCCGCGGCTCCGGTCGGCGGCGGCGGGCTGGTCAAGGCGGGGACGCTGGCCGACAGCCAGGGCATCCCGCTGAGCTTTCTCCAGGGCATCCTAGTCGACCTGCGCCGGGCCGGTCTGCTGGTGAGCCACCGGGGCACCGAGGGCGGGTACGCCCTGGCCCGCCCCGCCGTGGAGATCAGCGTCGGCGACGTGCTCCGCGCGATCGGCGGCTCCCTGACGACCGTCCGCGGCCTGCCGGCCGAGCGGGCCGGCTACGCGGGTGTGGCGACCGGCCTGCGGGACGTCTGGCTGGCCGTGCACGGCGCGATCGCCCTGGTGGTCGACCGGACCACCCTCGCCGACCTGCTGGGGGCGGAACACTTCCCGGCCGGCGCCGGGGAGACCCGCGCCCACTGACCGCGCACCGGCCCCTCCGGCGACGGGCGGGCGGCCCGGCGACGGTCAGCCGACGGTGGCCACCGGCCGCTCCGTCGGGCTGCGAAGTTCGACCGGAGCGGCTGGCGCGGCCCCGTCCGGGGTGGCGTGCCACGGCGTGAACACCGCGACCACGGCGAGCAGCAGCCCGGCCAGCGCCACCGCGAGCACCAGCAACAGTTCCCGCGCCGCGCCCGAGCCGGCGTCGCCCGCCATGGTCACCCCTCCCATGCCGGGCGGTCCCGCCCGGATCTTCCCCCGCCCCCAGCTTTCACCACCCCCGGCGGCGGAAACAGTCGCCGATCGGACGTAACGTTCGCTGATTCCAGACTCAGCCGTGGGGGGGGGGGCGGGCGGGGCCGGGCCCCACGGCCGGGGGGCAACGGCGGGGGTTGGGGTGAGGGGGGTCGGGGGGGGCGGGGGGGCGCGGCCGCGGGGCGCGCC